>DATHNI010000444.1:0-21355 GCA_035486135.1 Acetobacteraceae bacterium
GGAAGCAAAGCCAGGGGCTTTGCCCCTGGACCCCACCAAGGGGCTCTGCCCCTTGGATCCCCGCCAAGGGCGGAGCCCTTGGAACCTTTTACCGGAGAGGTTGGATGGGAGGTGGGACGTGCGCCGTCGTGGCGTGCTGCCCGACCGACAATCGTCGGTCGGGCAGCACGCCACGACGGCGCACGTCCCCCCTCCCATCCAACCTCTCCAACGAACGGATTGCAAAGGCGCTGCCTTTGCTAGGGGGTCCAGGGGGGCAAAGCCCCCTTGGCGGGTTTCAGGGCAGAGCCCTGGCCTTGCTTCCTTCACCCGATTGTTCCGGGGGCATGCCTCTCCTGCCAAAGGCGGGAGAGGTTTCCTGTGACAACGGCCATCATCGGCGCATCCGGCCGTTCCGGTGCCGCGTTGTCCCGCGCGCTGCTCGCGGACAACGTCGCGATCATCCCTGTGGTGCGCGACGCCGCGAAATGGGCGGCACAGGGCATCGCGCTGGCTCCCCGCATCGCCGACCTCGCCGACCCAGCCGCCTTACGCGCCGCCCTGCACGACGCAACCTCCGTCGTCTCGACCGCCCACGCGCGACATGCTCCGGCGGTGATCGCCGCGGCGCCGCCGGATGCGCGCCTCATCTTCCTCGGCAGCACACGCAAATTCACAAAATGGCCGGATGCCCACGGCAACGGCGTACTGGCCGGCGAGGCCGCCTTTCTCGCGTCCGGCCGCACCGGCGTGATGCTGCACCCGACGATGATCTACGGCGCGCAGGGCGAGGACAACGTGCGCCGCCTCGCCGCCCTGTCGCGCCGCTTGCCGGTGCTGCCGTTGCCCGGCGGCGGAAACGCCCTGGTGCAGCCAATCCACCAGGACGACGTCACGCGTGCAATCCGCGCCGCGCTCGGCCTGCGATGGGACGGTCCGCACAGCCTCGTGGTCGCTGGCCCCAAGGCGCTGCGCTATGCCGACTTCGTCCGGGCGATCGCCGCGGTGGCCGGGCTGCCGCCGCCACGCATCATCGGCTTTCCCCTCGCCCCGCTGATCGTCGCCGCAACCCTGTCCCGGTTCCTGCCGCTACTACCTACCATCCGCCCCGCCGAGATCCGTCGCCTCACCGAGGACAAGGCGTTCGACATCGCGCCCATGCGCGCGTTGCTGCGCTTCGAGCCGGTGCCGCTGGAGATCGGTCTGGCCCGCAGCTTCGTCGCCCCAGGCACCGCCTGACGCCATCTTCCCGCCGGCCGAATCTTATGAATTCATTAACGCCACACGCGACCGTCGGCCACACTCTCCGTACGTAGAAATCCCGAGCAGAATTCAGTGAAAGATTGATCTAGATCAGAGCCGGAAAGGGCTCCGGACCGCACGCTGGCGACATCGAAAGCACCCAAGGAGGACCACGCCATGACCTACATGACCCGCATCGTTTCACAAAATGAGCAATCCTTCAGCCCGCTGATGCTGTCCGATCGGCTGCTGACCCTGGCGGAGAACGCCGACAGGGCCGGCCTGCGCACCGCCGCCGAAAGCCTGTTGTCGCTGGCCTCCGAAGTGCTGGAGCAACCGGTCCGGCTGCATCACTGAACGCGAGTTGGACGGGTTGGGTCAGCATGCCATGAACGAGGCGCCCGACTACCGGGTCGGGGCCTCCCGAGGCCGCGCGGTGTTATCACGCGCGGTACGAAATGGCCCATCTGGACGGGATGACCCATCGGCCGAAGCCACCGTCACGACACGGGTGACATTGTCCGTGCGCAATGACCTACACCGCCTGGCGTTCGTTCGCCGCGGCTATGCAGCGGCGCCGGCCGTCACGCGCGCGATGTTGGCGCGATTGAAGAACGCGCGGAACGGAGCAGTACCGGCAAGCACATTCATCATTTGCCGAGTCGCCTCCGGGCTTTTGGCGACCGCGGCGTAGAACGCCAACAGCGGCGCCGGGTCGTCGAGTGCGGCCGACAGCAGCGTGTAATCGAACACCGGCCGTGTGCGGAGGTGCAGTTCCTGCTGGTAACCGGACAGCGCCGATTCGAACTGGTCGGTCGAATGCCTGGCAGACTCGAACGCATCGGCCAGCAATTGCGCGCCAAGGAACGCATCGCCAATGCCCATCCCGGTAATGGGATCGCGGTGATAGGCGGCGTCGCCCACCAACGCCCAGCCCTTGCCCCAGGCCTGACGATAATGGTTCGGCAGCTTGTTGGTGCCGTTGAACGCGGTCGCCTGGCGTCCGGCGGCCACGCGTCGCGCCGGGTCGGGAGCGAGGTCGAGCGTGGCCAGATAGCCGACCCTCACGTCGGCGCGGTAGGCGTCTGTCTGATCGCCCGGCCAGCCGACATAGACGCAGGTTTGCGCATCATGGGTGGGAAACACCAGGATGACCCGGCCCATGGCGGCGATAGAACTCGACGCCGTCGGTCGGGACGCCGGTCCAATAGGCATAATACCCGCAGCTTCGCGATGGTTGCTGGATTTCGAACGGCGCATCGACGATGCGGGCCACGCGCGACCATAGTCCGTCCGCGCTAATGACGATCCGGGGCCGGGGGCTGACCATGGCAGCGCTTCCACGGGCCAGGCGCGGGCAGTGATGTAAACGTCTTAACGCCCCTTGGCCAACGCTCGTTCATAGGCTTGCGCGAGCAATGTGCTGGGAAACAGCAGCGCGAAATAGATCAGCGCGACGACGGTATAGACCTCCAGCGGACGATAGGTGTCCGCGGTTATCAGCGTGCCGTTATAAAGCAGGTCCGGCACCGCGATGGTGGACACCAGCGAGGTATTCTTCAATTGCGTGATCGATTGGTTGACGAAAGGCGGGATCATCCGGCGCACCGCCTGCGGCAGGATGACTTTGCGCATCACATGCCACCGCCGCAGCCCCAGCGCCCTCCCCGCATCCCACTGGCCGCGTTCGATCGATATGATGCCGCCACGGAATATTTCGGCATAGAACGCCCCGGTGTAGGCGGACAGCGTCATCACCGCCGCGGCGGTCGCGGGGATCTGGATGCCGAGCAAGACGGGCAGCGCGTAATAGAACCAGACGATCTGCACCAGCAGCGGGGTGCAGCGGAACGCCTCGATATAGGCGATCAGCGGCAGGTTCAGCAGCTTCGAGCGAGACAGCCGGCCGAGGCCCACCAGCAGGCCGACGATCAAGCCGAGCAATATACTGGCGAATGTGTAGGCAAGTGTGACGAGGACGCCACTCCAGAACAGTGGCACGTAGCGCAGCAGGAAGGCGAAATCCCAATGGTAATGCATGGCGCTCCCGGCGGTTCAGCGGCCCGCAACTGCCAACGGACCACTGAGCATGGTGAAACTAGAAGCTCAACTGCGACGGCACCTGATCGCGGTTCACGCCGAATTTTGCCAGCCCCACCAGCAGCCACTCGCGGATCTGTGCCGCGCCACGATTGAAGTCGAGCCAGGCATTGAGCACTTCGCGGAACCGCTGGTCGGTCTCCCACTGCACGCCGAGGCAGCTTGGCAGCGCCACGGTGGGATCGCCCAGCAGGTGATAGGGCCCGAGCGACGGGTTCTTGCCCACCGCAGCCAGCCCCAGGATCGCCGCCAGGATGTGCGCGTCCGCACGGCCGGACTGCAGCGCCAGCGTGCATTCGTCGCGCGTCTTGTAGCCGGTGAGCTGCGCCTTCGGGCAATAGCGCCGTGCCGCGGTCTCGTGCAGCGAGCCGATGTCGAACACGATGCGGATGTCCGGCTTGTTCAGGTCGTCCCATGTCTTCGGATCCAGACCCTGCCGCGCCAGGCAGCCGAACGGGTGGATGATCATCGGGTGGGTGAAGCCGATGGACAGCGCGCGCGCGGCGGTCGGGTTCAGCGCAAACGCGAGATCGACCTTGTTGGACTGCAGGTCGAGCACTGAATTGCCGTAGGTGGATTCAAGGTATTCCAACTTGGCGTCGAACACCTTGGCGATGTCCTTGGCCATGTCGATGCAGGCGCCGCTCCATTCGCCGGTCGCGAGGTCCTTCTGGAAATAGGGAAGCTCGCCGGGCAGGGCGGCGATGCGCAGGACCTTGGTGCGGCGGATGCGGTCGAAGGCGCTCTCGTTCGCCGTCTGCGCCTGGGCAGCCGGGATCAGCGCCACGGTGGGCAGCAGGGCCGCGGCACCGGCCAGGGCGCGGCGGCCCACGTGATTGGTCATGGGGTCCATCTCCTTATCGTTGAGCCATCCCTGGACGCAGACTAGCAGCATATGGGTGCGTGCGAGCAAGGATTACGCCCAGGCTGCGCGCCTGTCGCGTCGTGGCGTCAACGATTTGTTGGGATTTGCTAGCCCAGAATGCGAATGCCGGCCGGGAATGACCCCGACCGGCTTTCAGAAGGAGAGAAGCAGTGCCTTATCACCGCAATCTCCTGCCCTGGATTATGGTGATCGTGCGCGTCAGCGTCAAGGTCATTGTGAAACCAGGATAGGAGGGAGGGCCAGTCTGTTCGCGGGCTGGCCCACCTCCCTGAACACAACCGCATGCTGAATTCAAACTCATGCTGAATACGAACGCATGCTATGAGGCGCGCCGCTCAGTCCGCCATCGATGTTTCAACCGCGCCGATCCCGGCGAAGTCGACGCGGATGCGATCGCTGCGTGCGATTGGGAACTGACGGGTGAACGAGCCCGACATGATGATCTCGCCCGCCTTCAATTGGCGCCCGTATTCGCGCAGCTTGCCGGCGAGCCACACCACGGAATTGACCGGATTGCCCAGCACCGCGTCGCCGCGACCGGTCGCGGCGCTCGTGCCGTTGATCGTCACGGTCGCTTCCACACGGTCGAGCATGATGTCGGGCCGCAGCGCCACGCCGGCGCCCAGCACCACCGTCTTCTGCTGCGCGTTGTCCGCCAGGGCCAACGCAATTTGCTCGGTGAACGGTCCGCGTGTCTCGATGATTTCAAGCGCCGGATACACCATGTCGATCGCACTGCGCGCCATTTCGGGCGTGATGTTGCCGGTCAGATCGCGGCCTACGCGCAGGCACAGCTCCGGTTCGAAGCCCGGCTTGATCAATTCATCCGGACGGAACACACGCGCGCTGTCGTCACGCTGCAGGATGCAGCCGAACACCGGCTCGTGGAAGCCGAATTGCTGCTGGATCGCGGGCGCGGTCAGGCCGACCTTCCAGCCGATCTGGCGTTCTCCGTTGGCGCAACGCCGTTCGATCAGGCCAAGCTGAATGCGATAGGCGGCGTCGAGGTCGAGCTTGTCGTACCACTCGGGCGGAAAATGATCGCCGCGTTGCGCCGCCTGCCAGAAACTCTCGATTGCCGCTGCACTATCGAATGCCATTTGCCGGTTGCCTCCCGCTGGGCCGCGTTACGCGGCGTGTCGCGACACACGATAGCATGATTATGCGTCAGAGCGCCGGCAACGATTTGTTCAGTATTGCGGCCGGAAAATAAAGACGCCGGCCGGGAATAGGCCCGACCGGCGTTGGAGAGGAGGAAAGCGATGCCCAAACATCGCAAACCCCTGCCACGTATCATGGTGATTTTGACGGCCATCGTCAAGATCATCATCGAGAAACGGTAGGAGCCAGGGCCAGTCTGCATGCTTTGGTATGCACCCGAGTACGCAGCCTGGCCCGCTCCTCGCCGCGCTCACCCCGGAGCAATAGTGATGCGCCGGTTCTGCTTGCCCTTGTTCTCGATCTTCACAACGGCCATGCGGCCGATCTCGCCGGTGCGCGCGACATGCGTGCCGCCGCAGGGCTGCAGATCCACCGGCACATCGTCGTCGCCGATCCGCATCAGCCGCAACCGGCCGGTGCCGCGCGGCGGCTGCACCGACATCGTGCGCACCAGGTCGGGATTGGCGTCGAGCACCGCCTCGTCCACCCATTCGATGCGCACCGGGTGATCCGCCTCGATCAACGCGTTCAGTCCGGCCTCGACGACTTCCTTCGGTGGCGGATTGGGCAGGTCGAAATCCAGCCGCGAACGGTCCGTGCCAACCGAACCTCCCGTCACCGCCGCGCCCTTGATCACCGTGCACAGCAGATGCAGTGCGGTGTGCATGCGCATCAGCTTGTGGCGGCGGTCCCAGTCGATCTCGGCGTGCACCGTGGCACCGGCCGGAGGCAACACCTCGCCTGGCGCGGGCACGTGGAGGATGGTGTCGCCGTCGCCCTTTATGGTGTCGGCGATCAGCGTCTCGCTGCCGTCCCAGCGCAACACGCCGATATCGCCCGGCTGGCCGCCGCCGCGGGCGTAGAACACCGTGCGGTCGAGCACGATGCCCTCCGGCGCGCTGGCCTGCACGGTGGCGTCGGTGGCGCGCAGGCGCGGGTCGTCCTGGAACAGTTTTGCCGTCATCCGGTCCTCCATGCGGTGCGCATCGCATCGTGCCGCGCCGCCAGCCATAGCAGACCGGCCGTTGTCACCACATTGGTGAAGCGGCCGTCGAGGGCCGCCTCGATCGCGTGGGACGCCGGCCAGAGGCGGGTGCGAATGTCCTCGTTCTCGTCCGCCATGCCGGCGTGGCCGGCAATGCCGTCCGCATCCGCCGGCGGCGCGACGACGCGTCCGAGATACAGCGTGCAGAGTTCATCGGCGCCGCCGGGCGTGAGCAAGAATTCGCCGATCGGATGCAGGGTGGTAACCGGGAGGGCCATCTCCTCCAGCATCTCCCGCCGCGCGGTTTGTTCCGGGGATTCGCCCGCATCGCACAGGCCGGCGGGGAGTTCCACCAGCACCGGGTCAACGCCGGCGGCCAGGGCGGGCAGCCGGTATTGCTCGATCAGTACCACCTGATCGCTGTCGGGGTCGTAGGGCAACACCGCGGCGGCCCGGCCTCGGCGCCAGAGTTCCCAGGTGCGCGTCTCCGACAAGCGGCCGTCGAACCGGCGATGGCGGAAGCGCACCACGTCGAGAGGAAAGCGGCCGTCCCAGACACGCTGCTGGCTCTCGATGATGGTGCCGGCGGTTGCTTCGAGCAGGGGATGCGAACGTGCGGTCATGCGGCGAGTGTAGGTCAGGGACGCACTCCAGTCAGCAGTGGCCGCATGCGTGATATTGCGGATCGATAGTATCGCCCACGAGCGAGGGCGTGGCCCACGCCGCCGCTCGGCACGTTGCCATATGATAAATATTGATAATTCTTCATATATTGGTAAGATGTTCTTCCAAATGCCGAGGACGTGATATTTTTAACAGAGTTATTACTGGATGTTGTCTAAGAATCAACTGGAAAGCCATTAACCAAACAGCCATGAGTGCGACGCGCGATGACCGGCCGGTTTCGCTCAGAAGCACAGGATTTCACCATGAAAGCCTTGATATTCCTGGCCATCGTCACGCGCAGTCCTGACATTGAGTTATCGTTCGGCCAGGTCACCGCCTGCGGCGACAACGGGATGATCCTGGGGCACGGCGTACTGCGTCGATGCGTCCGGCCAATCATAAATCGCGGATCGGCGACGCAGTGTATCCTCGTCTGAATCGCCATCCCCATCGCTCGGTCATGATTGGCAAAACATATGATATAGACACGTCATATCGTCCCGTGCAGCGAGGACCGCCACGATGTCGATAGCACCAGGGAGCACGCTCACCCGAGGCTAGGAACGACGGCGTTGCGCATGCCGTTGGCGTGCCATCGGGCGCACCACCGTCATCCGCGGCGCCCGGTGCCGCGACATCGACGACCGTGACGCGCGTGCCTGGTCAATCACGCAGTGCCGTTGCCACACGGCGCCACGGCCCTGCGCCGATGACCCGCGGTTTGCCGCGCGGGATGGTGTTGCAAGCAAGTAATGAATACCCATCGGGAAAGTCCTGTCGGGCACGACCCGCATACGGAGAGAGACAGCATGCGTAAATTCAGATCGCTTTTATATGCCAGCGCGATGGCAAGCGCGCTCGGCGGGACGGCGTTTGCCGTCGAGTTTCCGGCGTCCGACGGCTCGACACCCACCGGTCCAATCCAGTCTCCGACCGGGGTCGGCATGCTGACAACGCCCAGCGGCTTCCAGGAGGTCTCCGGGCCGTATGCCGCCGGGTATGGCCAGCAATATAGCCCCGTCGCGTCGGCGTACAACTCCTCGCCGTTCTCCACCCCGGCTCCGGGCACGGCGATCGTCCGCATGGACCTGCAGACGTTCATGGCGGTCGAGGGCTCCTGGTGGACCGGGATGAATGGCAGCGGCGTCAGCGGCTATCCGGCCACTGCCGCATCGGCCAATGGCGCCATCGCCGGTGCCAACGCTGCCTCGGGCAACAAGCAGGCGCCGTACGGCGTCGTCGGCTATGTCCGGCTCGATGCCGGCATCGACGGCATGAGCAAGAACGGCGTCCGCTACGGCGCCTTCACCGAAATCCGTGAAAACACGCTGAACCCGAACTCGACCACCACGACCACCAACGGCACGGGCTCGACCGTTGCCATCGGCAATGGCGGGCTCAACACCGCCAGCGCTACGTCATCGGGCACCTCGGCCGCCAACGGGCAGCAGACTCTGTATGTGCGGCAGGCCTGGGCCTATGTCGGCACCGACCAGGCGGGCCTCGTTCGCCTCGGGCAGGGCTTCAGCGCCAACTCGCTGCTGGAGGTCGGGCTGAACGACGAATTCGATGTCGGCGGATGGGATAGCTATCCACTCGGGCTGTCGCCGTCGAGCACGGCGCCGGTCTGGCCGTGGGCGGACGGCGGCAACGAGTACCAGGCGGCGCGTATCGCCTATCTCTCACCGGTGTTCCACGGGTTCGACACGGTGATCAGCTTCGCGCCGAACAACGCGCCCGCTACCAGTGCCGGCGACACTTGCTCCGCCGTCAACACCGGATGCGTGACGCAATCGACGTCGAACGCGGCAAGCGACCTGGGACGTTACCGGAACGAGTTCGAAATCGGCCTGCGCTACCGCAACACGATCGGGCCGATCGGCTTCGCCGCGTCCGGCATCTACACCGTCAGTGCGCCGACCGATGCCGGTCCGTTCGCGCCGGACAGCAGTGTGCCCGGCACCGCGGCGCTGCGCTACAACGGGCTGAACCTCGGCGTCATCGGCGCGGAAGTGACGATCAACCGCTACCTGGCGATCGGCGCCAACACGCAGTTCGGCGACTTTAACGGTTCGTGGGGATTGCAGAACAAGGCCGGCCCGGGCAGTTCCGCCTACTGCGTCAGCGCCACCGCCTGCCAGACCTCGCAGACCATGGCGATAGCCTGGGTCGTCGGTGCGCGCTACACGATCCCGCAGTTGCCCGCGACGCTCGGCGGGAGCTTCTTCGACTACAAATACCAGGGTCAGCCGGGGCTGCCGACCCAACGGACATCGGCCGGCATCGATCTTGGCGTAACCTATGGCCTTGGCCCGGGGGCGATCCTGCTGGCGGAATATCTGTGGGGCTATAACTACCAGGGTGGCTATAACTTCCTGACCAACGCCGACACCGGTGCGACCGCAAGCCAGAACAACAAGGTGCAGCAGCAAATCGCCCTGCTGGGTGTCGCGCTGCGTTTCTAATGGCGCGTTGACTCGGCTGACGCGAAGCAGACCCCCTCCCGCCTGAGGGACCCGGGCTGCGAAGCGGACCGAGGTTTGCGGGCTCGTGGTGGCACGACCCCTCGCAAACCCTGGTCCGTTTCGCGGCCCGAACTGCGTCCAAGGCGCCGGCGTGGCGATCCATTCGCAAGGAGCGCGCGGCTTGGTAGCCACTTCCAGTGGGCCTCAAGTCACGCCAGTCCCGCCTGTCATTGCTTCGGCGCTACGCGCCTGGCAAGAAAAAGACTCCCCTCCCCTTGAGGGCTTGGGCCGCGAAGCGGACCAAGGTTGGAGGGCGGGGTTCCGTGCCGCACGTACCCCTCCCCCCTCCCGCAAGGGGAGGGGGAGTATCCTTCGCGCGACGACCTTGCAGTTTCATTCAGGACGGGTCGGCTGCCGCCGGTCGGTGGTCAACTCGCAATGACAACATGACAAACAGGTCCGCCGTCTCGCGCTGCATTATTCTGGCTACTAGCCGGACCCCAGGATCTCCGCCGCCGCATCCGCGAGCACGGCGCAGCCCAACGCGATGTCCGCCTCGCTGGTATCCTCGGTCCAGTGATGGCTGACGCCGCCGATGCTCGGCACGAACAGCATCGCGGCCGGCAGGCACTTGGCCACGATCTGCGCATCGTGGCCTGCCCCGCTCGGCATCCGCTCCACGAGGCCCGGCGCATCGCGTTCCGCCACACGTTCCAGCACGTCCTGGAAGCCGGCATCCATCGCCGTCGGCGTCGAGCGTGACAGCGCGGTCAGCGTCACGTCGCAGGGCCCCTTCGCTGCCTCGGCCACCAGCGCGTCCAATTCCTGCGCCAGCCTGTCGAGCATCGCCGGGTCCGTATCGCGGAACTGGAACAGCATCTCGGCGCGGCCGGGGACGATGCTCGGCGCGCCAGGCTGCACCGTGATCCGCCCGGTGGTCCACACCGTGCGCGGGCCGGCGATGTGCGGAAACCGCCGGTCGATCGCACTGGCCAGCCGCACCAGCGCCACCCCGGCATCGCGCCGGACCGCCATGCGCGTGGTGCCGGCATGGTTCTGCACGCCCTCGAAGGTGATGAGGTAGTTGCGTGCCCCAACGATGCTGGTGACCACGCCGAGTCGCTTGCCGGCGCTGTCCAGTTCCTCGCCTTGCTCGATATGCGCCTCCAGGTAGCCGCGATAGCGCGCCGGATCGATCATCGCGCGCGGCCGGCCGGCCAGCCCCGCGCGTTGCAGCGCCGCGCGCAACGGCGTGCCGTCATCGCGGTTGTGGCAGCCGTCCAGCTCCGTCTCGTCCACCAGCCCGCAAAACGAGCGGCTGCCGAGGAACGAGCCGTAATGTCCCTCCTCGTCCGCCCAGCCCGCCACGTCGATGCCGCGTCCCAGGGCACGTGCCACCTCCAGGCCGTACATCGCTCCCATCGCGCCATCCAGCCAGCCGGCATGCGACTGGGTTTCCAGGTGGCTGCCGATCAGCAGGAACGGCCCCTCCCCTCGCCCACGGCCGATAACGTTGCCGATGCCGTCGATCTCAGCCTCGAGCCCGGCCTCGGTCAGCCGCGCGGCGAACCAATGCCGCGCCTCGATGTCCTGCGGCGAGTAGGTCGGCCGGTGCACGCCGGTGCGATAGGCGCCGATCGACCGCAACGTCCGAAGTTCATCCAGCAACCGTTTCTCATCAATCCTGCTCATGGCGCCAGTGCCATGCCTTGCGGCCGGATCAGCCCGTCCGGCGTTGGAACGAAGCCGGAGACCTTGTCGCTCAGCGCCCATAACCAGCGCGCGTGGTACAGCACGATGTGCGGCCGGTCGTGCAGATACAGGTCCACCACCTGGCGATACGCCGCCTGGCGCTGCGCCATGTCGGTCACGCCGCGCGCCTTGGCCAGCAGCGCGTCGAACGCCGGGTTGCAGTACTTGCCCCAGTTCAGGAACCCATCGCATTGCAGCCAGATCGCCACGTTGCCGTCCGGATCGGGCCGGCCGCTCCAGATCACCACCGTCGCGTCGTACTGCCCGGCCCGCGCCGACGCGACCTGCGCGTTCGCCTCCGCCGTCTGGAGCTTCACGATGAACCCCGCCTCCTTGGCCATCGCCTGCAGCACCTCGCCCGCCTGTTGCTCGACCGAGCTGTTGCCGACCAGCAGGCTGAACTCCGGATGCAGCACGCCGGCCTGTTGCAGCAGCGCCTTGGCCTTGGCGATGTCGCGCGGTGGGACGGGATGGTCGGGGTCCCAGTAGCGGCTGCCCGGCGCCTCGAACTGGTTCGACGGGATGAACTGGCCGTCGGTGACCACCTGGCTCAGCGCCGCGCGATCGATCGAATCCTCCAGCGCCTCGCGCACCAGCGGATTGGTCAGCGGGCCCTTGTTGGCCAGGTTGATGCTGATCGAGTAGTACGCCAGCGCCGTCTGCCCCACCAGCTTCAGCTTCGGGTTCTTGCGCACGGTGCCGGCGTCGCTGGGACCGAGCCGCTCCACCATGTCGAGCTGCCCTGCTTGCAGGTTGACCAGCCGGATCGTGGTGTCCGGCTGCGGCTCGTAGATGATGCGGTCGAGGTGGATCGCCGGCGCGTTCCAGTAGCCGGGGAAGCGATCGACCACGATGCGGTCCTGCGCCACCCGCTCGGTCAGCTTGAACGGCCCGGCGCAGGGCAGCGTTTTCGTCACGTCACCGGAGAGGGCGGCGGGCGAGATCATCATGCCGGCGCGATCCGCCAGCACCGCGACCAGCGGCGCATAGGGCTGCGACAGGTGCAGGCGCACGGTGTGCGGATCGACCACCTCCACCGACGAGACCGGCTTGAGTTCCGACTTGCGCAGGCTTTCCGGTGCAGTGCGGTAGCGTTGCAGGTTGGCGGCCACCGCGGCGGCGTCCATCGGCGCGCCGTCCTGGAAGTGCACGCCGTCGCGCAGGGTGAGGGTCAGCACCAGGTTGTCCGGCGACCAGGACCACGCGGTGGCAAGCTGTGGCACAAAGTCGTTCTTCGCGTCGGTGTCGATCAGCTTGTCGCACACCGCGGCGAACACGATGCGGCCGACGAAGGTGCCGCCGCGGGCGGGGTCCAGCGCGTCCGGGTCCTCGTTCAATCCGATGCGCAGGGTGCCCTGCGCGAGGGCGGCGCCGGCGGTGAGGGTCAGGGCCAGGGTAAGGACGACGCGGCGCAGGCGGTGCATACGGGGCTCTCCGGGACGGGAAAGCGATGCTGCCGTAAAGTTAGAGTTGGTGCCAGCGGCGGATGATGGTCCGCGACATGAACTCGGCCGCCGTGCCGGGGTTGTTGCGCGCACTGGGTTGAACATCTTAGTCTGGTCTGGTCAGACCAGGATGCCGACCATGCCCACCGTCAATATGCTCCAGGCCAAGTCAAGTCTCTCCCGCCTCGTCAATGCAGTGGAAAGCGGCGCCGAGGCCGAGATCGTCATCGCCCGCAATGGCCGCCCCGCTGCGAAGCTGGTACCGGTGGGACGCAGTGAAGCCGGCCCGCGAATTGGGATCGCCAAGGGCCAGTTCGCCGTGCCCGATACGATCGACGAAAACGAGGCCCGGATCGCTGCCTTGTTCAACGGCCAGGCCGAGTGAGGCTCCTGCTCGACACGCACATTGCCCTGTGGGCCGTGGTGGACGATCCGAGGCTACCGGCGACAGCGCGTGGCTTGATCGCCGATCCTGCGAATGACATCGTTACCAGTGCGGCGAACATTTGGGAGATCGCGATCAAGCACGCCCTCGCCCGCGGCTCTCCAAACGACATGCCGGTTTCCGCACACAAGGCGCTCGATCTGTTTCGTGCGTCGGGCTACGAAGTGCTCGATATCATGCCGCCGCACGTGCTGATGCTTGAGACGCTGCCGCCGCTGCATGGCGATCCGTTCGACCGGATGCTGGTCGCGCAGGCGCTGGCCGAACCGCTGCGCCTGCTGACGCACGACGCCCGGATCGCACGCTACAGCGATACGGTCATCCTGGTGTGAGCCCCGATCGAATTCAGCCGGCGCCTGTACCCTTGCTGCTGCTGATGATCCGCGCTCCTGTTGGCATCACCGTCTTTCAGCGATCGACCATTGCCGCGAGAAACGCCGGATAACGCTCGCCCTGCACGGTAAGCTTCGCCAGCGCGCCGTCGATACCGCGAAGATCGTCTGACGTCAGGTCCACATCCGCTGCTCCGAGGTTCTCCTCCAGACGGTGCAATTTCGTGGTGCCGGGGATCGGCACGATCCAGGGCTTCCGTGCCAGCAGCCAGGCAAGCGCGATCTGGGCCGGCGTTGCCTGCTTCTGTGCCGCGATCTGGGCCAGCGCATCGATCACGGCCTGGTTCGCAGTGCGCGCCTCGGGCGTGAAGCGGGGAACCATGCGCCGCATATCGTTGCTGCCGAACGTTGTGTCCGCGCCGATCGCGCCGGTGAGGAAGCCCTTCCCCAGCGGGCTGAACGGAACGAAGCCGATGCCGAGCGCCTCCAGCGTCGGCAGGATCGCTTGCTCCGGCTCCCGCCACCACAGCGAATACTCGCTTTGGAGGGCGGTGACCGGCTGCACCGCGTGCGCCCGGCGGATCGTCTGCACGCCGGCTTCGGACAGGCCGAAATGCCTGACCTTGCCTTGCTGAATGAGGTCCCTGACGGTCCCCGCGACGTCCTCGATCGGTACCGCAGGATCGACGCGGTGCTGATAGAACAGGTCGATGCGATCCGTCCTGAGACGCTGCAGCGACGCTTCAGCGACCTGCCTGATATGCTCCGGCCGGCTGTTCATACCGAGGTCCCGCAATTCCCGGCCGAATGCGTGGCCGAACTTGGTGGCAATCACGACCTGGTCTCGGAACGGGGCCAGTGCTTCGCCCACGAGTTCCTCGTTCTTATAAGGGCCGTATGCTTCGGCGGTATCGAAGAATGTGACGCCCCGGTCCACCGCCGCCCGGATCACACGGATCGCATCCCGCGTGTCGGCGGCGGGACCGTAGCCGGAGCTCAGTCCCATGCAGCCCAGGCCAATCGCCGAAACCTCCAGGCCACCGCTGCCGAGTTTACGCTTCCGCATATCGTGCTCTCCTGCTTTCGGATCGAGGCGCCATCGCCTTGCCGAGCCATCAGGCCCGGTATTGCGCGTCGCTCACCTGTTCCATCCAGTCCACGACCTTGCCGTCCAGCGCTTCCTGAAGGGCGATATGGGTCATGCCCGTGGTTGCCGTGGCCCCATGCCAGTGCTTCTCGTGCGGCGAGAACCACACCACGTCGCCCGGCCGGATGACCTCGACCGGTCCGCCCTCGCGTTGCACCCAGCCGCAGCCTGCGGTGACGATCAATGTCTGACCCAGCGGATGCGTGTGCCAGGCGGTCCGCGCGCCAGGCTCGAACGTGACGCTGGCGCCACGAACGCGCGCCGGATCGGGCGCCTGGAACAGCGGGTCGATCCGCACCGACCCGGTGAAATACTCGGCCGGCCCCTTGCCGGATGGCTGCGAGCCGCTTCGCTTGATGTCCATGGTCATTGCTCCTGTTGTCGGGACAGTCGGGGTCGCTGGGTTAGCCGCACCGTGTGTTGTCGGGACAGTCGGTGTCGCCGCATCCGCGGCGCCGTATCAGCGCGGTTCGAGCCGCAGCGTGGTCGGCAGGATCGCGTCGCGCACCATTTCCTGCACATGGCTGCTGTGGCGATACTTCCGCAGGATTTCGCTGGTGGTCCGGGCAATCGAAGCCGCGTCGGCCGCCGGGATCGCCTGCACCGCCAGCCGCTGGCCGCCGAATTCCAGCGTTGCCGGGCCGCCGGACGCGAGGTCCTTGTACCAACGGCCCTCCGCGCCGCGCCACGAACGCACGAAGATCTCGTCGTCGGCCACCACCACCCAGATCACGACCCCACTGTTGGGATGCTTCTCCGTTCGGATCAAGGGCTCCTGCACGTCGCGCAAGGCGCGCAGGGTGTCGGCATCGAATGTCGTCATGGCCTGATCTCCCGATCTCGTCGAATGCCCGTTGCCCGGTGCGGCAGCCGGACCCGGCGTGTTGCACGGCGATAAATTAGCACTCTGCCGTTATGCCATTAGATGCTAGGATGTGCATATTCTTATGAGTCAGGGTCATGAATGCCTCGCGAGAACCTGAACGATCTGGTCGCCTTCCTCGCTGTCGCGAAGCAGCGCAGTTTCACCAAGGCGGCAGCGCAGCTTGGTGTTTCGCAATCGGCCCTGAGTCACACCATCCGCGGCCTCGAGGAACGCCTCGGCCTGCGGCTGCTGACCCGCACCACCCGCAGCGTCGCTCCGACCGAGGCGGGCGAGCGGTTGCTGCGGGCCGCGGGACCGCGCCTGGACGAGATCGACGCGGAGCTGGCCGCACTGAGCGAGCTGCGTGACAAGCCCTCCGGCACCATCCGCATCACGGCGCATGACCATGCGGTGAAAGCCGCCGTCTGGCCGGCCCTGGAGAAGCTGCTGCCCGCCTACCCGGACATCAAGCTGGAGATCGCCATCGACTACGGCCTGACGGACATCGTTGCCGAGCGCTACGACGCCGGCATTCGTTCCGGCGAGATGGTGGCGAAGGACATGGTCGCGGTGCGCATCGGGCCGGACATGCGTTCGGCGGTGGTCGGCGCGCCGGCCTACTTCGCGCAACGGCCAAGGCCGAAGACGCCGCAAGACTTGACCGCGCACACCTGCATCAATCTGCGCCTGCCGACCCATGGCGGCCTCTACGCCTGGGAATTCGAAAAGGATGGACGAGAGCTGCGAGTGCGGGTCGAGGGGCAGCTCGTGTTCAACGCGACCGGCCCGATGCTCGACGCGGCCCTGGCGGGCTTCGGCCTGGCCTATGTGCCCGAGGACAGCGTGCGGGCGCATCTCGCCGACGGGGTGCTCATCCGGGTGCTGGCCGATTGGTGTCCGCCTTTCCCGGGCTACCACCTCTATTATCCGAGCCGCCGCCAGCCCACGCCGGCCTTCGCTCTGCTGGTCAACGCGCTGCGCTACCGGGGGTGAAAGCGGAAGCGCGACGATGTCAACGACTAGACCGGGAGCGATCTGGATAAGGTGATTGTGACTTGGGCCAAGGCGGGGACTTCCACGGCTGGCTACCAGGGTCGGGGCGACCGCGGCAAAGCAAGAATCTTCGACCCGGATTAGCACGGAAAGCAGCCTAAGCCACGGATTAGCACGGAACAGTAAATTTCGACGGTAAACTCGACTGATGCGGGACCTTGACTGGATTTATTTGTTTCCGTGCTAATCCGTGGCTTAAGCTGCTTTCCGTGCTAATCCGTGTCAAAAATTCTTGCTTTGCTGCGGTCGCCACGAGACCGCATGGATGTACTCCAGACAGCAATCAGCAGACGCAAATGCGATAGCCTCCGATCGGTATAGTGATTCGGAAGTCAGTAGTTTCGCAGAACCCGCTTGGCTCAGCCGGCCGTCACTCGCCTGCCCATGATTTGTGTCAGGCGTCAAGCGTTTTCCGACGCCGGTTGTGTCCGAATTTGGGGGGGCTAATTAGGACATTACCCAGCCGTCAGGAGTTTGTTGTCCCATCGCGAAGACGATGATAGTGGGTTCAGCCATAGTCACACCAAATTCAGACGGGGCAAGCACGATGGTCGAAGTCGCCAACCTGGCCAGAGCACAGAAAGGCCATGCAACCTGGACGTTCAGCCAATCCGACTTCTCCGTCTGGCGCTACTATCGCACCTTTGGCATTTGTGCCGCCTTGTCGGCGGAGTGGATCAGGTACCATGCCGCCGGCGACAGCCTGGCAAACCATCTGGGCGGCGGCGGCGTTGGTCCGCTGAATGTGAAACGATTGAAGGAAATCGCTCTGCTGCACGGCACAGTCTCAAACACCGGCGGCGCAGCGCAGGACCGGCAGCTCGAGCTGTTTTTACAGATGCACGACATCTTGGGCCTCGGAGCATCGAAAGTCATCAAATACTTCAATTCGCGGGCACAAAAGGACATGACCCGTGCTGCAACCGCCCCGGCCGCGGTGGATGTCACAGGGGGCGCGCCGAATATCGACAACGACATCGTCCATGCGATGCAGAAGTTCAACTCATGCTATGCGCGGGTGAATTTCGGCGGCAAGGCTTGGGGTACCAGCGCCGGCCATGCGATCGCTGTCTGGCTGGGGCAGCCATCCTATAGCAGCTCCGGCGACGCAATGATGTTCGATCCCAATTACGGCGAGTACTGGTTCGAACGGAAGGCTGACTTCTTCAAGTTTTTCCCGCTGTTCTACCGCGCCAAGTACCGGTCGTTTCCGATGGCGTTCGACCAGTTCTGGCAAGTGCTGCCCTGCGCGAAACGCGCGTGAACCCGGCTCCGCCGATGCCTCGCCGCAGTCGAGGCATCGGCGCGTCGCCACTGAATCCGGCGTAGCACGCGGACGCAGGCTGACACATCCTGTCGTCCCCCCTCCGCCACTCTGCTCTCCGATCCACCCACCGTGCAGCCCACCGATTTCATTCCGCCCCGGCACGCACCGCGTCACTGCGCGCGCGCGAACACCAGCCCCTTCACCCGCCCGCCATCGACGTGCAGCCCCGTCACCCGGCCCGCGGCGTCGCGTTGCACCACTGTATCCACCCAGCCGCGATACAGCGTCAGCGGCGTGTAGATGCGGATGCAGTCGCCCTCGACCGGCTCGATCTCCCACCCACCGGAACCGATCAGCAGAGGGCCGGCAACGCGCAGTTCCATCCCGGTGTCGGTCGCCGTGACGGTCCAGGTGGCGGCGGTATCCGGGTTGGTGTAGCGCCCGGGCAGGTCGGCCGGCAGCCGTGCCCCCGGAACGACGCGCCGCAGCGTCTCACGCACCCCGGCGTCACGCTCGACCTCCAGCCCGTCCCGTCCCAGCCGCATGGTGAAGTCGCCGGAGCCGCGGCTGGTGGCGAGGCGGCCGTCCTCGGTGGGCAGCAGCCAGGTCGCCACGCCGTTATGGCTGGCGGTGACGCGCCCCGCGGCGTCGCGCCCGACATCGACGGTGGCACCGCTATGCCGGTCCAGGTAGCGGCCGGTAAGGTCTGGCGCCTCCGCCCAGTCCGGCATCGGCGGCACGGGATGCACGCCCGGCGCGCCCTCGAACAATGCGTCCACCACCTGGAAGGCCAGGTCGTGCGGGTCGGACGTGGCATCGTTGCTGATGCAGATCACCGCCGCGGCGTGGTCCGGCACGCGGATGAAACTGGTCTTGAAGCCGGGCCACAACCCGTCATGCCCGATGGTGCGCACGCCGCGCCAGGTCTTGATACGCAGGCCGCGCGCGTAGGTGTTGGGCGTGCCGTTGGCGAATGGCGTCATCGTGGCCAACGCCTCGGCCAGCGCCCCGCCATGCCGCGCCGGCACGCCGAACTGCGCATGCCACAGCGCGAGGTCCTCGACCGACGACACCAGCCCGCCCTCGCCGTGCAGCGGGAAGCCGTGCCGGGCGCGGCGCCAGCCGTTCGGCTCGGGCAGGTAGCCGGTAGCAAGGCCTGGCACCAGCTCCTCGGTGGTTGGGGTGTGGCGGGTCATGCTCATGCCCAGCGGGGCGAAGATGCGGCGGTCCAGGAACGCGGCCAGCGGTTCGCCGCTGACTTGCTCCACGATCCGGCCAAGCAGCATGAAGTTGGAGTTGCTGTAGAGGTAGCGCGTGTTGGGCGGGAAATTCAGGCCGCGCTGGCGGCACACGCCGTCCAGCAGGTCCTGCGGCGCGCAAGGTTGGCCGAGGTCGACGCCGCCCAGCCGCATGATCTCCAGCATGTCGCGGATGCCGGAAGTGTTGTGCATCAGGTGCGCCAGCGTGATGCGATGGCCGAGTTCGGGGAAGGCCGGGATGTGGCGGCGGACGTCGTCCTCGGTGCTCAGCCGGCCCTCGGCGGCCAGCATCAGGATGGCAGCGCAGGTGAACTGCTTGCTGACCGAGGCAATGCGAAAGGTCGTGCCGGGGCCGATCGGCACGCCGAGCTCGATGTTCGCCAGGCCGGCGCTGCGATGCACCGCAAGGGCGTCGTCGCGCACCACGCCGATGGTGACTCCGGGACCGTTGGCGTGGCGCCAAGGGGCCAGCATGCGGTCCACGACGCGTTCGAGCCGCAGGGTCGCCAGGGTGTTGGTCGCGGGTGTGCTCATGCGCGATTCTCCAATGGTGCGCCACGACAGCGGATGTCGCACCGGCTGTCCTGCCTGGCAATGCACCCCGCTTGCCCGCGCCCAGCCGTTTCGCCTACGGTGCCCGCGACATAGTCGGAACCGGCGTCTGGCGTTCGGGAGAGCTAGGATCATGCACGGGGCCTGGCGTTCGGCGACCATCGCGCTGGTGGCGGCGCTCGGAATTGCCGGATGCAAGCGGCAGCAGACCGCGTTCGTCCCGCCTCCCCCGCCGGAGGTGATCGTTGCACAGGCACTGCGTCAACCGGTGACGCCGTATCTGGAGGCCACCGGCAACATGGTGGCCTACAACCAGGTGGACCTGGTCGCCCGCGTGTCGGGGTTCCTGCAAGAGATCCGCTATGTCGACGGCGCTTTCGTGCATCGCGGCGATACGCTGTTCGTCATCGAGCCCGCGCCTTACCAGGCCAAGCTGCAGCAGGCACAGGCGGCGCTGGAATCGGCCCAGGCGCAGGCAGTGCAGACCGATGCCGAGTATGAGCGGCAGGCCTCGCTCGGCCGCACCGATTTCTCATCGCGCTCCCAGGTCGATATCGCCCGCGCCGCGCGCGACAGCAATCGGGCCACCGTGCTGAACGACCAGGCCGGCGTGACGCTGGCGGCGACCAATCTCGGCTACACCCAGGTGACCGCACCGTTCGACGGCACGGTGACGGCGCACCAGGTTTCGGTCGGCAGCCTGGTTGGCGCGAACTCGCCGACCACGCTGGCCACGATTGTGCAGTTCGATCCGATCTATGTCAGCTTCACCATCAGCGAGCAGGATGTGCTGCGGATTCGGGCCAGTCTCGGACAGGCGGGTTCGACAGAGAAAGAACTCAGGAAGGTGCCGGTCGAGGTCGGATTGATGACCGAGACCGGCTATCCGCACAAGGGCACGCTCGACTACGCGACGCCGGAGGTCGATCCGAATACCGGCACGCTGACGGTGCGCGGTATCCTGTTGAATTCGGACCACGTGCTGCTGCCTGGCTTCTTCGTGCGCGTACGTGTGCCGCTGCCCAAACCGGCGGCCGAGGCCTTGCTGGTGCCCGACACGGCGCTGGGCACCGACCAGGCCGGGCGGTACCTGCTGCTGGTGGACAAGGACGACGTGGTGCAGCAGCGCACCGTCACGACGGGCGATCGGGTCGGCGCGCTGCGGGTGATCGCGACCGGCCTGCGGCCCGACGACCGCGTGGTGATATCGGGATTGCAGCGCGCCGTGCCCGGGCAAAAGGTGGCACCGAAAGCCTCCGAGATCACCGCGGCGCTGCCCGCACCGGGCAAGTCGTGACGGCGATGACGCAAGCCCGTATCGGCATCGCCCGTTTCGGCACCGCCCGCTTCGGCACGCCCCGCACCGGCGACGCCCCCGTCATGGCCGGGCTTGACCCGGCCATCTGTCGCGGCACCCACTCGCGCCAGCGTGCCGCGATAGATGGCCGGGCCAGGCCCGGCCATGACGGGGGAAACGGGGGAAAGCACGCGCCGTCCGCTTCGCTCGACCTCCCATGATCTCGCGCTTTTTCATCGACCGGCCGGTGCTCGCCAATGTGCTGGCGATCGTCATGGTGTTGCTCGGCCTGATCGCCATCACGCAATTGCCGGTGGCGCAGTATCCGAACGTGGTGCCGCCGACAGTGCAGGTCACCACGCGCTATCCCGGCGCCAGCGCCGAGACCGTGATGAACACCGTCGCCCTGCCGATCGAGCAACAGGTGAACGGCGTGCGGGGCATGCTGTACATGCAG
>DATHNI010000445.1:0-16987 GCA_035486135.1 Acetobacteraceae bacterium
GTTCGTGGTGCTGCAGGACTACATCTCCTCGATGACGGTGAACTGGATGAGCTTCGTCGGCCTGATATTTGTACTGGTCGTGCTGTTCTTTCCACGCGGCATACTCGGCATGTTCCAACGGCGAGGTGCGGCATGAGCGCCATGCTGGAAGTGCGCGACGTGTCGAAGCATTTCGGCAGCCTGCGCGCGGTGCAGAACGTCTCGCTGACCGTGGCGAAGGGCGAACTGCGCGCGATCATCGGCCCCAACGGCGCCGGCAAGACGACGTTCTTCAACACGATCTCCGGCTTCTTTCCGCCGACCACCGGCGACATCCTGTTCGACGGCGAGGTGATCACGCGCATGCCGGTTGCCGCGCGCGTCGCCCGCGGCATGGCGCGCACCTTCCAGATCACCGAAATCTTCCCCGAACTGAGCGTGCGGGAAAACGTGCGCATCGGCGCGGAGAGCGCGGCTGGCATGAAGCTGTCGCTGTGGCGCAGCAAGTCTGCGGCAGCGCAGGTGGAGGGGCGGATCGACGAGATGCTCGGCCTGACCGGATTGACCGCGAAGGGCAACCGCCTGGTGGGTGAGTTGTCGCATGGCGATCAGCGTGCCGCCGAGATCGCCATGGCGCTGACCTTGCAGCCTCGGTTGCTGCTGCTGGACGAGCCGACCGCCGGCATGGGCGAGCAGGAGACGTATCAGATCGCGGGTCTGATCCGGCGGCTGCACCGGAACAGCAACTACACGATCGTGCTGATCGAGCATGACATGCGGGTGGTGTTCAATCTCGCCGACCGGATCTGCGTGCTGGACCAGGGCAAGCTGCTGGCCGACGGCACGCCGGCGGAGATTGCCGCAGACCCGCACGTGCAAGCTGCGTATCTGGGGAAAGTGGAATGAGGAATTTGCAAATTCAGAAACCTCTCCCGCTGCGCGGGAGAGGTCGAGACGCGGTAGCGGCGAGGGTGAGGGTGCCGCGTTCAGTCTCGGTGCTGTTTCTTGCTTGTTCGCGGGTAAGCAGTTTGCGGCCGCGGCACCCTCAGCCGGCGCTACGCGCCGCGTCGATCCGCTTGGCGGCTCAACTTCGCGCGGCGGGCGAGGTTTCTGGGTCATGACCGCCGCGTTGCACGCCGAAGGGCTGAACACGTTCTACGGCAAGAGCCACATCCTGCACGATGTCGGCCTGACCGTCGCGGAAGGCCGGATCACCACGTTGCTTGGCCGCAACGGCGCCGGCAAGAGCACCACGCTACGCAGCCTGGTCGGGCTGACCCCGCCGCGCAGCGGACGCGTGCAGATTTTCGGCCGGGACACAACGGGGATGCCGCCGTTCCGCGTCGCGCAGCTCGGGGTTGGATTTGTGCCGGAGGGGCGGCGGATTTTCGCCAACCTGACGGTGGAAGAAAACCTGCAAGTGCCGATGGAGCGTCCCGGGCCGTGGACCATCCCACGCATCTACCAATTGTTCCCGCGTCTCCAGGAGCGCCGCAACAACCGCGGCCGGCAGATGTCCGGTGGCGAGCAAGAGATGCTGTCGATCGCGCGGGCGTTGCTGCTGAATCCGAAGCTGCTGATCCTCGATGAACCGTCGCAGGGCCTGGCGCCGCTGATTGTGAAAGAGGTGTTCCGCATCGTGGCGCAGATGCGCGACGAAGGCATCTCCGTACTGCTGGTCGAGCAAAATGTCCGGGTGGCGCTGGAAATCGCCGACGACGCCTATGTGCTGGAGAATGGCGAGATCGTCTATACCGGCAAGGCGGCGGAACTCGGGGCGGACGAAGAGCGCATCCAGGCGCTGGCCGGCGCCTCGGCAGAGGAGTGGCATCTCGACGAAGTGCTGCCGTCCTAGCGGACATTTCCGCGGCGGTGTGCCAGATAGGCCGGGTGTCACCAGGAGCCGCATATGGACATTGACCAAACAGGAGCGATCGCAGCACGTCTGGATCGATTGCCCCCGTCACGCTATTTCGTGCAACTGGTCGCGTTGATCGCGATCGGCGGCTGGTTCGAATTTTATGAGTTCGCCATGCCGGGCGGCATCTCGCTTGGTCTGACACAGCGCGTATTCACCGCCAGTGCGGCCGGGCTGATGGCGTGGAACAGTTTCGCCAGTTTCCTCGCGTCGTTCTTCCTGGGGATGTTCGTCGGCGCCTTCCTGTTCAGTTGGATCTCCGACCGCTTCGGGCGGCGCGCCACGTTCACCTGGTCGATGCTGACCTATTCCGTCGCCATCTTCCTGACCGCCTTTCAGAATTCGGCCCTCGTCATCGACGTGCTGCGCTTCATCGCCGGGTTCGGCATCAGCGTGCAGCTGATCAACAACGACTCGTTCATCTCCGAAATCACGCCACGGCGCTGGCGTGGCCGCTACATGGCATTCAGCATCCTGATCGTGCTGACATCGGGACCCGTGGCGCTGCTGCTGTCGTGGCTGCTGGTGCCGCAGACCATCCTCGGCCTGAGCGGCTGGCGGTGGGTGGTCATCGCCGGCGCGCTGGGCGGTGTCATCGTCTGGCTGATCCGCGGCAACATCCCGGAATCGCCGCGCTGGCTGCAATCGCACGGCCGTCACGCCGAAGCGGACGCGGTGATGCGGCAGATGGAGGCTCGGGTGCGTGCCGAACGCGGACGCGAACTGCCGCCGCCGGATTACGAACACGCCGAACCGGTGCAGGCGCGCGGCTCATGGACCGAAATGTTCAGCCGACGCTACCTGAGCCGCACCATCATGCTGTCGTTGTTCCAGTTCTGCCAGACGATAGCGGCGTTCGGGTTCATCACCTGGGTGCCGATCATGCTGGTGCGCCAGGGTTTCGCCATCGCCCATTCGCTGGCGTTCACCGCGTTGATAACGTTGCTTGCGCCGGTCGGGGCGGCGCTCGGTCTGTTCTTTGCGGAACGTTTCGAGCGCAAGTGGCAACTGGTCGGCACGGCAATCGGCATCGGCGTGTTCGGGTTGCTGTTCTCGCAAGTGCGCTCCGATGGGCTTATCCTGCTGTTCGGCGGACTGGTATCGCTGTGTGTCAACTGGCTGGTCAGCATCTTCCATCCCTATGCGGCGGAGTTGTTTCCGACTCGCATCCGCGCACAAGCGGTTGGCTTCACCTTCAGTTGGAGCAGGGTGAGTTCGATTATGGTGGGGTATGCGGTGACGTTCCTGCTGTCGGTGTATGGCACGGCGGGTGTGTTCACGATGATCGCCGCTGCCATGGCGGTGATCGTGTTGTCCGTCAGCCTGCTGGGACCACGCAGCAATCGCCAGAGCCTGGAGAGCTTGTCGCGCTAACAGCAACGCCGGCACTGCGGCGAAGGAGGCGAGCATGACGCTGCCGCGCACACCGTCATTGCGGTTGGATGGGCGCCGCGCATTGGTAACCGGCGCGGGCCGCGGCATCGGCATGGCGTGCGCCGCGGCGTTGGCGCAGGCCGGGGCACATGTCGTGCTGGTGTCGCGCACGGCGGCCGAAATCACGGCGGTGGCTGAGGAGATCGGTGCCGACGGGGGCAGCGCTGAACCGTTGGTGCTCGACGTGGCTGACACCGCCGCGGTGCAGTCGGCGATTGCGCATGTGGCGCCGTTCGACGTGCTGGTGAACAACGCCGGCACCAACCGGCCGCGTTCGTTCCTCGATGTGACGGAGGATGATTACGACGCGATCACCACGCTGAACCAACGCGCGGCGTTCTTTGTCGCACAGTCGGTGGCGCGGCGGATGGTGGAGGGGGGCGTGCGCGGCTCGATCGTCCACGTCTCGTCGCAGATGGGCCATGTCGGTGGGGCACGGCGCACGGTGTACTGCATGACCAAGCACGGTATCGAGGGGCTGACCAAGGCGATGGCGATCGACCTGGCGCCGCATGGGATCCGGGTGAATTCGATTGGGCCGACGTTCATCGATACGCCGCTGACGCGACCGTTCTTTGAAGATGCGGCGTTCCGCGATGACGTGCTGCGGCGGATCAAGCTCGGGCGGTTGGGAACGGTGGAGGATTTGATGGGCGCGGTGGTGTTTCTCGCGTCTGACGCGGCGGCGCTGGTCACCGGGACGGCGCTGGTAGTGGATGGAGGGTGGACGGCGGAGTAGCTGGAATTTGCTGTGAAGCCGACGCCACCGCCCCCCCGTCATGCCGACGAAGGTCGGCATCCACGACTGTGACGCGCCCACGAAGGCAAGTCGTGGAGGCCGACCTTCGTCGGCATGACGGGGGGCGGTTGCGTCGCCAGCAAACGCTCGCCGTTTTCATCCCCGCAGGGCGTCGAGCCGGCCGATGCGGGGCGCCTCTCCCGCGCTTTCGCGCGGGAGAGGTTTCTCCGCTTATAGCGGCGACCACTGCACCCGCTCGCGCTTGCTCAACCGGGGCAGCGCGTCTTCCAGGATGAGCTTCTTGAAGTGCGGCGTTTGCTGGTGCGCCTCGAACGCGGCGGCGTCCTTGAACACCTCATAGAACAGAAACTCCGACGGGTTTGTCGCGCACTGATTCACCATCAGCAACTCCAGTCCAGGCTCCTTGCGCGCCTCGGGTGCGAAGCGGGCAATGATATCCGCGGCCGCCTCGGCCTCACCGTCGCGGACCTCCCACATGACGGTGAAAGCAAGCTTGCCGGTGGGTTGGTTCGTCTGCATGTCGTCCTCCTGATCGGCTGAACACACCGGCAGATTTAGAACGCACCCGCGCAGCCCGCATCATGCAACGCTTCGGCCGTGGTCGAAGCGTCTCCGCGCGACGTGGCCCCAACGGCACACCATCGTCCAGGGCACACAATCGGAGACAACGATCGTGCCACCGAAACTCACCATCACGACGGTCACGACGAGCCTTGGCTTCCTGCTGGTGCAGCTTGATGTATCCATCGTCAACGTGGCGCTCGCCAGCATCGGCACCGGGATTCACACCGGCGTGAGCGGCCTGCAATGGGTCGTCGATTCCTATGCGCTCACCTTCGCCGCGCTTTTGCTGTCGGCGGGCGCGGTCGGCGACAGGGCCGGCGCGCGCCGTGCCTTCATCGCCGGACTGCTGCTGTTCTCTGCCGCATCGCTTGGCTGCGCGCTTGCACCCAACGCCGCCGCGCTGATCGTTGCGCGCGCCGTTCAGGGCGCAGGCGCGTCAACGCTCGTGCCGTGCTCGCTCGCCTTGCTCAACCGCGCCTGTCGTGATGATGCCGTGGCGCGTGCACGAGCCGTCAGCCTGTGGACCGCCGCCGGCAGTATCGGCCTGGCGCTGGGTCCCGTTCTGGGCGGAGCGTTGGTCACCGCGTTCGGCTGGCGCAGCATTTTCCTCGTCAACCTGCCGATCGGCGCCGCCGGTGTCTGGCTCGCGCGCCGCTTCGTCGATGAAGCGTCCACCCATGCGGGAGGCATCGATCCCGCGGGCCAGTTGCTGGCCATTCTGTCGCTGTTCTGCCTGACCGGTGCGGTCATCGAGGCCGGCGTGCTGGGTTGGTCCTCACCGTTTGTGTGGGCAGGCCTGGCACTGGCAGCGCTGGGGTTCTGCACCTTCATCCGTGTCGAATACCGTGGCGCGCAACCCATGCTGCCACTCGCCTTCTTTCGCAATCCGACATTCGCCGCTGCGACCATGGTGGGTTTCCTGCTGAACCTCGCGTTGTATGGTGCAGTGTTCGTGCTCGGGCTGTATTTCCAGCAGGTCGATCGCTGGTCGCCGCTCCGCAGTGGCATGGCGCTGCTGCCATTCGCCGTTGCCATCTTCGTTGCGAACATCGCCTCCGGCCGGCTTGCCGCGATCGCAACACCGCGCGTGATCGTGACCGGTGGGCTGCTGGTTGCCGCACTCGGCATCTGGTCGCTGCGCACCATCGATCCGGCGACTCGATACGATGCGATCCTGCCCGGGCTGATCCTGCTGCCGTTCGGCATCGGCCTCGCGGTGCCCGCCATGACGTCGTCATTGCTGGCGACCGTCCCGCGGCCACGCGCCGGCGTCGCCTCCGGCGTGTTGAACGCGGTGCGCCAGGCCGGCGGCGCGATCGGCGTCGCGCTGTTCGGCGCGCTGATGGCCCACGCCGGGTCCGGCATCGCCCACGCCTTCGCAGCGGGGAGCGTCATGTTGGGCATGGCCGCCATGGTCGCCGCCGGCTTCATCGGGACCGGCCGTTTGGCTATGCTCCGCGCACACGGCACCGAACCGTGGCTGACACAGAAGGAAGGATGCTCGCAATGATCCGCTACCTGAAGCAGGGCGCATCCGACGCTGAAAAGTTCGAGGCGGACCGCAAGGTGCGTCAGACGGTCGAAGGTATCCTCGATGACATCATGCAGCGCGGCGACGTAGCGGTGCGCGAGCTATCGGCGAAGTTCGACAAATGGGAACCCGCATCCTTCCGGCTCACGCCTGCCGAAATCCAGAACCTCATCGACAGCCTGCCGCCGCAGGTGATCGAGGACATCAAGTTCGCCCAGGCGCAGATCCGCCGCTTCGCCGAGGTGCAGAAATCCGCGCTGCGTGATGTGGAGGTGGAAACACTGCCCGGCGTGACGCTCGGCCATCGCAACATTCCGGTCGCCAGCGTCGGCTGCTACGTGCCGGGCGGACGGTATCCGATGGTCGCGTCGGCGCACATGTCGGTGTTGACCGCGAAGGTCGCCGGCGTGAAGCGCGTTGCCGCCTGCACGCCGCCGCTGAACGGCGTGCCACCCGCTGCCACCGTCGCCGCCATGTCGCTCGCCGGCGCGGACGAAATCTATTTGCTCGGCGGCATCCAGGCGGTGGCGGCGATGGGGTTGGGCACGCCATCGATCCCCGCGGTGGACATGCTGGTCGGCCCCGGCAACGCCTTCGTCGCCGAGGCCAAGCGGCAGTTGTTCGGCCGCGTCGGCATCGACTTGCTCGCCGGTCCCACCGAGACGCTGATCATCGCCGACGACACCGCGGACGCGGAAATGTGCGCGACCGACCTGCTGGGGCAGGCCGAGCACGGCCCGACCTCGCCGGCAATCCTGCTGACCACGTCAGCGAAAATCGCTGACGGGATCCAGGCGGAGATCGATCGCCAATTAGCGCGCCTGGTGACCGCGGACGTCGCCGGCGTGGCGTGGCGCGACCACGGGCAGGTGATCCTGTGCGACACCGATGAAGAAATGGTCGCGGAAGCCGATCGCATCGCGTCGGAACACGTGCAGGTGCTGACACGCGATCCGCGCTGGTTCCTGCAACGCATGACGAACTACGGCTCGCTGTTCCTCGGCAAGGAGACCAACGTCGCATACGGCGACAAGGTGATCGGCACCAACCACACGCTGCCGACCAAGCGCGCCGCGCGCTACACCGGGGGGCTGTGGGTAGGCAAGTTCCTCAAGACGGTGACGTATCAGGAGGTCAGCCCGGAAGCGACGGCGATGATCGGCGAGTATTGCTCGCGTCTCTGTGCGATCGAGAATTTCGCCGCACATAAGGAGCAAGCGGATTTGCGGGTGCGGCGCTACGGGGGAAAGAATGCGGCGTGACGTGTGATGCCAGTGCCTCAAAGGTTGGCGCACCGGCACCGGCCACCCCAACCGTCATGGCCGGGCTTGACCCGGCCATCTATGCAGCCGCGGTGTCGCGATAGATGGCCGGGTCAGGCCCGGCCATGACGGTTGGGGTGCCGGTGCGACCAGTTCGAGAGTCAGTCTTTCGGGCTGTCGATGCGATAGCGCATGGCGGACCTCCGCCCGCCATAACGCGGCGGTATCACCGGCGCGTCGATTCCGCGCTTATAGTCAGTGAGCTTATCTCCTCCACCAACGCCTCAGTCGTCACCTGCCGGCAGTAACCGCGGTTGTTGCGCAACGACCATTCATGCCGCTCGGTGCTCAGCGTGGCGCAGGCGTCCGTCGGGACGGTGACCAGGTAACCCAGGTCGCAGGCGTCGCGCACCGCCGAGTCGACGCACTGATCGGTCAGCACACCGGCGACGATCAGCGACCGCACCCCGAGATTGCGCAGCACGTAGTCGATGTTCGTGGAGATGAACACCGAGGACGACGTTTTCGGCAGGACGATCTCGTCGCCGGCGGGCGCGATGTCGGACAGCACCAAGGCGTCCCACGAACCGCGCGGCACGAACAGCCGGCTGATCTTGTAATCCAGGCTCTGGTCGCGCCCGTCCTTGGTCAGCGCCTCGATCACGGTGTAGAGCACCTCGATGCGCGCTTGCCGGCATGCGACCTGCAGCTTCCGCATGTTCGGAACCGCGGTGTCGCGCAGGCTGCGGAAGAAATCGCCGTAGCGGGCGTCCCGGTCGGCCTGGCTCAGCCCGGCGTATTCGCCGCCGTCCGGGCGGCAGGCGTAATTCTGCACGTCGACGAACAGCAACGCCGCATGCGCGGGGTCAATCGGGACTTCGCGGCTGAGGCCGGTGGTGGGTTGGTCGTTTGGCATGTCGGACCTGACTGCATGGTTGTCGCGTACCGCAGGTGCGGCCCGCGATTGGTGTGTTGATTCAGAAGTTATACCAGGCCGCATAATGAGTGACCCATGGACGATGCCTTCGCCGTCATGCCGGCGCAGGCCGGCATCCACGACTTTTCGCTGGTGCGGGCGTCGAAGTCGTGGATGGCGGGCCTGCGCCCGCCATGACGTGGAGACCAGCGTGTGACTCAGCAATTCAGCGGCCTGGTATTAGCAGAGACGCAGTGCCGCATCCGCCGCCGGCAGCAGCCGGGCGAAGCGTGCCGCCCAGGCCGCCTGGCCCGGTGGATCAGCGATCAGATCCTGGCGAATCTCGATCTCGACATGCGCCAGCCCGCGCTTCTCGCCATGCACCGGCACGCCGTAGTCGCTCGTGTCGCTGACCGCATAGGGTGCGTTCTCGCCCACCACGATGTCGCCCTCGGCGCGTAACTGTGCCAACAGCGCCGATGCCAGCCGGGCATCGCGGTTGAACAGCACGCCCACCTGCACCTCGCGCGGTTCGCCCTTGAACACGGGCGTGAAACTATGCATCGCGACCAGCACCGTGCGTCGCCGCGCCGCGGCCCTGGCGTCCAACAGCGCCTCGATCCGCGCGTGATAGGGCGTGAAGATCGCGTGCACCCGCGCGGCACGATCGGCGGCCGTCAGTCCGACATTGCCCGGGATCGGCGTCGTTTCGCTGACCTCCGGCATCGACGACGCCACCGACGGGTCACGATTGCAGTCGATCACCAGCCGCGAATAGACCTGTAGCACCGCCGTTGCATCCAAAGCGGCGGCCAGATGCTCCGTCACCCCGGCGATGCCGATATCCCAGGCGATGTGGCGATCCAGTTCGCTGTCGGGCACTCCCAGAGTGCCGAGGCGGCGCGGGATCATCCGGCCCGCGTGGTCCGCCGTCAGCAGGAACTCCGAGGTGCCGGACTCATGCAGCACGCGCACCGGCGATGGCTCATCCGCCGCCAACAGAGTCTCACCCGCTATCGCCATTGCCATGTTCCCCGGGTCAAACGCCCAGGGACACCGCCCCGGGAGTCACGCTCCCAAGGACACGCCGGGGGTCACGCGCTCGTCACGTGCCCCTGGACATGTCCGGGTTCCGGATGCCGCAGTCGCCCCTTGCTGTCCATCCCCCTACGACGCTCCACTGCTCAGCGGATTGTCGGGGTCCAGGGCGCGCAGGATGAATGCCCCCATCTCCGCCGCATAGCGGTTCCACAATGCCCTCAGCTCGGAGACCGGCTGGTCGTGCCAATCGACGCGCAAATCCACCAGCGGGAAGCTCTCGGTATCGCACACCAGCAGATGGGCGCTGCGCACCGGACCATGTTCGCCGCCGGCGGCCAGCCCTTCCTCCAGCGCACGCATCAGCCGTTCGGCCAGCGGTGCGGTCGGCTCGGCCTGGAAACGGTGCAGCATTGCCACGGGAACCCTGGCGTTGGCCAGGATGTTGCCGACCGCGCAGGCGTTCTCGGCGGTGGCCGCGCTCATTTCCGGGCGGGTCCGCGCGCCGGAGAAGGCCGCGGAACCGCCCGACGAATCCACCACCCCGAGCTGCCGCCAATGCGCGAGAGGGGTAGACGCGACCAGCGCGTCAACGGTTTCCTGCGCCGAACACCCGGACCGGAGCAGGGCGAGACCGCGTGGCCCAAGACGGGGATCGGTGCGATGCTGGGTCACCACGGCGCCGATTCCGGCGGAACAATGGGCGACCCTTGCGCCAACGGCGATGTTGGAGGTCGCGGTCACGGCGCCGAGTTGCCCGGTTGCGGGGCAGCGGCCAACAATCGAAAAGGTCATGTAGCGGTTATGTCAGGAAGGATTAACGCCTCGCAACCCACAGGCGAAAGAATCACGCCAAATACTACGAGTCTTCCCTCCGGCGGCCTGGTACTGCTCTTTGCCTCGGTGGTGCTGCTATCGAGCGCCTGGCCACTGACCAAGATCGCGCTCGCCCTGGGTGCCACGCCGCTGTGGTTCGCCGAGGGACGCGCCGTGCTGTCGTGTGTGACCGTGGCACTGATCGTCGCCGCACGCGGACGCCTGCGTGTGCCGAGGCGCGCCGACCTGCCGGCCCTGGCTGCGATCGGTGCCCTGCAACTCGCCGGGTATTTCGCCTTCGCGCATGTGGCGGTGGCGTGGGTGCCCGCCGGCCGCACCGCCATCCTGGCCAACACGACGACCATCTGGATCGTGCCGCTGTCCGTGGTCTTCCTGAAAGAGCACATCCCGCCGCGGCGCTGGGTTGCCGCGGCGATCGGACTGGTCGGCGTGGTGGTGCTGATGAGCCCCTGGGCGATCGACTGGACCTCGCCGCCGATTCTGATAGGCCACGCGTTCCTGCTGCTGGCCAGCCTGTGCTGGGCTGTGGCGATCATCGTCACGCGCGCGGCGCGGCCGTCGCTGTCGATGTTCGAGCTGCTGCCATGGTGCTTCGGCCTGGCGTCGCTGCTGCTGTTGCCGCTGGTGCTGTTGGAGGCGCCGCACGGCACGTTGGGGACGCGGCCGGAAGGCTGGCTGGCCCTGGCCGTGATCGGCTTCATAGCGGGACCGATCGGCACGTGGTGCGTGGTGGAGGCAACCGCGAAGCTGCCCACCATGGTATCCTCGATCGGTTTCCTGACCACGCCGGCGGTCAGCCTGCTGCTGGCGAACCTGCTGCTGGGCGAGGCGATCACCGCCGATTTGCTGACCGGTTCCGCCCTCATCATCGGCGGCGTGGCGATCGCGGCTTTGCCGGTACGTGCAGTGGGCGCGAGGTCGCTGGCGGCGGCGGGCTGGGGGAGGCGGCGATGATCCTGCATACGATCGAGGCGGGTCAGGGCCCGCCGGTTGCACTGCTGCACGGGCTGTTCGGTTCGGCGCGGAACCTGGGCGTGGTGCAGCGTGCGTTGGCGCCGCAGTCTCGCGTCCTCGCGCTGGATCTGCGCAACCACGGCGCCAGTCCGCATGCGGCGGCCATGGATTATCCGGCGATGGCGGCAGATGTGCTGGAGACGCTGGACCAGCGCGCCGCGCTGCCGGCCGCGCTGGTCGGGCACTCGATGGGCGGCAAGGCGGCGATGGTGGCCGCTTTGTCGAGGCCGGACGCGGTGTCGCGGCTGGTGGTGGCGGACATCGCGCCCGTCGCCTACGAGCACCACAACGCCGAGATCGCCGCGGCGCTGGCCGGGCTGGCGCTATCGCCCGGCCTGACGCGGGCGGCGGCCGACGCTGCTCTGGTGGAGGCGGTGCCGGAGGCCGGGCTGCGGGCATTCCTGCTGCAGAACCTGGTGCCAGGCGCGCATCCCCACTGGCGCATCGGGCTGCGCGAGATCGCCGCGGCGATGCGGGTGATCGAGGGTTGGGAAGCACCGGCGGCCGGTGAGGCCTATCGCGGCCCGACCCTGTTCGTTGCCGGCGCCAGGTCGGATTATGTCCGCCACGAGGATCGCCCGGCGATCCGCGCGCTGTTTCCGGCGGCGCGGTTCGTCACGCTGAAGAACGCCGGGCATTGGCTGCATGCCGATAATCCGAGCGGGTTCGTCGCGGTGATCGAGGCGTTTCTGGCGGCGGGCGGTTGAGATGGGCGATCGCGCCACCTGGCACATAGAAAGACGCCGCAGGGTAGCGGCCCGGCACCGTGACCGGCGTCACGCCCGGTGAAGCTTCAGCCAGACCGCCCCTGGCGCTCGATCTGCGGATCAGCACAACGGGGCGGGGCGTTGGACCCTTGCTGCTTGGGGGGTGTAGGCTCAGGTCCATCTGAACATGGCGATCGGTCGCCGGAGGATGGCAACCATGAGTGACGGGACCACCGATCAGGCTGTACTCGACCACATCCAACGCCTGGTGGCGGAGGAGGAGCAAATATTCGGTCGCGGTGCGAAGTCGGACGCCGACCGTGAGCGCCTTCAGAGCCTCGGTGTCGCACTCGACCAGGCGTGGGACCTGCTGCGCCAGCGGCGCGCATTACGGGAGTTCGGGCGCGATCCGTCCGAGGCGCAGGTCCGTCCGCCCGGGGTCGTGGAAAAATATATCGGATAGTGCCGCAATCCTGGCGCCGGGGGTTCCGCCTGGCGGCCATGGCGCAAGGCACACGGTCTTGATGTCCTGGCGGCTGGATGTCCTAGCGGCTGGCGACTTCACGTGCCTCTGGCCGCAGTACCATGCACGGCGTGCGATGGCGCGACAGCGCGGCGCAGGCGCCCTGCGCCTCGGGGGCGGTCAGGCCGGTGACCTGCGCGCGCCATGCTGGCCGGCCGTGCGCGGTGGCTTGCTCGATTTTCGGCTCGCCGTCGTCCGCCATGCGGCGCGCCGCGACGGCAGCCTGCCGGGCGGCCTTCTCCTTGGCATAAACCCCCACCTGGATGCCCCATCCCAGGTGCGCGGCTGCCGGCGCGACCGTGACCCGAGCCCGCACGGCGGCGCGTGGCGACGGATCGACCGATGCGGCGTGCGCCGCGGCATCGATGGTTGCGGCGTGCGCCGCGGGGATCAATCCCAGCGAACTCGCCACTCGGGTCGAATGACGGTCGATCGGGACGTCCATCTCCTCGTAGCTCTGATTGAGCAAAGCCGCCATGTGAACGTCGCGTTCGGCGTTGCTGCCGGCACCCAGCACGACGCCGATCAGCCGCACCCCGTCGCGGACCGCGCTGGTGATCAGGTTGTGGCCGGACGCCTCGGTGTAGCCGGTCTTCATGCCATCCGCGCCCGGGTACGACCGCAGCATGCCGTCGTGGTTGTAGATCGTGCAGCCATGGAACACGAAGCTGGGGGTGCTGAAGTAGTGATAGTCCCCCGGGAAGTCCGTTACGAGGTGCCGCGCCAGCACCGCGAGGTCGCGCGCCGTGGTCCACTGGTCCGGGTCGGGCAGGCCTGACGCGTTGGTGAACGTGGTGTTCGACATCCCCAGCGCCCGGGCGCGCAAGGTCATCATCTGGGCGAAGCGGTCCTCGCTGCCGCCAAGCAGTTCGCCCAGCGCCGCCGCGGCATCATTGGCCGACTTCGTCACCAACCCCAGGATCGCTTGCTCGACCGTCAGCCGCATCCCCGGCTGCAGCCCGAGCTTGGTCGGCTCCATCGAGGCGGCATGCGCGGACACCGGAACCGGTGTGTCGAGGGTGACGCGCCGGTCGCGCAACGCCTCGAACGTCATATAGAGAGTCATCAGCTTGGCCAGGCTGGCGGGATGGCGTGGCGCGTCCGGGTTGACCGTCTCCAGGATTTTACCGCTGGCGGCCTCCACGACGATCGAGCTGTAGCGGTCCGAACCGACCTGCGCGCGCGCCACGCCAGGGCCGAGCAACAGGCCGAGCGCCAACAGGGCAAATCCGAGCCTGCGCGATCCTATCGGACGCAGCGCCGGCAGCACGAGGAATAGCGCGCGGGCATGCGCAACAATATTGCGTCCCCAGCGCGACGTCCCTGCCATCCGTACCCCCAGCTCAAGCGGTCAGCGCAACCCTAAGCGGCCCTGGGAATGCCTGTCCAGCCGGAAACTGCGGAAAAGCGAAAAAAGTGAATAAGTTACGACCCGATGCTCGGATGAAACGCGGTTGCAATGCGCACAACCCAAGCGGGAGATTTTCTTGTGCAGTGCACAAAAATCGCTTGATCATTGTGTGGCACCGGCCTATATCCGCCTTGTTGCTGCGGTGCAGCAAAGGATGCCAACCGGCTCGCGACCCGCCGGTCGAAGGGCGCGGCCTCGCAGGGACACAAATGATGAGCATGAAGCCTAAGGCGATGGAGGCGGGCATGACGACGGATGAGACCGTGACCGCTGCCACCAAGGGTATCGAGGCGACCGTTTCGAACCTGAAGGACGGAATGACCAAGGCGGCCGAAGGGTTCACCGAGACCCAGGCCAAAGTAAAGCAAGGTATGGAGAAGGCGATGAAGACCGCGGAAGAGCTGGTATCTTTCAGCCAGGGTAACCTTGAGGCGATCCTGAAGTCCGGCCAGATCTGGGCCGCGGGCATGCAGGATCTGTCAAAGCAGGTCGCTGCCACGGCGCAGGCGTCGTTCGACGAGACGATGTCGACGTTCAAGGCCCTGACCTCGGTGAAGTCGCTGAAGGACGCGATGGACCTGCAGGCCAGCTTGGCGCGCGCCACGATGGAGAAGACGCTGACCGAGTCCGGCAAGCTGACCGACGCGTCGTTCAAGCTGACCGAGCAGGCGATCGCGCCGATTACCGCGCGGGTTACGCTGGCGGTGGAAAAGTTCGCGAAATCGGCCTGAGCGCCGACTGAACGCGATCGGGCGAGCTGGCGGCGCGCTGCCTCCCCCCAAGTCGTCGACTCGATCCGATCGTAACGGCAGGCCCGGGCAATGTCCCGGGCCTTGCCATGTCTGGCACTGAGACGTCTGGCACTGAGACGTCTGGCACTGAGACGTCTGGCGCCGAGACGTCTGGCACCGAGCCGCAGGTCTCTCGGTGTCATGGGCCCTCCGCCCAGTAGCGGATTTCTTATCCCGGCCCCCTGTAATCTGCCGCAGACTGCGCTAGGCTCTTTTAACGTGCCCTCGCCATCCGATATGGTTCACACTCCAGAGGCGGCGGGCCGGTGGGTGCTTGTGCCCAGGAAGGCGGGAAATGCGGCGCGACGGATAGGCGCGGAAGAGCGATGAGCGATAACGACAGACGCACCAACAACCCGGAAGGCCCGAACACCGGCGTGGTCGTCAAGGCCCGGCCGAAAACCCGTAAGCCCGCGATGTACAAGGTGTTGATGCTCAACGACGACTACACGCCGATGGAGTTCGTCGTCCACGTGCTAGAGCGTTTTTTCCAGAAATCCCGGGAGGAAGCCACCCGCATCATGCTGCACGTGCACCGGCGGGGGGTCGGGGTGTGCGGCGTCTATACCTACGAGGTTGCCGAGACCAAGGTGACCCAGGTCATGGACCTGGCCCGGCAGAACCAGCATCCTCTGCAATGCACGATCGAGAAGGAATGATGCCCTGACCCTCGGGCATTTGACCACACGAGCCGCGCGGCAAAATCCGCACGGGTTAATCTGCCTTAAAGACGACCCGGTCCGGTTGTCGGACCGCCGCGCCTAGGAGCGTCGACCACCATGCTGTCACGGAACCTCGAACAGACGCTGCATCGCTCGCTGTCCCTCGCAAGCGAACGCCGCCACGAATATGCCACCCTGGAGCATTTGTTGCTTGGGCTGGCAGATGATTCCGACGCAGCCACGGTGCTGCGCGCTTGTGGTGTCGATCTGGACAAGCTGCGGAGTGATCTGGGCGAGTTCCTCGACAAGGACTTGGCCGGCCTGGCCACCGATCGCCCGGGCGACCCCAAGCCCACCGCCGGCTTCCAGCGCGTGGTGCAGCGCGCCGCGATCCACGTGCAATCCTCCGGCCGCGACGAAGTAACCGGGGCGAACGTGCTGGTGGCGCTGTTCTCCGAGCGGGAAAGCCACGCGGTCTACTTCCTGCAGCTTCAGGACATGACCCGGCTGGACGCGGTGAACTTCATCAGCCACGGCATCGCCAAGGCGCCCGGCCGCTCCACCCAGCGCCCGGTCACCGGCACGACCGGCCAACCGGAAAACCACCAGGAGCAGGAGCGGGAGGAAAAACCGAACCGCCGCAATCAGGACGCGCTGTCCAACTACTGCGTGAACCTGAACAAGAAGGCGATGGCCGGGAAGATCGATCCGCTGATCGGCCGCGAGTCGGAGATCGAGCGGACCATTCAGATCCTGTGCCGCCGCACCAAGAACAACCCGCTGTATGTCGGCGATCCCGGCGTCGGCAAGACCGCGATCGCGGAGGGCCTGGCCAAGCGCATCGTCGAGGGCGACGTGCCCGAGGTCCTGGCCCGCTCCACCATCTTCGCGCTCGACATGGGCGCGCTGCTCGCCGGCACCCGTTACCGCGGCGACTTCGAGGAGCGGCTGAAGGCGGTCGTGTCCGAACTGGAGAACCAGCAGGGCGCCATCCTGTTCATCGACGAAATTCACACAGTGATCGGTGCCGGCGCGACCAGCGGCGGCGCGATGGATGCGTCGAACCTGCTGAAGCCGGCCCTCGCGTCGGGCAACCTGCGCTGCATCGGCTCCACCACCTACAAGGAATTCCGTAACTACTTCGAAAAGGACCGCGCCCTGGTCCGCCGCTTCCAGAAGATCGACGTGAACGAGCCGAACCTGGAAGACAGCGTGAAGATCCTGCGCGGCCTGAAGGCGAACTACGAGAAGCACCACAAGGTCCGCTACACCGACGAGGCGATCCGCGCCGCTGTGGAGCTGTCCGCCAAATACATCAACGACCGGAAGCTACCCGACAAGGCGATCGACGTGATCGACGAGGTTGGCGCGTCCCGCATGTTGCTGCCGGAGCATAAGCGCCGGAAGACCGTGACGTTGCGCGACGTCGAGGAGATGGTTGCCAAGATCGCCCGCATTCCGGCCAAGAGCGTCTCAGCCGACGACAAGGAGACGCTGCGCAACCTGGAGCGCGACCTGAAGGCGATGGTGTTCGGCCAGGACAAGGCGATCGAGGCGCTGTCCGCCGCGATCAAGCTGGCCCGGGCCGGCCTGCGCGAGCCGGAGAAGCCGATCGGCAACTACCTGTTCTGCGGCCCGAC
>DATHNI010000446.1:0-10684 GCA_035486135.1 Acetobacteraceae bacterium
GCGCGCCTCTGAAATCCTCGCTGGCCGTCGCGGCCTCACGCTGGAGCAGATCCGCCGGCTGCACGAAGAGTGGCGTATCCCGGCGGAAGCGCTGATTCAGCCGTCGCGCACGGCCCCTTCAACCTTGCCTCAGCGGCGCTCCGTCGCTACCTGACCACGGCGCGGACACGCGAGGAGAATGCAGATGGGCTACAGGGTCGCAGTCGTCGGAGCCACCGGGGCGGTCGGGCGCGAAATGCTGAAGACGCTCGCCGAACGCCAGTTTCCGGTGGACGAAGTGGCCGCGGTCGCCTCAGGCCGGTCAACTGGCCAGGAGGTCTCGTTCGGCGAGAAGCAGGTGCTCAAGGTGCGCAACCTGGAGACGTTCGACTTCGCCGGTTGGGATATCGGGCTGTTCTCGCCTGGCGCCTCGGTCTCCGCCATCCACGCGCCGCGCGCCGCGGCAGCAGGCTGCGTGGTGATCGACAACACCAGCCAGTTCCGCATGGACCCGGACGTCCCGCTGGTGGTGCCGGAGGTGAACCCGCACCACCTGCGCTTGTTCTCCAAGCGGCGGATCATCGCCAATCCAAATTGCTCGACCATCCAGATGGTGGTGGCGCTGAAGCCGCTGCACGACCAGTGGAAGATCAAGCGGGTCGTGGTGTCCACGTACCAGTCGGTCTCCGGCGCCGGGAAGGAGGCGATGGACGAGTTGTTCAACCACACCAAGGCGATCTTCGTGCACGACCCGAACAAGCCGGAGCAATTCACCAAGGAGATCGCGTTCAACGTCATCCCGCATATCGACCGGTTCATGGATGACGGCTCCACCAAGGAAGAGTGGAAGATGATGGTGGAGACGCAGAAGATCCTCGATCCCGCGATCAAGGTGCACGCGACCTGTGTGCGGGTTCCGGTGTTCATCGGCCACGGCGAGGCGGTGAACGTCGAGTTCGAGAACGCGGTGACGGCCGGCGAGGCGCGCGCGGCGCTGCGTGAGGCTCCGGGCGTCGAGGTGGTGGATGTGCGCGAGGACGGCGGCTACGTCACGCCGATCGAATGCGTCGGCGAGGACGCGGTGTATGTCAGCCGCATCCGCAAGGACCCGACGGTGGCGCACGGGCTGTCGTTCTGGTGCGTGTCGGACAATCTGCGCAAGGGTGCTGCGCTGAACGCGGTGCAGATCGCCGAGGAGTTGATCGCCCGCGGCATGCTGGCCAAGCAGGCGGCGTAGCAGATAACCTCTCCCGCGCTGCGCCGGAGAGGTCGAGATGCGAAGCGTCGAGGGTTGAGGGTGATCGGGCCGGTACGTAAGCGGTGCTGCGTGCCGACCCGATCACCCTCACCCGGCGCTTGGCGCCGACCTCTCCCACTTTGTGGGAGAGGTTTATAATGCTGCGTGAGGAACTGGTCTTCGTCGGCACCTGCGACATCGCCGGCCACGTGCGCGGCAAGAGCTTCCCCGCCCGCGAGATCGACTCCCGCCGCCGCAAGGGGGTCGGCTGGACGCATTCCAACCTGATGCAGACGGCGTTCGGCCCGATCTGGGACACGCCGTTCGGCACCGCCGGCGACCTGATGATCGTGCCCGACGCCAAGGCCGAGGTGCGCGTGGACTTCGCCGACGGCAGCCCGCCTGAACATTTCTTCCTGGGCGACATCCGCAACACCGATGGCTCGCCCTGGGAGTGCTGTCCGCGCGAGTTCCTGCGCCGTGGGATTGCCGCGCTGAGCGAGGCCGGCGGCCTGCACCTGATCGCCGCGTTCGAGCAGGAGTTCGTCTATACGGGGAACGAGGAGCGGCCGGGGGACGCGTATAGCCTCGGCGCATTCCGCCGCCAGGGCGTGTTCGGCGAGAGCTTCGTCGCCGCGTTGCGGGCCGCGGGGGTGGCGCCGGACAGCTTCCTGGCCGAATACGGCGCGCGCCAGTTCGAGGTGACGGTGGCGCCGTCGGCTGCGCTGGTTGCGGCGGACCAGGCGGTGATCACCCGCGAACTCGCACGCGGCGCGGCGCACCGGTTGGGTCATCGCACGGTGTTCTCGCCGATGCCGGCGGCGGACGGGGTCGGCAACGGCGTCCACATCCACATGAGCCTGCGCGAAGCGACCGGCCGCCCGGCCACCTACGACGCGGCGGGACCAATGGGTCTCAGCCTGCCGGCGCAACAGTTCTGCGCGGGCGTGCTGCACCACCTGCCGGCGATCGCCGCGATCACCGCGCCGTCGCCGGTGTCGTATTTGCGGCTGACACCGAACCGCTGGGCGCCGACGCTGGTGGACATCGTGCGACAGGACCGCGGCGCCGCGCTGCGCGTCTGTCCGGTGTTCGCGACGACGGAGCCGGAGGAGATCGCGCGCCAGTTCAACGTCGAGTTCCGCGTGTGCGATGGCGCGGCCAGTCCGTACATGGCGCTCGGCGCGGTGCTGTTCGCTGGCGCCGACGGGCTGCGGCGCAAGCTGGCGCTGCCGGCGGGGCAACGATCGCCGCCGTCCTTGCCACACTCGCTGGGTGAGGCGCTGAAGGCGATGGAGGCGAGTGACGCGGTACGCGGCTGGTTCGGGCCGGTGTTTTTGGAGGCGTATCTGCGTCACAAGCGTTCGGAATTGGCGTATACGGAGGACTTCGCGGTGACCGAGCTATGTCACCGGTACGCAGAGATTTACTAGCGACGCTGTTGCAAGATTCCAAGATGGGCTTGCGGTCGGGTTTACAAATCTCTTAAACATGCGGGCGGCGAGCGAATGCCCGGTTATGGTGATACGATCACTACGCTGCGCGCTGCGCCTTGATTTGCTCTGCTTCCCCTGGCTTAAGTCCGGCCCGGGCCAGCTTCAGGTCGTAGCGAGCCTGCAGGTTCATCCAGAACTCGGGACTGTTGCCGAAGTAAAGACTTAGGCGCAGGGCGGTATCCGCAGTGATGCGGCGGCGGTTGTTGACGATTTCGGCGATCCGGTTGGGGGATATACCGATCGCCCGGGCAAGCTGGTTTTGCGACAGCCCGTACTCTGCCAGGAATTCTTCCTTCAGCATTTCGCCAGGCGTCACCGGTGCGAATTCATCATCAGCCATGGCCGCTCTCCATTCTAATGCTAGTCCACGATCCGCACATCGAACGCATCACCGTCACGCCAACGGAAGATCACACGCCATTGGTCGTTGACACGGATCGAATGGAATTCTCGCAGGTTGCCCCGGAGCTTCTCAAGCCGGTTCGATGGCGGCACCATCAGGTCATCCGGCCGGACCGCGGCATGAATTGCCTCCAGCCTGCGCTTGGCGCGACGGGCAACAGTTGCGAAGTCACGAACGACGGCGTCATCGAACAAAGCCTGAGTCCGCTTGTCACCGAACGACCGGATCATCGGTGTCCATACCGCAAACCGGTACACAACACAATCGCGGTCTCGCTTTCCTTCAATCCCGAACCTGCTACGCTGCTCCTCAAGCGGAAGGGCCGCAGTGGGCGGCTCATAAAAACGGGAGTGACGACCAATGGCGTATGACCTGTTGATCCGTAATGGCCGCATCGTCGATGGCTCAGGGATGCCGGCCTTCCGAGGCGACCTCGCCGTCAAGGACGGCAAGATCGTCGAAATCGGCAAGATCACCGGCGCGGCCGAGCGCACTGTCGATGCCGACGGCCTCGCCGTATCGCCCGGCTTCATCGACAACCACTGCCATTATGACGCCCAGGTGACGTGGGATCCGCTGTGCACCTTCTCGCCGCAGCACGGCGCCACCACCGTCATCTTCGGCAATTGTTCGCTGTCACTCGCGCCGGTGCGCCACGGCAACGAAGAGCGCATGGCAGAGTTCCTGTCCTATGTCGAAGCCATCCCGATGGAGGTTCTGCGCACCGTCGATGTGAACTGGGAGACGTTCCCGCAATACATGGACCGGCTCGACAAGAACCTCGGCGTCAATGCCGGCACGCTGATCGGCCACACCGCCGTGCGCTACTACGCGATGGGCGAGGACTGCCAGAAGCGCACCGCGACCGACGACGAAATCAAGACGATGCAGGCGCTCGTGCGCGACGGCATGCAGGCCGGCGCGGTTGGGTTCTCCGGCTCGCGGCAGAAGGGGCATTACGATCCGCAGGGCGTCCCCATTCCGGCGTTGTGGGCCGACGAACGCGAGATCTTCGCGCTCGGCGATGTGCTGCGCGAGCTTGGCACCGGCACAATGCAGATGGGCGGCGGCGTCGATCCGGAACTCAGCGACGGGCTGATGGCGCGGCTGGCGGAAGCGACGGGGCGGCCGGTGATCTACAACAGCCTCAGCCAGACAGTGCGCAATCCCGACAAGTGGAAGCAGCACATTGCGCGCGTGGAAGAAACCGCGAAGGCTGGCATCCGCGCCTATCCGATGTGCAGCCCGAACCGGGTGACGCAGGACTTCACCATGCACAACTGCCAGGTGTTCCGCGGCCTGCCGACCTGGCACCCGATCCTGCTGATGTCGGACGCCGAAAAGCTGCGCGCCTATGCCGATCCGCAGGTGCGCGACAAGCTGCATGCCGAGGCGGTGGAGCGCTCGGTGCCGATCCAGGCTGTCGGGTTCTCCAAGACCTGGTGGGACTATATGTGGGTGAACGAGCCGGTGCTGGAGAAGAACAAGCCCCTGCAGTTCAAGAGCATCGGCGAGATCGCGAAAATGCAGGGCAAGCGCGTGATCGACGCGTTCCTCGACCTGGTGGTGGAGGAGAACCTCGACACCCGCTTCCTGCAAGCCGAGAACAACGTCGATGACGAGGCGCTGCGCAAGATCCTGACCTATCCGAACGCGTTCATCGGGTTGGGTGACGGTGGCGCGCACGTGCAGTTCCACGGCGGCTACGGCTATACGACGCGCTTGCTTGGCGAGTGGGTACGCGAGAAGCAGGCAATGACCCTGGAGCAGGCGGTGAAGCGGCTGACGTTTGAATCCGCGTCGCTGTTCGGCATCCAGGATCGCGGATTGCTGCGCGAGGGCCTGGCGGCGGATATCGTGATCTTCGACCCCGACACGGTGAAGCCGGGACCAGAGAGCGTGGTGCATGACTTCCCTGCCGGCGGCTGGCGGATCAAGGAACCGGCGGTGGGCATCCACATGACAATCGTGAACGGGCAGGTGCTGCTGGAGGATGGCAAGCACACCGGCGCGCTGCCGGGTCGTGTTATCCGGAACGGCTGGTACCAGACCCGCCACTGACCAAACAAAAAACCTCTCCCGCTGCGCGGGAGAGGTCGAGACGCGAAGCGGCGAGGGTAAGGGCGGTCGGGTCGGCACCCTGCCTCTTCGCGCGACTCAAAAAGAGCAGGAGTGCGTGCGGCCCGCGGCACCCTCACCCTCGGCGCAAGGGCGCCTCGACCTCTCCCGCGCGCAGCGCGGGAGAGGTTTTCTTTTTCACAACGGGACCACCAGCAGCGTATCGATCTTATGACTGTCGAGCACCACGATCCGCTCGATGAACCGGTACGGCCCGCCGGCGACATCGACCCGATCCAAGTACCGCCCGGTGGCGAACACCTGCGTGTCGCCATCGTGCATGATCCGCACGACCAGAAAGTTCGACTGCACCTCCGCAACACCACCATTCATCCCGACCACCCGGGTCGGACCGATGATATGCCGGTAGTGGTGTGGTTCGAAGATGTTGGCCTTGCGCAAGGCCATCACCCGATCGGTCAGCATCCCGCGTGACGCGGCATAGATGATGCCGTGCCGCAGCCCAGCCGCGTGGTCGTTGCGACTGGTGACCAGGTAGCGGCATTGCTCGGTGAAGAAACCCGGCCATTCCTCCAGGCGACCGTCATCGATGCAGTCCGCATACGCCGCGACCAGGTCTTCGACGCCGAGGCGCACGGCGATATCATCCATCGCAGGATCGGCGCCCACGGTCACTCCCCCATCAACGCGCGATACTGCTTCCAGAAGCCGCGGATCGCCGCCTCGGTGGCACGGAACGGCTGCGATTCCGCGTCGTGTCCGCCCATCATGACCACCCCGCTCCCCTCGTCGTCATAGCGCAGCGCGCGCTGCACGAACCCGCCGACGCACCCGTCCTCCATCGAAATGAACCCCGCTGCACCGACCAGGTTGCCCTGCCGCAGCCGGCGCTCGGTCATCGCTTCGTCATCGTCGTCGAACCCCAGGTGGATCCAATCGAGTTCGCTGCGTTCCAGCCCGCGCGGCCGGATCACCCGCACGGCGATCGTGTTACGAATCTGCTGCAGCACCATCGCGGGAAACACCGTCAGTATCTGCACCGAAACGCTGTCGCCGTATTCATCGATCGACTCGACGATCGAGCTGTCGGCCAGCCGGAATTCGCTGTCGGCGCGCAGCGCGGCGGCCTTGTAATCGGCATCCTCCGCCGCGTAGTCCATCTTCGCCTGGCTGAAATGATTGCCCCCGTTGGAGTCGATATAGATCCCGCCCGGCTGGCTCAGCCGGTTGATGCGGAACGTCGTCAGGAACAGGTGCAGGATGCTGGCGTGGTAGGTATCCTTCACGTTCTCGAAATAGAGTTTCCAGTTGTTTGGCAGGACCTGCGTGCTGCGCCCCAGGATGTGCACCGGACGATTGAGCACGCGGCGAATGCCGCCGGTGACGGCGGGACCGAGGTAATCCTCCAATTCGGGCGCATCGGTGCGGAACGTGCCGAACACCAGCCCGGCAAGTTCGGCCACTTTCAGCCGCGCCAGGTTATGCTCTTCCTTGCGGAATTCCGGTGGCATGCCTCCCTGGCGCTTCACCCCACGCTCGAACGCGACGCCGGTCAGATTGCCGGCGAGATCGTAGGTCCAGCCGTGGTAGATGCAACTGATCTCCTTGACGTTGCCGCGTTGCTCAAAACACAGCAGGTTGCCGCGATGCGCGCAGCGGTTGACGAAGCCGTTGATGCTCCCGGCGGCGTCGCGCGCCACGATCACCTGTGCCTCGCCGATGGTGGTCGCGACATAGTCCCCCGGATTGGCAATCTCTGTCGCCAGGCACAGATAGTTCCACGTCGGCCCCTTGAAGATTTGCTCCTGTTCCAACGCGTATTGCGCGGGATCGGTGTAGACGCGGAACGGCACTTCGCTGAGCGCGTTGGACGGCCAGGTCATCGCGTGTGCGCCGACTTCGGACATCTTTTGTGGCCTCCTCCCGGGTTGGTGGACGCGGCTTGCGGCGATCGTCGCCGGCGGCAGGCAGTGGCAGCGCCAGCGTAGGACAAAGAGTGGGCAAGGACCAGTACACCTCTCCCGCGCTTCGCGCGGGAGAGGCCGATGGTGCGAAGCTCCGAGGGTGAGGGTGATCGGGCCGGCACGTAAGCAGTCTTCGTGCTGCGAGAAAGCAGCGTGCCGACCCGTAAGCAGGCAGAGCGGGGCGACCCGATCACCCTCACCCTCGCCGCTTGCGCGTCTCGACCTCTCCCGCGCAGCGGGAGAGGTGTACGCGTCGCAATGACCACCTGCTCACTGATCGGAGGACCCGCGCGCGACTGTTCACCGACCAGAAGCATCTCTAGACTGGCCAACGCAACGACCGCATGGGGGGCGGCGGATGACCAGGCGGATGTTGATCGCGGCGGCCGGCATCGCGATGAGCCTCGCCGTTCTACCCGCCCGCGCGCAGGTGCTGGAGATCGCGACGGACCAGTCGCCGGTCGGGCTCGACCCACACGTAGCAACCGCGTTTTCCACCACGATGGTGCTCAGCGCTATCTATGAGGGGCTCACAGCGATCGATCCCGATCTCCACGTGGCGCCGGCCCTGGCCGAGTCCTGGACCATCTCGCCCGACGGCCTGACCTACACGTTCCGCCTGCGCGCCAGCGCAACTTTCCACGACGGCAAACCACTGACCTCTGCCGACGTCATCGCGTCGGTGGCACGGGTGCGCGATCCGAAGACCGGCTCGCCGTTCGCCTCGCGCTTCGCGATGGTCGATCGCGTCGAGCCCGATGGCGACCACGCCGTCCGCTTCATCCTGTCGGCGCCATCCGCATCTTTCCTGGCGCAGCTTGCCACCCTGGCGATCGTTCCCGCGGGCGACGACACCCTGGCGCGGCAGCCCGACGGCACCGGCCCGTTTCGCTTCAAGCAGTGGCAGCCGAACACTTTCGTCGCGCTCGATCGTAACACGGCCTATTGGCAGCCGGCGCACCCCTCGCTGACCGGACTGCGCTTCGAGATCGTGCCGGAGGCGACGACGCGACGGCTCGGCCTGATCGGCGGCACCTATCAGCTTCTGCCGGCGATCGACGCCGCTACCGCCGAGACGCTGAAGAACACGCCAGGCGTGCGCATTCTCCGGACGCAGGACCTCGCCTACAGCTTGATCGGTGTGAACACCACAAAGCCCCCATTCGACAACCCGGCGGTGCGCGAGGCGTTGAACTATGCGCTCGACCGAACGCAGATCGTGCAGGCCGCGTATTTCGGCCAGGCAACCGTGGCCGGTCCGCTGTCGCCGGCGCTGCACGACTGGGCTCTGCCAACCGTAGATTTTCCCTGCTACCGACCCGATCCGGCGAAGGCCAGGGCGCTGCTGCAACAGACGGGGCTGACGCTGCCGGTGAAGCTGGTGCTCAACGTGCTGGGCAGCCTGCCGCTGGTGGTGGATATCGCGCAGGTGGTGCAGGCGCAGGCGAACCAGGCCGGCTTCGAGATCACGCTGAACGTGCAGGAAGCGGGCCGCTTCATCCAGGACTGGCGCGCCGGCAATTTCACCGCCTTCGCATCGTTGAACAGCGGCGGACCCGATCCGGATGACTATTTCGGCCGCACGTTCCAAACAGGCGGCGCCACCAACGTTTACAAATACAGCAACCCGCAACTGGACAAGCTGCTGATCGAGGCGCACGCCGCACCCCCGGCCCGCCGCAAGGCGCTGTACGACGAGGCCCAGCGCATGCTGGCGTGCGACGGCCCGGTGCTGCATCTCGCCTACGGCACCCTGTTCGCGGCAGAGCGTTCGGCGGTGCAGGGTTTCCAGCTCAATCCCACACGCTCGCTGCTTGGATTGCGCGATGTTACCGTCGGTCAATGATGGGACGCATCCTGCTGCGCCGCGCCGGCGATCTGCTATTCGTATCGTTCGGCGTTTCGATCGTCAGCTTCCTGATGATACGGCTGATCCCGGGCGACGCCGTGCAGCTCATGCTCGGTGCCAACGCCGAGGTGACGCAGCGGCAGATCGACGCGCTGCGTCATGAACTCGGGCTGGATCAGCCGTTCCTGTGGCAATACATCGTATGGCTTGGCCGCCTGCTGCGCGGCGATTTCGGCACCAGCCTGTCCACCGGACGCCCCGTGCTGACCGAGATCGCCGCGGCCGCCGGCGTGACGGTGGAACTGACCTTGCTCGGCCTCGCAGCAGCAGTGTTGCTGTCGATCCCGCTGGGCTGCGCCATGGCAGCACTGCGCTCGCCGGTTGCCGGCCTGGCGATGCGGCTGCTGTCCATCGTCGGCATCACGGTGCCGTCGTTCTGGCTCGGCATCATGTTGCTCTACGGCGTGTCGGAACTGGCACCAGGCTGGGCAACCGTCGGCTGGCGCGATCTGACCGTCGATCCCGCCGGCAATCTGCGGTGCGTGCTGCTGCCCGCGGTGTCGATCGCACTGCCGGTCGTCGCCTCGCTGGCGCGGGTGCTGCGCGCGGCCATGAGCGACGCGCTGCAACAGGACTATGTGCGGACCGCGCGTGCCAAGGGGCTGCAAGAGCACGTGGTGCTGCTGCGCCACGCGTTGCGCAATGCGCTGATCCCGTTTGTCACCCAGGCCGGCATCATGGCGGGCTACCTGTTCGCCGGCTCCGTCGTCGTGGAGCAAGTGTTCGCGCTGCCGGGACTGGGACGGCTGATGGTCGGCGCCATCGCCGATCGTGACTACGCGCTGGTGCAAGCGGCCATCCTTCTGGCGACCCTGGTATTTGTCTGCGTGAACCTGGCGGTGGATCTGCTGTATGCGGCGATCGATCCGAGGGTGCGCGCAGCATGACCGGCAGCCGCCTTGTGCTGCGGCTTGGGCTTTCGCTGGTGGCATTGCTGGCACTGGCGGCGCTGCTGGCACCCTGGATCGCGCCGGCCGGTCCCAATGCGCAGGACATTCTGGCTCGACTCCATGGGCCGACTGCCACGCACTGGCTCGGCACCGACAATTTCGGCCGCGACGTGCTGACCCGCGTCCTGTTCGGCCTGCGCACGTTGTTCCTGGTGTCGGCACTGTCGGTGCTGGGAGCGTTGGCGGTCGGCGGCTCGCTGGGCTTGCTCGCGGCCTGGTACGGCGGCGTGGTGGACCGCGTGGTGATGCGCCTGGTGGACGTGCTATTCGCCTTTCCAATGATCCTGCTGGCGATCGGCGTCATCGCCACGCTGGGACCCGGCGCCTCCAGCGCGGCCGCGGCGATCGGCGTGGCCTATGTGCCGATCTTCGCCCGTACCCTGCGCGGTCCCGCGCTGCAACTGCGCTGGAGCGAGTATGTCGAAGCCGCGCGGGCGATCGGCGCCGGGACGCCGCGCATCCTGCTGCGGCACCTGCTGCCCAACCTGGCATCGGTGATCTTCGTGCAGGCCAGCCTGTCGCTCTCCACCGCCATCCTGGTCGAGGCGTCGCTGTCGTTCCTCGGTCTGGGCACCCAGCCGCCAACGCCATCGCTGGGACGCATGCTGGCAGAGAGCAGGAACTTTTTGGAGCTGTCGCCTTGGGCGGCGGTGTTCTCGGGGGCGGC
>DATHNI010000447.1:0-8117 GCA_035486135.1 Acetobacteraceae bacterium
ACCGGCCGCCCCAACCGTCATGGCCGGGCTTGACCCGGCCATCTATGCAGCCGCGGTGCCGCGATAGATGGCCGGGTCAAGCCCGGCCATGACGGTTGGGGCGGCCGGGGCCGGTACGTCAACCTTTAAGGCGGCTGGTATAACCTCTCCCACGAAGTGGGAGAGGTCGAGGGCGCGTAGCGCACGAGGGTGAGGGTGATCGGGTCGCCCCGCTCTACCTGCTGCGTGCCGGCCCGATCACCCTCACCCTCGTGCGCTACGCGCCCTCGCGTTGATCCGGATCCGCTTCGCGGCTCAACCCCGCGAAGCGGGAGAGGTTATCTTCAAGCCGCCGCGTCCTGCGACCGGCGCTCGCTCCGCTTCCTCTCGTGCGAATCGAGGAACCGCTTGCGCAGCCGGATCGCGCCGGGCGTCACCTCCACCAGCTCGTCGTCCTCAATATACGCGATCGCTTGCTCCAGGCTCATCCGGCGCGGCGGGATCAGCAGCATCGCGTCGTCCTTGCCGGCGGCACGGATGTTGGTGAGCTTCTTCTCCTTGATCGGGTTGACCTCCAGGTCCGCGCCACGCGCGTTCTCGCCCAGGATCATCCCGACATAGACCTTGTCGCCCGGGTTCACGAACAGCGTGCCACGCTCCTGGATGTAGAACAGGGCGTAGTGCACCGCCTCGCCGTTCTCGGTGGAGATCAGCGAGCCGTTGCGCCGCCCCTCGATCGGGCCCTTCCAGGCGCCATAGCCGGCGAACATCCGGTTCATGATGCCGGTCCCGCGCGTATCCGTCAGGAACTCCCCATGGTAGCCGATCAGGCCGCGGCTCGGGATGGCGAAGGTCAGGCGCAGCTTGTGCCCGCCGGTGGGGCGCATGTCCCGCAGCTCCCCCTTCCGCTTACTGAGCTTCTCAACCACGACGCCGGCATAGGGCTCGTCCACGTCGACCAGCACCTCTTCGATCGGCTCCTCGCGCACGCCGGTGTCCGGGTCGGTGCGGGTCAGCACACGCGGGCGACCAATGGTCAGCTCGAACCCCTCGCGCCGCATCTGTTCGATCAGCACGCCGAGTTGCAATTCGCCGCGGCCGGCGACCTCGAACGCCTCGGTCTCGTTCGACTCGGTCACTTTGATCGCGACGTTGCCTTCCGCCTCGCGGAACAGCCGGTCGCGGATCTGCCGCGAGGTGACCTTCTTGCCCTCGCGCCCGGCCAGCGGCCCGTCATTGATGCGGAAGGTCATGGCGAGCGTCGGCGGGTCCATCGGAATGGCGGGCAGCGGCGCGGTCAGCTCCGGCGCGCCGATGGTGTCCGGCACGTTCGCCTCGGACAGGCCGGCAATGGCGATGATGTCGCCGGCCTCGGCCTCCTCCACCGGCACGCGATCCAGGCCGCGGAACGACAGCAGCTTGGTCATGCGGCCGGTTTCCACCACGTGGCCGTCCGGGTGCAGCACCTTCACCGGCATGTTCAGCCGCGCCCGGCCTTGCTCCAGCCGCCCTGTCAGCACACGGCCGAGGTAGGAATCGTATTCCAGGATCGACGCCACCATGGCGAACGGAGCGTCCGGATCGACCGTGGGCGGCGGCACGTGGCTGACCACCAGGTCGAACATCGCGCTGAGGTCCTTGCGCGGGCCCTCCAGCGTGGTGTCGGCCCAACCCTGGCGCCCCGACGCATACAGCATCGGGAAATCGAGCTGGCTGTCGGTGGCGCCCAGCGCGGCGAACAGATCGAACACCTCGATATGGACCTCGTCCGGGCGGGCATCGGCTCGGTCCACCTTGTTCACCACCACGATGGGGTGGATGCCGCGGGCCAACGCCTTGCCGACCACGAACTTGGTCTGCGGCAGCACACCCTCCGCGGCGTCCACCAGCACGATGGCGCCGTCCACCATGTTCAGGATGCGCTCCACCTCGCCGCCGAAATCGGCGTGGCCGGGGGTGTCTACAATGTTGATTCTGATGTCTTTCCAGGCGACCGACGTGCACTTGGCCAGGATCGTGATGCCGCGCTCGCGCTCCAGCTCGTTGCGGTCGAGCGCGCGCTCGGCCACCTGCTGATGCTCGCGGAAGGAGCCGGACTGGCGAAGGAGCTGATCCACCAGCGTGGTCTTGCCGTGGTCAACGTGGGCGATGATCGCGACGTTACGGATTTGCATAAGGCGCCTGAGATGGATTGCTGCGGCGCACACATAGGGAATCTACCGCATAAACGCGAGGGGCGATTGGGCAATGCCGCCCTGCATTACTCACTAAACCTTGTAGCCTGGGTGTCACACGGGCCGCCTAACTAGGTGGTGCCATTTGTTGCGGGGGGGGTCGCCCATGGTTCGTGCGTGCTGTGCGGCGTTGCTGCTGGGGGGGCTGCTGCTGCCTGCTGCCGCGCGGGCGGATTGCCAGCATCGCCGCCTGGATAAGGTGACCGACAACGGCAAGACCGTGCAGTTGGACGACGGCAGCCAGTGGGAGGTTTCAGATTACGACCAGAGCGAGGCGTCCAGTTGGCAGCAGGACGCCACGATCACCGCCTGCGACACTGAACTGATCAACACCGAGGACCACGAAACGGCCGAGGCCCGCCAGGTGAAGCGCGGCGACCCGGTGCCGGACGCGGACGGGGGCAGTTAGGGCCGGTTCGGGAACAATCGAATCAACGGGGACAATCGAATCAATTGGGGCGGGTCACAGCTCGCTGTGTCATGGCCGGGCTTGGCCCGGCCGTCCACGACCTTGCTACTGGCAGCGAAAGAAGACGTGGGTGGGCGGGCCAGGCCCGGCCATGACACAGGGCTTCGCGGCGCGGCTGGTCGAAGCAGTTATCTCCCTCCGGCCCCTTAGTCAGGATCAGCAAGCGCCGCGCTTGGACGGCTGGCGTGTCTTGCCGCATCCCCGGACGGTTCACGGTGGCCACGAGATGGACGCGTTACCAGCGGTCAGCGCGGTCGGCCGACCGGGTCACCATGAAGAATGATGTCGATCGCGTTCAGGATGGCATCGCGCTCGTCGTGGGCAGATGCCGCGGTTTCGCCAAGCAGTGCGCGGGGAACGGCACTCATATCGAGCAGCCTGGCCCGATGTTCTTTGCCGTCGATGGTGAGACGCGGGGCCAACACATCAACGTCACCAGGAAATGGCAGCGTGACGGGTGCCGCCAGCACAGTTGTCGCCGGGATGTCGTGGTGTTGCAGGACCACGAGATAGGGGACTCGAAAGCCTCGAACGCGGTGCCGCACGAGGTCGAGCCAGCGAGGACTACCCGGCATCAAGGTCTTTCCGGACAGCTTCCCCCAGGCTGCCGTAATCAGCCAGATATTGCTCGTGGACCCGGCAAGCCTGGGCGATGTCGGCTGCGAGTTTCTCGCGGGCGACACGGGCCAGGGCAGCGGCGACCGCTTCCTCCGCCAACGCCGACAGGTTGAGGCCAGCGACCCGCGCCTTGGCCAAGAGATCGCTATTCAGCGTCAGGTTCACGGGCCGTTTTGCCGCCGTAGTGTCGTAACTGTTCATGCGCATTTTTGCCTCGTTATGATGCGCATAATGCTCTGTATTTCATGCGCGTTCAAGCCGCCAAACGCCCAACCGCCGCACGTTCGAGCACGCCCGGTGGTCGGCAGGGCGGATCACCTTGCGCGCCCTACGCGCCGCGCGCCAACGTTCCAAGCCCGCATTGGCCGAGTATAAGCCCGCCCATGACCCCCGCCATCGCCTCCGCGATTCTCCCCATGCTCCGCCGCATCGACGCAGAGCGCGCGCACGACCTCGCTTTGTTCGCACTGCGCCGTGGCCTGGTCGGCTGCGACACGGCGCCGGACGATCCGGCGCTGGCCATCGAGGTGCTCGGCCAGCGGTTCGCCAACCCCGTCGGCCTGGCTGCCGGCTTCGACAAGAACGCCGTCGCTGCGCCAGCACTGATGCGGCTGGGGTTCGGCTTCGTGGAAACCGGCACCGTCACACCCCGCCCGCAGCCCGGCAACCCCCGCCCTCGGCTGTTCCGCCTGGCGCAGGACGGGGGGGCCATCAACCGGTTGGGGTTCAACAACGCCGGCCTGGACGCGTACCGGCGCAATCTCGCCGGCCTGGGCCGCCGGCGCGTGCCACTCGGCGCCAATGTCGGGATCAACAAGGAGGGCGCCGACCCGCTGCGCGACTATCCCGCGCTGATCGCCGCCGTCGCGCCCTTCGTGGACTACGCCGTGGTCAACGTCTCCTCGCCCAACACCCCCGGCCTGCGCGATCTGCAAGGCGAGGCGCAGCTTCGCGCCATCCTCCGCGCCGTCGCCGGCGTGCCGCACCGCCCGCCGGTGCTGGTGAAGATCGCCCCCGACCTGGCGGATGACGGCCTGGCCTCCATCGTGGAGACCTGCGTCGCCGAGGGTGCGCAAGGCCTGATCGTCTCCAATACCACCATCACCCGCCCACCCGGCCTGCGCTCGCCGCACGCGCGGGAGGCCGGCGGCCTGTCGGGCGCGCCCCTGTTCGCCCTGTCCACCCGCATCCTGGCCCGGGCCTACTTGCTTTCGCGCGGGCGGTTGACGCTGGTCGGCGTCGGGGGGGTTGCCAGCGGCGCCGACGCGCTGACCAAGATCCGCGCCGGCGCGTCGCTGGTGCAACTCTACACCGCGTTCGCCGCCGCCGGGCCGGCGCTGATCCCGCGCCTGAAGCGCGACCTCGCCGCCGCCTTGCGCGCCGGCGGATTCGCCCGCATCGAGGAGGCGATCGGCACCGGCGCCGCCCACCTCGCAGGACCCAACTGACCGGCGCCACCCACCTCGCAGGACCAGACTGAATGCAGCACCTCTCCGGCTTTGCCCCTCTCGCCGAGCGCTATGACGGGTTCGTGCTCGACCTGTGGGGCGTGATCCATGACGGCGTGAACGCCTTCCCGCACGCGGTGGACACGCTGCGGCGGCTGCGCAATGCGGGGAAACGCACCCTGCTGCTGTCCAACGTGCCGCGGCCCAACGCTGCGGTGCAGACCATGATGCGCGGGATGGGGATCGAGGACGGCCTCTATACCGACATCCTGACCTCGGGCGAGGCGGTGCGCCGCGCGCTGCAGTCCCCGCCTGACCTGTGGTGGGCGGAACTCGGCCAGCGCGTGTTCCACCTGGGGCCCGCGCGCGACCTGCCGGTGCTGGAGGGGCTGAAGCTGACCCGCGTCCCCGATCCGGCAGCGGCGGACTTCGTGCTGAACACCGGGCCGGACGACCACCGCAACCCCTCCGACATGGGCGAGTTCGAACCGGTGCTGCAGGACTGCGCTCGGCATCGGCTGCCGATGATCTGCGGCAACCCCGACCTGGAGGTGATCCGCGGCGGCGTGCGGGTGCTCTGCGCGGGGGCGCTGGCGGTGCGCTACCAGGAACTGGGCGGCGACGTCCGGTCGCTGGGAAAGCCCGATCCGGCGATCTACCAGCCGGTGCTGGAGGTGCTCGGCCTGCCGCCGGACCGGGTGCTGGCGGTGGGCGACGCGCTGCGCACCGACATCGCGGGCGCGACGGCGGTGGACCTGGCCGCGTGCTGGGTGCTGGATGGCATCCACGGCGCGGCCCTGCGCACGGCCGATGGCGGGTTCGACACGGCGGCTGCGGAGGCCGAGGCGATCGAGGCCGGACTGGAGCCGGTTGCCACCATCCCGCGCTTCGTATGGTAACCGCGCGGCGCTCGGAGCTTAGGGGCCGCAGGGAGATAACTGCGTCAACCAGCCACGCCGCAACGCCCTGTGTCATGGCCGGGCTTGGCCCGGCCACCCACGATTTTGCTGCTGGCAGCAAGAGAAGACGTGGGTGGCCGGGCCAAGCCCAGCCATGACACAGGGAGCTGTGACCCGCCCAAATTGACTCGATTGTTCCCGAACGGACCCTTATCTCCAGAAAGGGCAGGCAACCTGCTTCACAACCCCAAACTCCCGACGCTCGTCCCGCCACAGACGAACATCGTCTGCCCGGTGATGAAGCCGCTGGCGGGATCGGCCAGGAACAGCACCATGCGCGCGATGTCGTCGGGCTGTCCGAGGCGGCGGACGGGGATCGTTTGCGCCAACGCTTCGATGCGCGGATCGCCCGGCGGCAGCACGTCGTGAAACATTTCGGTGCCGGCGATTGGCCCCGGTGCGACGGCATTCACCGTGATACCGTCCGGCCCAAGTTCCAGCGCCCACGTGCGCGCCATCCCGAGCAAGCCTGCCTTGGTCGCCGAATAGGCGGTGCGCGTCGCAAGCCCCAGCACCGCACGCGAGGAAATCAGCACGATCCGTCCGAAATGCGCCGCGCGCATCGCCGGCAACGCCGCCTGCACCAGCGTCAGCGCGGCGCCGAGATGCAGCCGCGAAAGCGCCGCGAGGTCCTCGGCACTCGCCTGCGCCACCAGCGCGGGACGGATCATCCCGGCATTGTGCACCACCGTGGTGACCGGATCCTGTGTCGCATCGCGCGCTGCCTGCGCGGTCGCCGCCGCGTCCGACAGATCCACCGTGATGGTGCGCAGCCGCGCATGGTGCAGCGGGCTCGGTTGGCGATCCAGCGAGACAACGTCGTAGTCCGCGTCGAGCAACGCGCGGCAGATCGCCAGGCCAATGCCGGCACTGCCGCCGGTGACCAGCGCGCGGGTCATGCGGCCTCCAGCAGATCGTCCGCGCCGATCCGCACTTGCACCGAATCGCCCGGCGCCGCCGTCTGCGCGAGGAAGCATACCGCCACGGGCCCGGCATCGAATTGCACCAACCCGACGACCAGCGGCAGGCGGTTCCGAAATCGCGATTCGTTGCTATGATGCAGAGTGGTGCGCGCCAGCACGCGCGCCGGCAGCGAGTCCGCGCTGTCCCATGTCAGCCGATCGGACAGGCATGCAGCGCAGACCTCGCGCGGCGGATATTGCGCGGCACCGCAATCCTCACAGCGTTGCAGTCGGATCATGCGCGCGCCAACACGGCGGCAGACGTACACAGACCGCGATCGTAGTTGATCATACCGAACCCGCTCACCAGCGCGTGGCGTGCGTTGGCGACCTGCCGGCCGTCGGCCTCGCCCAGCAATTGCCGCATGGCTTCCACCAGGCCGAGAAAGCCGCCGGCCGCGCCCGCCTGGCCCATCGACAACTGCCCGCCGCCGGTGTTGTGCGGCAAGCTGCCCTCGATCGTGAAGTCGTGGCGGCGCACGAAGCCGGGCGCTTCGCCGGGGGCGCAGAATCCGAGCCCCTCGAACTGCATCATCGAAATAACCGGGTAGTCGTCATAGGTTTCGACAAGCTGCATGTCGCCCGGGCCGATGCCGGCCTGTGCCCACAGCGCATCCTTATCCATGGCCCAGCCGCCGCGCGACTGCACCGGGTCATCGGCAAATCCGTTGTGCCGTTCGATGGCGCCGAGCACGCGGAGGAATGGCAGGTTGAATGCGCGCGCCCGCGACTCCGACATCACCAGGAACCCGTCGGCGCCGGCGCAGGGCATGACGCAATCGAACAGATGGTGCGGCTCGGCGATCGGACGCGCGGCGAGGTAATCCGCCATCGTCATCTCGCCGCGCAGCAGTGCAAACGGGTTGCGCCGCGCGTTCGCCCGCTGCGATACGGCCAGTTTGCCGAAATCTTCCCGCGTGGCGCCGGTCGCGCGCATATAGGCATCGGCGATCAACGCGAAACTCGCATTCGGTCCGCCGGCGCCGTAGGGATACACCGCGTCACGTGCGAACGTGCTGAACGTAGCAAGCAAGTCGCGAAAACTGGTGTCGTTGGCGGTGTCGCCGGCGATGCACGCGACGACCTCCGCATCGCCCGCCTGCACTGCACGCGCCGCGCGCCGCAATGCGATGATCCCGCAGGCGCCGCCCATCGGCAGCCATTCCAGCATGCGCGGCGACAGGCCGACATACTGCGTGAAGGCGACCGCGGTGTCCGGATGCAGCGTGAAGCTGGACACGCACAGGCCGTCGACGTCCGGCTTCGCCATGCCGCTGGCGTCGAGCAAGCGTCGCAGCGCTCGCGCCAGGAACCAGGCGGCGCCGTGTTCCGAGCGGCGGACATACGGTTCCGTCACGGGGCAGCACAACGCGACGCCTTCATAGGAACGCGCGGTCATCGTCGTTTCAACCCGCGTGTGTCGATGCAGCCCGGCTGGGAGAGTAGCC
>DATHNI010000448.1:0-8253 GCA_035486135.1 Acetobacteraceae bacterium
CGAGTCCTGAACGGCCGGATTCCGCATCAGGCGCATCCAATGTCACCGGCACCGGTGAGCCCGAGTTGCCCGCACTGGCATCGGATGGATAGACTGCGCCAACTATTCCGGCTGCGTTGAACTGGGGTGTCATGAACAGCAGCTTCGAACTCGTTAGGCCGTTGCCAGGCGCCACCTTTGGCGGCCGGGTCCGCTTCGTCGGCGACGGCGCTGCGTCCACGCTTATCGCGGCGGCGGAGCGCGACCCGGATGTGCTGCCGCAGGCGCTGGCCGTCAGCGGCGGCCTTCTGCTGCTGCCGGGCATGCAGGCGATGGCCGACGAACCGGCGCTGCTGGTGTGCCTGAGCAGGGTGTTCGGCGCGGAGGTTGAGGACTATCGGGAGACGCTGACGCCGCGGACCATGGTGCACGAGACCGTGCCGGAGATATTCGTAGTTTCAAACGTTCCGCCGGCAAGCCGCCCACCGCCGCGCCGACCCGATCCGCCACTGACCGCGGACGGCAAGCTGCCGGTGCAGTTTCCCCATCGCCGCGGCTGGCACACGGACCAGAGCTATCGCCGCCCGCCGCCCGACATCTCGTTGTTCCTTGCCGTGGAGCCGGTGCCGCAAGGCCAGGGGCAGACGCTGTTTGCCGACGGGACCGCTGCTTATGAGGCACTGCCGCCGGACCTGAAGGCGCGCGTCGATGGGCTGGACGGCATCCATGTCAGCCTGAGCGCCGGCCGCGGGCGCAACGACGTGCTGGAGGGCAAGACGCCGCGCCCTCTGGCGCCTCACGAGCAACCGCAACGCCAGCCCTTGGCGCGCGAGCATCCCGTCACCGGCAGGCGCGCGCTGTATATGTGCGAATACGGCCAGATGGATTGGGTGGACGGCCCGATCGCCGGTCTGTCGCCTGGCCCGGATGGCGAAGGTGCGCGCCTGCTGGAGGCGCTGATGACGCACACCACACAGCCGCAGTTCGTCTACGTGCACGAATGGACGCGCGGCGACCTTGTGGTGTGGGACAATCGCTGCCTGATCCACGCAGCCACCTGGTTCGATGCCGACAATCTGCAGCGGCTGATGTGGCGCACCACCGTTAGCGGCAATCCCGGCAGGCTATATCGGGGGGAGAAGAAGAGCTGGGTACCGGAGCAACAGGCGGCGGAGTAAAGGTCTGACAACTCCAGGGGCCCCGGAACGCTTCGAGCCAGCCGCTCCACTGTCATTGCGAGCGAAGCGAAGCAATCTCCCGCGAACGCCGGTGCGATCTCTCGCAGGATATTGGTTCGCTGCGCTCGCAATGACAGCAGCGCAGCCGCAGGAGATTGCTTCGCTGCGCTCGCAATGACAGGGTCGGCCGTAGGAATGACAGGATCGGCCGCAGGCTCGTCCCGTCCGGATCACGACGCTAGCCAATCGGCCGATGCAGTTCCGCGCGCTGCCGCGTGACCGTGCGCCGGCCGGCTTTGAACACCACCAAAGGTAGGCAGATCTCCGCCACCGCCTGTTCCGGCGTCCGCGCATCCAGCACGACGATGTCCGCCGGGTTGCCAACCCGAACACCATAGTCCGGCAGGTTCATCAGCCGTGCAGACCGTTCCGTCAGCATGGCGAAGCACTCGCGCAGCCGGTTCGCCTGGCCGATCTGGCACACGTTCGCCTGGAGATTGGCCATGCGCAGCAAGTTGCAATCGCCCAGCGGCGTGAACGGGTTCAGCACATTGTTGCTGGAGATCGAGCAATTCACACCGTGCTCCGTCAGCACGTTCACGTCCACCACGCCGCGCCGGACACTGTGAGTCTGGTCTCGCCCCATCATGAACAGATCGGTCGCCGGCAGGACCGTCACCGCCACGCCCGCCCCGGCGATGCGGCGCGCCAATGCGGCAAGCGCGTCCGGCGGCAGCGTGGAATACTTGCTGCCGTGGCCGATCGCGACGCGGCCGCCCAGCCCATAACGCTCGGTCAGTTCACAGACCAGATGAATATCGACATGCTCTGCGGAGTTGCCGGAATCCAGGTGCATGTCGATGTCCGCGTCGAACTCGCGAGCCAGCGCGAAGATGCGGTTGATCTGTCCAGCGGGATCGGGATCGTAGTTCGGCGCGGCGCCCACCACCCTGGCGCCACGCCGTAACGCCTCAATAACGAGCTCCTCCGACCGGGGGTTGTTGGTCAGACCTTCCTGCGGGAACGCGCATATCTCGATGTCAATCGCCCAGGCGTAGTCGCGCCGCAACGCCTCGATCGCCTCGAAGCTGCGCAGCTCGATCCCGGCATCGAGTTCCAGGTGCGTGCGCATCCGGGTCGTGCCGTGCTTGATGCACTTCTCCAAGGTGCGCGACGCGCGGGCATAGACGTCCTCGACCGTGAAGCCGGGCTTCACCGCGGCGACGCGCGGCACGGCATTGGCCTGGCGGCCGTCCTCCGGTGCGCAGCGATCGATGATGCAGGATTTGTCGAGATGGATGTGGGTTTCGACGAAGCCGGGACAGGCGATGCAGCCCTCCGCATCGAACACCTCGGCATCCGCGCTCACATGCGGTTCGATCGCGACGATGCGGCCGCCGGCGATGCCGATATCCACCGGAGGCTCTTCCGGCGCGCTGGACAGACGGGCATTGCGAACGATCAGATCCATATCGCCTCTCTTTCAAGCCGATCGTATCATCGGCGGATGGAAGCGATCAACGCGACCAGACCCGTGCTATGGTCGCGAACGCCCAGACACGGTCAGCGCGCGGAGGAACCCATGGTCCCTGTCATCGATCTCAAGGCCGAATTCGCCAGGCTCACAATGCTCCGGGGCCGCACCCCCACATCGCCGGAAGCCGAGCGCAAGGGTGCCTTCGCACGCCTCGCCCCGTATCGCGACGGCGCCATATTCACCGCAAAATTTGCCGGCACCAGCGCCTGGGAACGTCACCCGCAAGGCGACGAGATCGTTCAGGTCGTCGATGGCGCGACGACGTTGCACCTGATCACCGAGGAAGGCCGGCAGTCCGTCGTGCTCCGGGCCGGGATGCTGGCGATCGTGCCGCGGAACGCATGGCACCAGTTCGAAGCGCCCGACGGTGTGTGCGTGATGACAGCGACGCCGCAGCCCACCGAGCATTTGCGGGTCGATGTCGAGGATCCGCGCACGGTGGCGTGAGCACCGGAACCGGCCGGTTCAACGGATACTGGTCAGCGGCGTGCCAAACGCCTGCTCCCGCCGCAAGCGCTTGATGCGGTGCTTCTGATAGGCCGCGACTTCGCGCGCCACTTGCAGCCGCCGGTCGAACTCCAGGTGCGTGATCGAGACGACAACCACATTCGACCCGTCCGTCTCCCTGAATGACACGTGGCACACGATGCCGCCCTCGTCGCCGGCGTAATCGATCCGAGTCACGGTGCAGTGCGGCGTGGGCGGCGCTGACGCGGCCGGATCGCGCAGCGACGCGATCATTCGGGGAGTCGCGCGCGCCGACAGCGGCAGCATGTTGCGCAGATGGGTCATCAGGCGTTCAACCTGATCGGGATTGTCGATCATGCAGGTGCTCATGCGACTCGGGGGGCTGAATTTTATCGCAAGGGAGCGCGCGGGGCGAAGGGGGTTTTGCAGCCCAGGAAAGCGACGATGTGGCCCGAAACAGCCGGCACGCCAAGGGCTACCATTTTGGACTGGAATAGGTGACCGTCTGCGCAAGGCCCGGCGCGCCAACGGCGATCTGCCCCAGCAACGTTACGACCGTCGTGCGTTCGACTGGTGTGTCCGCCTGCACCCCGATGGGATTCATGCCCCAGACGCTGTACAATTCGTTCGGCACATGGGCGGAACCGGTTGCCATCGCCACGTGACCGACGCCGTTGAAAAATACGATATCGCCTCGGCTGAACGCCGCTACGGCGGGATTGGCCAATGTCTTGCGAAAGCTCCAGCGCGAGGTGATCGCAGCCATGATGCCCGCCGCCGACCCGTGATGGGTGTGGTCGTAGTCACGCACCATGTTGTAGAGCTCGTCCTGCGTCAGGACGCCGGCCGTGTACGCGGCCCAGATCGGCATCTCATAGCAGACCATCTGGCACAGCACACCCACCGGCGGTGGCGGCGCGACATTGCCCAGCGCCCGCGCCCTGCTCCATTGCACGAGCGTGCTGGCCGGTTGGTGGTTGGTCCAGGTGACGCGCGTGCCGGCCAGCACCCACTTCTGCGCCTGATCCGCGGCGCGCGTTGCGTTGCTCATTGGACTCCCTTTCGACGGAGGCATGTTCGACCGAAGGCAACGCATGGCACCGGACCGGCGATCGGCTGGATCAGGTTGCGCCCGGCACTGGAATGCCGGCCCGATCCGTACCACAGCGGAACGTAACGTTACGGTACAATCAGGTTATAGTCGCGTGAATTCCCCACCCAGCGCGGGGCGTTTTGCTCACGCGGCGGCGGTGCTGGTTATACCAACCGGCGGAAATGCTGACGTGCTGACGACGTGGACCGCGCCTTCTGTGTCATGGCCGGCCCACGGGTCGGGCCCAAGGCCCGCCCGAGGACAGGCTCCGGCCGGCCACCCACGACTTTGCAGCATACAACGAAGGAAAGCCGTGGGTGGCGGGGCCAAGCCCGGCCATGACACAAAAGGCGCGGGCCACGTCGCCAAGCGTCGATCTCCGCGGCGGTTAGATTACGCCGCACCCCGCGTCGTCACGGCCTGCCCCGCCCGGATATCCAGCCTCCGCCCGCCGAAGCCGTGCGCGGCGGCGGAGTGGCTGGCCAGCAGGACCGTGCGGCCCAGGGCGAGGCGGCGCAGGCTGTCCAGCACCTCGGCCTCGGTGGCGGGGTCCAGGTGTGCGGTCGGCTCGTCGAGCAACAACAGCGGGGCGTTTTTCAGGAACGCGCGGGCGATTGCCACGCGCTGCGCCTGGCCGCCGGACAGGCCGTAGCCGCCCTCGCCCACCGGCGTGTCCAGACCGTCCGGCAGCGCGGCGGCGAACTCCAGCACGCGGGCGTTGCGCGCGGCGTCGGCGATTTCGTCGTCGGTCGCCTCGGGACGGGCAAAGCGGATGTTGTCGCGGATGGTGCCGGCGAACAGTACCGGGCGCTGGCCGATCCAGGCGGTCAGGCGGGACAGCGCCTGCGGCACCAGTTCGGCGATGTCGGCGCCGTTGATCGTCACCCGGCCGCTATCCGGGCGGACGAAGCCGAGCAAGATCTCGATGCAGGACGACTTGCCGGCGCCGGAGGGGCCGGCGAGCACCAGCGTCTCGCCGGCCGGAATGCGGAACGACAGCCCGTCGAGCGCCGGGCCGCGCGACGGGTCCCAGGTGAGGCCGACGTTCTCGAACGCCACGGTGACGCCCTGGGCGGCGACGGTGCGCACCTCGCGGGCCGGCGTTGGCGGCGGGGCCGGCGGCAGGTCGATCAGCGACTCGGCGGCGCCGGTGGCGTGCAGGCGGTCCTGGTAGGCGGCGGAGAAGGTGCGCAGCGGAGCGAAGAACTCGGGCACCAGCAGCAGCACGAACAATGCCATGCCGGGCGCCGCCAGGTGGCCGGCCAGCAGCGCCAGGCCGTAGCGGATCGCCAGCACCACCAGGGCGGCAGCGGCGGCCAGGTCCAGCGCGGCGGAGGACAGGAACGCGACGCGCAGCACCCGCATGGTGCGCACGCGCAGTTCGTCGGCCGCCGCGGCCAGGGACTGCGCCTCGGACTCCGCGCGGCCCAGCAGGACGATGGTGGCAATGCCGCGCACCCGGTCGAGGAAGCGGGCCTGCAGCCGCGCCAGGGCAAGGAACTGGTGGCGCGAGGCGGCCGCCGCGCCGATGCCGGCCACCGCCATGCCGACGGGCACCAGCACGCCGGCCAGCAGCAGCACCAGGGCGGCGAACCGATCCACCCAGAGCGCGGTCAGCAGCACCAGGACCGGGCCGGCAACGGCGAAAGTCGAGGCGGGGATCCAGCGGGCGTAGAGGCCGTCCAGCGCCTCCACCCGGTCCACCACGATGGCGGCGAGGTCGCCGGAGTGCCGGCCGCGCAGCAGCGACGGGCCGGCATGCAGCAGCCGGGTCAGCGCGTCGCTGCGCAGGCGGCGGCGGGAGGCGGCGCCGGCGTTGAAGGCTGCGGCCTCGGTGGCATAGGCCAGGCCGGCCCGCAGCAGCGCCGCGATGGCAAAGCCCAGCAGCAGGGGAATGGCGCTGCCGCCGGACTCGAACCGGGTGACGGACGGACTGGACCCGGAGGCGGCATGGCTGGTCAGTGCATTGGCCAGCAGGAAAGCGACGCACCAAGCCTGGCCGATCGCCAGCACGGTGCCGATCAGGGAGAGCATCAGAACGGGGCGCGCCGCGCGGCTGCCCGCGCGTTGCTCGTTGCGCAGCCACGTGCGGGCGGCTGCCTTGCTCTGCCCCGGTTCCATGCGGTGCCCGATTAAACCAGTGCGGCAGGGATGCACAGGGCTGGCCGGTTAAAACTCGGCAAGCTGCGGGTGGCATGGTGGCCGTCCGCGACGGCACCGCGCCTCAGCACCGCGGGCAATGGAAGCTGCCCCGACAGCCTGCCACCGTCAGTACATCACGTCGCCGCCGTTCGGCGACAGGCAGGCGCCGACATAGAACCCGCCCTGCGGCCCGGCGAGCAACAGCGCGGTGGCGGCGATTTCCTCGGGGCGGCCGAACCGGCCGACGGGTAGCGCGTCGATGAAGGCCTGGCGGTCGGCGGGCTCCATCGTCGCGGTCAGGTCGGTGTCGATCGGTCCGGGAGCGATGGCGTTGACGCGCACGCCTTTCGGCGTCGCCTCCCAGGCCAGCGCGCGGGTGAAGCCCATGATCGCCGCCTTGGCTGCGGAATACGGCGCCGAGTTCACCGCACCCTTCAGGCCGCGTTGTGAGGCGACGTTGATGATGCAGCCTCGGCCGCGCGCGACCATCGCAGGGTAGAGCGCCTGCGCCATGAAGAACATGCCCTTCAGGTGCACCGCGATGATGCGGTCGAATTCGGCTTCGGTGTAGTCTTCGAATTTCTTGCGGATGTTCATGCCGGCGTTGTTGAACAGGATGTCGATCGGGCCGAGTGTTGCGGTGGCCTCGGCGGCGAAGGCGCGCGTCGCGGCTGTGTCAGCCACGTCCACCGAGCGGTGCATGGCGCGGCGGCCGAGCGCGGTGATCTCGGCCGCCGTTGCATCGGCCTTGGCGGCATCGTCCAGGTGGCAGAAGGCGATGTCGGCGCCCTCGGCCGCGAAGGCCAGTGCGGTGGCGCGCCCGATGCCGCGCGATCCGCCCGTGATCAATGCGATCTGTCCTGCCAGTTGCATTTTCTCTCTCGTCGCCTGTTCCGTTGGCTTGTGTCGTAGTAGCGCAGATGTTGTGGTAGCGCAGGCTTGGCAACGGATGCGCAATCACCGCTGCGCCCCATTGATATTGGTTTGATCGAAACTGCAATTGGCGGCAACGTGGCCATGGAATGCGGTCCAGGTCTGCGTCTCGCCCAACAAGGGGATGTCGAGATAGCCCCGCAGCTTCAGCCGGCCCCGCGCATCAAGCCAGACGCGGGCATCATAATGTCCCCCTGATTCGGGATTGAGAATGTGCCCGTGCCACACACCGGGCTGGGTTTCGGTCAGGTCATCCATGATCGTCAGGCCGCACTCCGAGTGACCGTCGAAGTCCCGCGGCGGCGGCTCGCCGCGATTGACGCGGCCGATCCCGACGATGCTGGCGCACATCGCGATGCCGCACGGCGCCATGCGGATCACGCCATTGCCATCCGCGGTCAGCCAGAGGCCGATCGGTAGCGGCATCGCGGCATCGGCCGCCGGCGTATCGACAAACCACACAAGCACGCAGCCGAGCGCCGCAACCGCCCTGATCACCCGCATTGCCACGACGTGTGGGACGGTTGGATGGTTACAGCCGCGGCCCCGCGAACATCTCCTCCGCCACCTTGCGATGCTGCCACTTGCCGTCGGTCAGCGCGCCCTTCCACGCGCCGCTCTCGACGACGACCTTACCCCGCAGAATCGTCAGGCAGGGCCACGCTTCCATCTTGTGGCCTTCCCAGGGCGTGTAGTCCGCCTCGTGCAGATCCTCCGCGCGGATCACCCGCTTGTCGGCCGGATCCAGCACGCAGATATCTGCATCCGAGCCCGCCGCCAGAGCGCCCTTGCGCGGATACAGCCCCATGATCTTCGCCGCGTTGGTCGATACCAGATCGACATAGCGGCTCAGCGCATAGCCGCGCTTGCCGACCATCTCGGTGTACATCAGCGCCACCCGGGGCTCGACGCCGGCATTGCCG
>DATHNI010000449.1:0-9360 GCA_035486135.1 Acetobacteraceae bacterium
GGCTGGACCGGCGCCGCCCACAAGGCAGGAAATGTCTCACAAGGTTGGGCAAGATAAGTAAGAATTCACAAAGGAGGATCTTTGGTGCTGCGGCGCATGGCCGGAACGGCAGGACGGCAGGGAAGCTTTGTGACGCTTGCCCACCCCTTCCTTCGGCTTTGTGAGACATTCCTTTGTTGCGGCGCGAATGGCCGCGCCGACGTTCGGCAGCTTGCTCGCCAAATGCGACCGTCCTGGCAGTGCAATCGCATTTGGCAATTGCCACCCGGCAGCAAGAAAGTATTTAACACGGAGACGGAACGAGAGCCACGGAGGGCCACGGAGGCAGTGTGCCTGCCCATCTAAAGCGGCAGGCACACGGCCTCCGTGGCCCTCCGTGGCTCTCGTTCTGTCTCCGTGTTAAATGCTTCGCGGTGTTGCTCGAATGAGCCTGCGATGCGGGGCTTTCGCTGAACACCCATCGCCCAGGTGCGATCGCCCTGCGGCCGAGAACGACCTGGCTTGCATTGGTGCCGGTGACGTACCCCTTCGGTCCGAACGGGGCGAACGCGGTCAACAGGATCACCTGCGTCTCCCAATGGCCAAACGCCGCCATTCTCCACGCTCAGTAAGCTATCGCAATGAAAATCCGCCTGGATGCCGGCCTGCCGTGACCGCACCGCCGCGGTCCGGAGCAGACGGGCGCCGGTCGAGAATCCTTCCGCCGGCCCAGAGAACGGCGCAACAATCTGCCATTCCCGTCCGGGTGGGATAGAAATTCCATCCCCGCCGGGGCATGGTGGCGCTACCGGCCCGGCGGGCGCCCCGCCGGGCCGCCACCATTGGCGGGACGACAACCAGATCGCGCGGCACCGAGGCGGCGGGCCCATCCCCGCCTCGGCGCCGCACGCATGGCGAAGGGAGAGACAGACTTGGCGGACGCACCAGCCTCACGGACCCACGGATTCTCGCGTCCGGTGGAGACCATCGACACCTCTCCCACGATCTCCGACACCATGAAGACCACCACCTGCTACATGTGCGCCTGCCGCTGCGGCATCCGCGTCCACCTGAAGGACGGCCGCATCCGCTACATCGAGGGCAACCCCGACCATCCGGTGAACCACGGCGTGCTGTGCGGCAAAGGCTCCGCCGGCATCATGAACCACTACTCGCCCGCCCGCCTCACCAAGCCCCTGCTGCGCACCGGCGAGCGCGGCGCCGGCGACTTCCGCGAGATCGAGTGGGAGGAGGCGCTGGCGCTCGCCGCCAAATGGCTGGGCGACATCCGCGCCACGGAGCCGCGCAAACTGGCGATGTTCACTGGCCGCGACCAGAGCCAGTCCTTCACTGGCTGGTGGGCCAAGCAGTTCGGCACTCCCAACTTCGCCGCGCATGGCGGCTTCTGTTCCGTCAACATGGCGGCCGGCGGCCTGTATTCCATCGGCGGCAGCTTCTGGGAGTTCGGCGAGCCGGACTGGGAGCGCACCAAATACCTGCTGATGTTCGGCGTCGCCGAGGACCACGACTCCAACCCGATCAAGCTCGGTCTCTCCAAGCTGAAGGCACGCGGCGCCAAGTTCGTCTCGGTGAACCCGGTGAAGACCGGCTACTCCGCCGTCGCCGACGAGTGGGTCGGCATCCGCCCCGGCACCGACGGGTTGTTCGTGCTGTCGCTGGTGCACGAGCTGCTGCAGGCGGACCGCATCGACCTGGATTTCCTGGCCCGCTACACCAACGCCGCGTGGCTGGTGGTGCAGAACCCCCGCGGCGCCGATGACGGCCTGATCGTGCGCGACGCCGACGGCAAGCCGCTGGCCTGGGACCGCGCGTCAGGCGCCGCGATCGATGCCGCGACGCCGGAGATGCAGCCGCAGATCGCCGGCGACATTGCCCTGCCCGACGGCCGCCGCGCGCTGCCGGTGTTTCATCTCCTCGCGGAGCGCTACCTGGACGGGCGGTATGCGCCGGAGGTGGTGGCGGAAACCTGCGGCATTCCGGCGGCGACGATCCGCCGCATCGCCAGCGAACTGGCCGATGTGGCGTTCGAGCAAGCCATCGAACTCGATCAGCCCTGGACCGACACCTCCGGGCGGCGGCACGAGAAAATGCTCGGGCGGCCGGTGGCGATGCACGCGATGCGCGGCATCTCGGCCCATTCCAACGGGTTCCACACCTGCCGCGCCATCCACCTGCTGCAGATGCTGCTGGGCGCGATCGATACGCCGGGTTCGTGGCGCTACAAGTCGCCCTATCCGCGGCCGATGCCGCCGGGGCCGCAGCCGGTCGGCAAGGGATCGAAGCCGGACACGATGCTGCCCGGCATGGCGCTGGGCTATCCGCGCGGGCCCGAGGACCTGCTGCTGGAAGCCGACGGGTCCCCCGTGCGGATCGACAAGGCGTTCACCTGGGATGCGCCGATGTCGGCGCACGGGCTGATGCACACGCTGATCGGCAATGCCCATGCCGGCGATCCGTACAAGATCGACACGCTGTTCATGTACATGGCCAACATGGCGTGGAATTCCTCGATGAACCCCGGCGATGCGGCGCGCCAGATGGCCGACAAGGAGCCGGAGGGCGGCTACCGCATCCCGCACATCATCTACTCCGACGCGTTCTATTCGGAGACGGTCGCCTACGCCGACCTGGTGCTGCCCGACACCACCTATCTGGAGCGCTGGGACTGCATTTCGCTGCTGGACCGGCCGATCGGCAGTCCAGAAGGTCCGGCTGACTCGATCCGCCAGCCGGTGCTGCCGCCGGATCGCGACGTGCGGCCGTTCCAGGACGTGCTGGTCGAACTGGGCGCTCGGCTGAAGCTGCCCGGCTTCGTCAAGGACGACGGCAGCGCGTTGTATGGCAGCTACGCCGACTACATCGCCCGGCACGAGCGCCGCCCCGGCGTCGGCCCGCTGGCCGGATTCCGCGGCGCCGACGGCAAGGCGGAGGGCGTCGGCGCCCCCAACCCCGACCAGTTGCAGCGCTACGTCGCCAACGGCTGCTTCTGGTCGTACCATCACGCTCCCGAGGCGCTGTACTACAAGCATGCCAACGCGGCGTATCTGGCGGATGCCAAGCGGCTGGGGCTGATCGACAGCACGGCGCAGATCGTGCTGCAGCTCTACGCCGAGCCGCTGCAAAAATTCCGCCTCGCCGCCGAGGGCCACGGTCCGCACCAGCCGCCCGAGGCGCAGCGCGAGCGCATCCGCAAACACTTCGATCCGCTGCCGATCTGGTATCCGCCGTTCGAACAGGCGCTGCCGGAACAGGCGGCGTATCCGCTGCATGCGGTGACACAGCGGCCGATGGCGATGTACCACGCGTGGCACTCCCAGAATGCGTGGCTGCGGCAGATCTACAGCCACAACCGGCTCTACATGCACCGCCGCACAGCCGCCGCTTTGGGCATCGAGGACGACGGCTGGGTCTGGGTGATCGGTCGCAACGGCCGGCTGAAATGCCAGGTGCGGCTGATGGAGGGCGTCAATCCCGACACCGTCTGGACCTGGAACGCGATCGGCAAGCGCCGCGGCGCCTGGAACCTGTCCGACGATGCGCCGGAGTCCGAACGCGGGTTCCTGCTGAACCACGTGATTTCGGAGTTCCTCGCCGGCGGGCGGGTGCTGAACGCCGACCCGGTCACCGGCCAGGCGGCGTGGTACGACCTGCGCGTGCGGGTGGAAATGGCCGACGGCCCGGCCGAGACGGTGCCGCACCCCGCGGCGCTGCATCACCCTCCCGGGATGCAGGCCGCCCCACGCACGCTGCATTACGCCGTGCAAGGTTCTCCCCCTCCCCTTGAGGGAGGGGGCCGGGGGGAGGGGTCCCGACAACCACCGACCGTGCGGGAGGGAACCCCTCCCCCCAACCCCCTCCCTCAAGGGGAGGGGGAGAATTCTGTTCAACCGACCAGGCGCCACCACGACGCATCGTCAACGAAAGCCACCGCGCCATGACCAGCATTCCCACCCCAGGCGCGAAGAAGCTCGGCCTGGTCATCGACCTGGACACCTGCGTCGGCTGCCACGCCTGCGCGGTGAACTGCAAGGAGTGGAACACCTCCGGCCACTCCGCGCCGCTCACCGACTTCAGCGCCTACCAGGACCATCCCGACGGCGTCTGGCTGAACCGCGTGCACACCTACGAGGCCGGCAGCGGCCCGGACAGCCGCACCGTGCACTTCCCGCGCTCCTGCCTGCACTGCGAGGACCCGCCCTGCGTCACCGTCTGTCCCACCGGCGCCAGCTACAAGCGCGCCGAGGACGGCATCGTGCTGGTCAACGCCGACATCTGCATCGGCTGCAAGCTATGCTCCTGGGCCTGCCCGTACGGCGCGCGCGAGTTCGATGAAGACCAGGGCGTGATGCGCAAGTGCACGCTGTGCATCGACCGCATCTACAACACCAACCTGCCGGAACCGGAGCGCGTGCCGGCCTGTGTCGCGACATGCCCTGCGCGGGCGCGGCATTTCGGCGACCTCGGCGATCCGGACAGCGCGGTGTCGCAACTGGTCGCCGAGCGCGGCGGCTACGACCTGATGCCGGAGCAAGGGACCAAGCCGGTGAACAAGTATCTGCCGCCGCGGCGCCGCCCGGTGGCCGCGGCGCCGGTCGAGGCGGCTCGTCCCACCGGCGGCAACAGCGTGCTGCGCTGGATCGATCGGGTGCTTTCGCGATGAACCCTGCGTTTTCCGTTATTCTGCTGACCACCGCGTCGGGCGCCGGCTACGGCATGCTGGCTTGGCTCGGCGTGCTGAACGCGCTGCGGCTGCTGCCGTCGTCACCGTGGTTCGGCGTGGTCGCCATCTTCGTCGCGCTGGCACTCAGCACGGTGGGATTGCTCGCCTCGACATTCCACCTCGGGCATCCGGAGCGCGCCTGGCGGTCGATTTCGCAATGGCGTTCGTCCTGGCTGTCGCGTGAGGGCGTGATGGCGTTGTTCACCTATGTGCCGGCGCTGGGCTTCGCCGCTGCGTGGTGGTTCGCCGGCTCGGGAAGCAGCGTGGCGGAGGTGCTGGGATTGCTGGCCGCCGTATGCAGCCTCGCGACCGTCCTGTGCCAGGCGATGATCTATGCCACGCTGCGGCCGATACGGCAGTGGCATCACCGGCTGGTGCCGCCGAATTTCCTGCTCCTGACGCTGTTCACCGGCGCCGTGTGGCTCGCCGCGGCGGTGGCGTTGGCCGACGCCGACGCGGCGCGATCGATGGCAGCCATCGGAGCGGTCTTCGCGGTTGCCGCCGGCGTGGCGAAGCTCGCCTATTGGCGGGACATCGACGCCGCGCGCCCGGTCGCAACGATCGAGAGCGCGACCGGCCTCGGGTTTCTCGGCCCGGTACGCATGCTTGAATCGCCGCACACCGAGGAAAACTATCTGCTCCGCGAGATGGGCTATGCCATCGCCCGCAAGCACGCGTCGCGACTGCGGACGATCGCGCTGGCGGTTGGTTTCGTCGCGCCGCTGTTGCTGTTGCTGGTTGGCATCGCGCTGGGAGCGTTCGCGGATCGGGTGCTGGTGCCGGTGGCCGCACTGGCGGCCATACTGGGTGTCTATGTCGAGCGCTGGCTGTTCTTTGCCGAGGCGACCCACACGGTCACGCTGTATTACGGCCGCCGGGACGAGCGGGTGGTGTGAGCGGCGCACCTCCACTGTCGGCCTGGAAGCAGTTTCGGAGAGCGCACATAATGCCCTGAACAGGGGGTTAATCGTGAGGCATTCGTCAGCGACCGCCGAACATACCTTCCTGGACGACGTGATAAGCGGCGAAGGCCTGGTTGAACCGGATCGGCTCAGTTCCGCGCTTCGGGTCACCAAGGGCGAGGTGGCCGCGGCCGCCGGACTGTCACGCGACACTGTGTCCAAGACACGCCGGTTGCAGGCCCCGGCGACCCGGGCTCGGCTGCGCGAGGTGGCCGAGATCATCAACCGTATCCTTCCCTGGTGTGGGTCGGTGCCGCAGGCTTTTGCCTGGTACCGGTCGCATCCAATCCCGGCCTTCGGTGATCAGACTGCCGAGGACTTGGTTCGTGCCGGGCGGTCGGAGCATTTGAAGAGCTACCTCGCCGGTATCGCCGCCGGCGGATATGCGTGAGGCTGACCGGGTTCGTCTATCGGGCACATAATCCAAGATGGGCCTACGCACCGGACTCCGGGCAAGGCGCTGCGTCTGCCGGCGGTCGCTTCAACCCGGTGGGAGTGCCCGCGCTATATACCTCTTTGAGGTTCGAGACCGCTTGGCTGGAGGCACAGCAGGCGTTCCCGTTCAAGGCGCAGCCGATGACGCTGTGTGCCTATGAGGTGGATTGCGGGGACATTCTCGACCTGACCGACGTGGCGAACCTTGGGCCGCATAGGATCAATCGTAAGCGACTGGTCAGCCACGTGTGGAAATCCCGGCCGGAACCTGCGAGATTTACGCCTGCTGGGGCGATCGGTGAGCGCGGTGTGATCCTACGGCCGTCACGGCCCGCCGTAGCCGCCAAAGCTTGAACCCCGACGCGTTCCTCCCCGGTTTGGTTCCGATAATCAGGCTTCCCGGAAGTTCTGGGGCCGGGCGCTGGCAAGGAAGCGGGTGCCACCTCGATGCGCATAGACAACGCCTGGCCCTGCCGCCGCGGCATCTGCGCGGCGGTCTGCCCGCTGACGATCGCTCCCCGGTGCCCCGCGGTATACTCCCGGGCCTGCCCCGGTCGCCGGAAGCGGCTGCTACGGCGCTGCTGGCCCGGCTACGCTGTAGGCCGATTAGGAGACGTGGAGGATCGACCCGGCGTATTGCTGGACCTCGGGCGAAAACACGGGGATGATGATAGTGCCCGCGGTTGTGTCCGAGACCGAGAAGACGCCATTAGGGTCAGTAATTCGCAGGGTGTCCACGACTTTGCCCGCGGAGGATACCGCCAGCATATCATTCCGGTATGTGAAGCTGTCGCCATGAATGCCGGCGAGCAGGATGTCGTCCGGGGGGCCGCCCACCCAACCCTGTTCGATGTTGACCAAGCCATGAAATCCCGTCGGTTCGTCGATACTGAGGGCGGAATCGCCAGCCAAGTTGACGGTCTGACCTGGTCCGACGGAGCCCTCGAATGACATGTGGACTGAACCAGGATAGCCGCCGTTCTCGGTCCACGAGCCGTTCCCGATCACATTGGCAGCGATGGTTGCCGCATCCACGTAGCTCTTGCCGTCATTGTCGAGAGTTGAGCCGACGCCGCCGGTGACGTTGAGAAACGCATACCGGTCGCCTGCTCCGTCGTATTCGGTGGTCAAGCGCGAAAAAGAACCAATGTTCACCGTGAGAGTATGGCCCGGGTAACCGGCCTGCAGGTCCAGGTGATCTACGGTAGCGCTGCCGAGCACGTTGATAGTGGCCGGGGCGAGGGCCGACGGCCCCGATACTTCCACGGTGCCAAGGTGCGTCACTCCATACAAATCGAGTGTCGGGCCGGGGCTCTGCGGAACGGAGGACGTGCCGGGGTTCCAGCTGAGATCGACCGTCGATGCCGAGAAGTTGCCGCCCAACATTATCGCCGTATCGGAGTTGACAATGAACGTGTCACCGTTGTGGGGCTGACTCGCGGGCGTCCAGCCATACGGGAAGTTGATAAGCGCGTAGGCCCCGGTAGCCGTTCGAATGGTCATGCGATCCTCCATCGGCTTTTTGGTCTGAAGCCGCAAAATACTATGAGTTTCCTTCATGGCTGTCTCCCCTCGGGGTAAAGCACGATCGCGTGGGCAGCGTCACCGCGGCTGAGTCGGTTTTCCATGCTTTCCGGCGCGATGCGGGAGGAGGAGAAATTGGCATACGAAATGCTATTGCACCGCTGGTTCGAGGAAGTCTGGAACCAAGGGCGAGAGAACACGATCGATGAGCTTTTGGCGGAAGATTTTGTCACTCACGGCCTTTCCGATCCGGCAGGCGTCGCAGTCCGAGGGCCCACCTCGTTCAAGCCGTTCTATCGACAGTTCCGTGCGGCCTTTCCGGACATCCATTTCTTCGTCGAGGATTCGTTTGTCAGTGGCGACAAGATTTTCGCACGTTGCCGGATAACGGCATCTCACACTGGACCGGGCATCACTCCTTCTCCAACGAACAAAAGAGTTGATTTCACCGGCATGTGTTTGGTGCGCGTGCAAGACGGAAAGTTCATAGAAGCCTGGAACAACTTCGACTTCCTGTTGCTATATCAACAGCTTGGAATTCAATTGCGCTAGGACCAAGTACGATCGCGGGTGGCGGTGGCGAGTATCGGTTTGCCAAACGTCGATCTGCAACTCCCCCGGACATTTCCACATGGCCAATTGCGACCAAACCGACGACCTGACCAGCTTCAAGAACCGGGTCTTGGACGACCTGCTCCCGAAATTTTGCGATGACCCGAGCCGCGGATGGGGCTCTGCAGGGTTTAAGCAGCCGGATTGGTCCAAAGTCAGCAAATTAGACGCGAAAGATTTCTTGCGAGCGCTGGACACCAATCTGGTCGAACATGTCGGTCGCGGGCAATATCTTGCACCGAGGAGCGGGGCCAAGGAGCAGTTTTTCTGGACAGGCGCAAAGAACGTTACGCCGCGCCCTTTTTCTCTCTGGATGGAGCCGATAATTACCGTCGCAGGGCTTGCTCGACTCCATTTTGAATATGGATGGCCAAGCAAATTTCTTGGAACGCAACCTCCAGGCTGGGCGTTTGATCTCGTCGCCTATAATCGGTTCGATCTGGTGAAAGAGCGTGTCGCTTGCGAGATTAAGAAGTCCACTTTAGAGCGCGATCAGCTCGTGAGGCTTATGCAGCAATTTGCCACCACCAATGTGCAGTCTGAAGCATCAATGTCTGGACGGGAGAAAAATGCCTTCCGCAAACTGAAGGCGCTCAGAGACCGAAAGGTTCCTGTCTTTTGGGCGTTGGGCCCAGGCGGAGCCGGCGACAGATAGCCCTTCCCTTTTTGGCTATGGCCTCGCATCCATGCTGGCAGGGGAAGGGACTGGTGCAAAACTGGGGGTCAGGCGGCAACAGCGGTTGGCGGGAAATATTCGTTGCATGTACGGAATCTCTGTCCGAATTCGGAACCGAGCGTACCATTATAGACTGCACACCGAACCTGAAGCAGTAGGTCGGCGCCTCGCCGTGACCAGCGCACTTGCTGACCTTTGTTCATCCGACGGTTCACCAGGAGATTGGCTGTCCCTCCGTATATCCGGCGCGCCCTGGTACCCCCAGTTTTGCACCAATCCCTGATCGGGACACGTCCGCCGCCGCCAACCGTTCCCTCAGATCGTGATCGCGGACGCGGCGGCCAGCAGATCGGGCTTCCTTCAGTTCCATTACGTGGAGCGTGCGGCAAAGTGCAATCGTCAGGATGAAAGCAGCACCCAGACCGAACAGG
>DATHNI010000450.1:0-11451 GCA_035486135.1 Acetobacteraceae bacterium
TACCACAGCGCGAGGCCAACCGCCCCGCCGTCGGCGTGGGCCAGCACCGCATAGGCACGCGGTTGCGGACCGAACAGTGCGGCGTGCAGCTCGGCTTCGGTCATGACGACTTCATGCAGCAGGCGTTCATACTCGGCGAGCCCGCGCACGAGGCGCAGCACGTCTGGGACGTCAGCGGGTGCGGCATTGCGAAGGGTGAAGGCAGGCATCACTGATTCCTCTCCCACGCAGTGGGAGGGGGTAGGGTGCGGGCGCAGCGTGCCGTACGCATCACCCTCACCCTACCCTCTCCCGCCGAAGGCGGGAGAGGAGACTTTCTCGTCGTCACAGCATCAGACTCAGCGGGTCTTCCAGGATCGTCTTGAACGCCGCCATCCATTGCGCGCCGAGCGCGCCGTCGGCGACGCGATGATCGACGGTCAGTGTGCAGGTCATCATCGTGGCAACCGCAAGGGCGCCATTCTTCACCACCGGGCGTTGCTGGCCAGCCGCGACGGCCAGGATCGCGGCCTGGGGCGGGTTGATGATCGCGGTGAACTGCGACACGCCGAACATGCCCATGTTGGAAATCGAGAAGCCGCCGCCCTGGAATTCCTCCGGCTTCAGCTTGTTCGACTTGGCCCGTGTGATCAGCTCCTTCATCTCGTTGCTGATCGACGCCAGCCCCTTCTGGTCCGCCTTGCGGACGATCGGCGTGATCAGCCCCTGGGGCAGCGATACCGCGACGCTGATATCGACGTCGTCATAGAACAGCGTGGCTTCGTCGGTATAGGTCGCGTTCAACTGGGGCACGCGGCGCAAGGCCAATGCCGCGGCCTTGATGACGAGGTCGTTGACCGACAGGCGGAACGCCGACGGACCCTCCTTCGGCGACTTGGCGTTCAGGTCCTCGCGCAGCTTCAACAGGGCATCGATCTCGATGTCCATCGTGACGAAGAAGAACGGCGTGGTCTGGTGCGCCTGGGTCAGCCGCCGCGCGATCACCTTGCGCATCGAAGTGTTCGGCTCGGCGTGATGCGGTGCGGTGATGGTCACTTGCGGCGCAGGCGCCACGACCGGTGTGGCGGGCGGTGGGGCAACCGCTTGTGCCGCGGACGGCTGCGGCGGCGCGGAGGTCGCGCCCCGCTGCTGCGCTGCCTCGATATCCGCCTTGACGATGCGCCCGTTCGGACCGCTGCCCTTCAACGCGACAAGATCGATGCCCGCCTGCTGCGCCATGCGCCGAGCCAGTGGCGAAACGAAAATGCGCTCGCCGCCGGCGTCATGGCCGTTGCCCGATTGAGCCACCGGCTGCGATTTTGGCGCTTCCGCCGGTTTCGCGTCCTGACGCTGCGGCGCGGCCGGCTTCGCCTCCTGCTGTGGCGGCGTCGCCTTAGCACCATCCACGGCCTTGGCCTCCGGCGCCGCTGCCGCCTTCGCCTCGGTGCCTCCGGAGGGAACCGCCTCACCCTCACCCACCAGCACGGCGATCGGCTGATTGACCTTCACGCCCTCAGTGCCGTCGTTGACAAGGATCTTGCCCAGCACGCCCTCGTCCACCGCCTCGACTTCCATCGTCGCCTTGTCGGTCTCGATCTCGGCGATCACGTCGCCGGCGCGAATCTGTTCGCCTTCCTTTTTCAGCCAGCGCGCCAACGTGCCCTCGGTCATTGTCGGCGAGAGCGCCGGCATCAGGATGTTCGTCGCCATATTCCCCCGCCCCCTCAGACGATCTTCTTCACCGCATCGACGATCCAGTCCGGCTGCGGCAGCGCCAGCTTTTCGAGATTAGCCGCATAGGGCAGCGGCACGTCCACCCCGTGCACCCGCACCGGCGGCGCGTCCAGCCAATCGAACGCGTGTTCCAACACCTGCATGTTGATCTCGGCACCGATGCCGGCGAACGGCCAGCCTTCCTCCACCGTGACGATGCGATTGGTCTTCTTCACGCTATTGATGATCGTCGCGGTGTCCATCGGGCGCAGCGAACGCAGGTTGATCACCTCCGCCTCGATCCCGTCCGCCGCCAACGCCTCGGCCGCCTTCAACGCCACCCCGACCATGATGGAAAACGCGACGATGGTGACGCGATCGCCGGCGCGTTCGATCTTGGCTTTCCCCAACGGCAGGATGAAGTCGTCATCCGTCGGACAATCGAAGGTATGCCCGTAGAGGATTTCGTTTTCCAGCACGATCACCGGGTTCGGATCGCGGATCGCCGCGCGCAGCAGCCCCTTCGCATCCGCCGACGACCACGGCGAGACCACCTTCAGTCCCGGCACATGCGCGTACCAACTCGCATAGCATTGCGAGTGCTGTGCCGCGACGCGCGACGCTGCTCCGTTCGGCCCACGGAACACGATGGGGCAGCCCATCTGGCCGCCGGACATGTACAGCGTCTTGGCTGCCGAGTTGATGATCTGGTCCATCGCCTGCATGGCGAAGTTGAACGTCATGAACTCGACGATCGGCCGCAGCCCGTTCAGCGCCGCGCCCACCGACATGCCGGTGAAGCCATGCTCTGTGATCGGCGTGTCGATGATGCGCTTCGCGCCGAACTCGTCCAGCAGGCCCTGGCTGATCTTATAGGCACCCTGGTATTGCGCGACTTCCTCGCCGATCAGGAACACCCTGTCGTCGCGGCGCAGTTCCAGCGCCATCGCGTCACGCAGCGCCTCGCGCACGGTAATGGGCTTGGTCGGGCCCCAATCCATTTCCGGCGCGGGTGCGGCTTCCACCGCGGACTTACGCTGGCCTTGCGCGCCCTGTTCCGCGACCGCGGCGTGATCCTCGCCGTCCGCCGCCGGCTTCGGGGCCGGCGCGGCTTCCTGCCTGGGCGAGGCTTCCTGCTGCGGCGCGGCTTGCGGCCGGGGCGCAGGCTTCGCCGCGCTGGTGTCCTCGCCGTTCGCCGACAGCACCGCGATCGGCGTGTTGACCGCGACGCCTTCGGTGCCTTCGTCAACCAGGATCTGCGACAGCTTGCCCTCGTCCACCGCCTCGACTTCCATCGTCGCCTTGTCGGTTTCGATCTCGGCGATGACGTCGCCGGCGTGCACCTCGTCGCCGACATTCTTCAGCCACTTGGCGAGCTTGCCCTCGGTCATCGTGGGCGACAGGGCGGGCATCAGGATTTGCGTGGACATCGCTCAACCCTCCAGCAGCACGTCCGTGTAGAGCTCGGACGGATCCGGCTCCGGACTCTCCTGGGCGAACGCCGCCGCCCCTTGCACAACCGCCCGCACCTCGTCCTCGATCTGTTTCAGCGCATCCTCCTGCACGCCCATCGCCTCCAGTTTGTGGCGCGCATTCTCGATGCAGTCGTGTTGCGTGCGCATCTCCTGGACTTCCTCGCGCGTTCGATAGCGTGCCGGGTCGGACATCGAGTGGCCACGATAGCGATACGTCTTCACCTCCAGCAGATAGGGTCCCTCGCCGGCGCGGCAATGCGCCACGGCCTCCACGGCGGCCGCCTTCACCGCCAGCACGTCCATGCCGTCCACCTGCATGCCGGGAATGCCCCAGGGCACGCCGTTCTTCGACAGATCCTTCGACGCCGAGGCACGATCGATCGAGGTTCCCATGCCGTAGCGGTTGTTCTCGATCACATAGACGCAGGGCAGCTTCATCAGCGCGGCCAGGTTCAGGCTTTCATAAACCTGCCCCTGGTTCGATGCGCCCTCGCCAAAGTAGGTCACCGCGACGCGGTCGTTGCCGCGATACCAGTTACTGAACGCCAGGCCGGTGCCCAGGCTGACCTGCGCGCCAACGATGCCGTGTCCGCCGAAGAAGTTCTTCTCCTTGCTGAACATGTGCATCGAGCCGCCCTTGCCGTGCGAGTAGCCGTCGCGCCGCCCGGTCAGCTCCGACATCACGCCCTTGGGGTCCATGCCGGTCGCCAGCATGTGGCCGTGATCGCGATACGAAGTGATGACCTCGTCGCCGTCGTCGATGGCAAGCTGCATGCCGACGACGACCGCTTCCTGGCCAATATAGAGATGGCAAAAGCCGCCGATCAGCCCCATGCCATAAAGCTGGCCGGCGCGTTCCTCGAAGCGGCGGATCAGCACCATCGTGCGGTAGGCCCGCAGGAGTTCGTCGCGATCCGGACCGGTATCGGTCCTGCCGCGCTTGCCCTTCTGTGCCGCCTGAGCCATCGCCTGTTCTCCCCGCTGCGCCTCTGCGCCTGAAGCGTTCGCACACCTAGCGGGCGGGCCGGGTCACGACAAGCAGGCGGCAAGTGCTTAACGATTGTGCAATGCAATAGGAAATGCCGGGGTGTGTGCGCGAACATGCTGGTATTTTGCGCTTGTTTCACAGAGCCCGGGACGGGCGGTGTGTTTGTTTCCTGGCAGCGGGGAGCAGCGCAGCGTTTTTGCCAAACAGGACAACCGCGGCGGTGGTCCGCCCGCGGGCGGATGACATCTTGTGTTCGCAGGTTTCACGCCGGGGCGGAGAGCCACCCCCGGCCGTGCGTCGGGCCGGGCGGCTTTCTCATCGGTTGGCGGCCCGCGACGACGACTGAGACGAAGCGGTCGAGCCGGTAGCGCCGGCAGTCCTGCTCTGACCGTCCCACCGCGAGATGACGGCCTGAGGCGGCACCGGAGTGCCGGGCGGCATGGCAGCATTCACGTTGAACGCCGGGACCATGCTTTTCCCGATGGCTTCAGCGATGCGAACTTTGTGAAGCGGTTGTTGCTGGTCATTCCTCGGAACTGAGGCGCCGAAGGAAAGTTGCGTTTCCCAACAGGTCAGAGCATTAGAACATCCAAAAATCGGACGTACGACAATGGCTCTCCCGGAGAGGAACAAGGAACAGGCAGCCGAGCTGAAGCGGCGTAGCCTGGCTGGTCTGAATGGGCTGAACTTCTTCGTCGCGGACATGCTGACGGGCTTTGGCCCCTTCGTCACGGTCTACCTGACTGCCAACGGCTGGCATCCGACTGACATCGGCTTCGTGCTGAGTCTCGGCTCGATGGCCGCCATTGCCGGTCAGGTGCCGGCAGGGCTCCTCGTGGACGCGGTTCCACTGAAGCGCCTGATCACAGCCGCAGGCGTTGGGGTGATCATCGTCGCTGCGTTGGTGCTCGCAACGTTCCCTTGGCAATGGCCTGTCATGGTGGCGGAGCTGCTATTGGGGGTTGCCGCGTCGTTGCTGACACCGGCGATTGCGGCAATGACGCTGGCACTCAGCCGACGCGAAAAATTCGCCGAGCGGTTGGGTGGCAATGTGCGGTTCAAGGCACTCGGCGGCATGCTGGCGGCCCTCCTGATGGGATATATCGGCACCCACATCGCGCCGGGCGCGGTGTTTTATGTTTCGGCGTTGTTTGGCGGGATGGCGCTGGCTTGCCTGCTGATGATCAGCGGCGTCGATATCATGAATGCGCCCCACCGCACCTCGCATCCGACGGTATGGCCAAAACATGCGCGCAAGGCACCGTTGCGGCGCCGGCGCGAACTGTGGCGAGATCCGCTGCTGCTGACCTTCGCGGCATGCGCATTCATGTTCCAACTCAGCAACGCTGCCGTTCTGCCATTCGCGGTCGCGGCGATTCAGGCCGCCGGGCTGAAGGACACGGATACACTGGTGTCGATCGCACTGGTGGTGTCGCAGGGGGTGGCTGCACTGATCGCGCCACGGCTGGGCGGATTGGCTCAGGCGCGTGGGCGTAAGCTTGTTCTGCTGGCGGGCTTTGTGGCACTGGCGGTGCGCTGCCTTGTGCTGGCGATCAACGGAAGCGCGGCCTCGATCGTAGCCTGCCAGTTGCTGGACGGGATCAGCGCGTCAACGGTCGGGGTTATGGTGCCATTGGTCGTGGCTGACATCACACATCGTGGCGGACGGTTCAACCTGGCGATGGGGCTGGTGGGTTTGGCGATGACCGCGGGGGCGACATTCAGCACAACCATCGCCGGGTTCATTACCGAGCTTTGGGGCACGAGGGTCGCGTTCATCTGTCTGGCGCTTGTGGCGGCGGGCGGATGTCTGTTGGTGCGGTTCGTCTTGTCGGAAACGGGTCAGCAAGAGTACGGGGACAGCGATGCGGCCGCCGCCGTGGGAGCGGCATAGTGACACACGGACAGTGCCCGCCCCGTCATGCCGGCGAAGGCCGGCCATGACTTTCGGCTGATGCACGTAGCAAAGTCGTGGATGGCGGGCCTGCGCCCGCCATGACGATGAACGCCAGTGCCGATGGGTCAGCCATTCGGACGCTTGGTATGACTGCTATATCGTGCGGCGCGAGCCCAAATCGTGCCGAGGTTGGTGTTCGCAATGGGCGCCGCGGCCGCCGTGCCGGCGCTCAGCCGGTTCGCACGAACTTGTCCACGCTGCGGTCTACCGTCAGTCCTGCATAGATATCGCCGCGCGAGTCCACGCCGGCGCCATGCACATGGCGGCTTTCCAGGCGGACAAGCACCTGTCCCTCCGCGTCGCGCACGCAAACATACGCCGGCTTGTCGCCGTCTTCCTGTTCCGCGATCACGAACGTGCCGTCGCGGGCGCGCGTGATGTCGTTCGGTCCGCCCATGCCGGTCCATTGGCCAAGGAAGTCGCCGTCAGGCGAGAAAATCTGGATGCGCTTGTTAGACCGGTCGGCGACGTAAAGCGTGCCATCTGGGTCGAACGCGATGCTGTGCGGCAGATGGAACTCGCCCTCCGCATGGCCCGGCGCGCCCCATGACGTGACAAGCTGCCCGTCGCGCGTGAAGCGATGCACGCGCGCGTTGCGGTAGCCGTCGGTCACGTAGATGTCGCCGTTCGGATGGGGAAGCATCTCGGTGGGGTGGTTGAACGGCCCCGCCGCGCGTTGCGCGAGCCAGGGGGAGCCGGTGCAGCCGGTGTCGGAATGCACGCCACGCTGGCCAAGCTCCAGCAACGGTTTGCCATCCAAAGTGAAGGACTTCGCGACGGAATCGGAGCGATCGGTCGTGTAGACGACATCATCGACTATTTTGAGGCCGTGCGGATCGGTGACCTCGCCGGTGCCCCAGGCACCCAGATAGGTTCCGTCGCGGTCGAACACCACCACCGGGGGATTCTTGCGCTGGAACACATAAACGCGGTCCTGCGAGTCGGTCGCCACCCGGCTGACCAAACCGAACCTTTCTCCATTCGGCAGCTTGAGGAAATCGCGAATCAGTTCGTAGGTGTATTCGCCTGTGCCGGCTTGTGCCATTGCTGTGGTCCTCCCGAAGATGATGGGCACGAATGCTGCGGCTACTTGGCCGCCACCGGCGCGTGCGCGCGGAGGAACGAACGAATGTGGCGCAACGCCTCCGCGACCTGCTCCTTGGTCTCCTTCCACGGATAGATGCTGACCTCGGAGTTCGGCGCGAGCCGCGCTGACTCCACGGCCACCGCGTACGGGTGGGCCGGGACGTCGTCCGGCAGCACCAAGATCGGCGTCTGGCACCCCCGCACGAAGTCGCGCGTCACGGTGAACACGAAGTCGGGGTTGGCGCCGTACATCCGCTTGAGGAATGCATCGACCATGTCCATCGTGATGTCGGGCCGTTGAGCGCACAGCGCCGGTCCCCAGCCCTTGATGTTGTTCTGATAGAACAGGTCCGGCAGTTCCGGGCGGAATCCGCTGGGCTGCGCCAGCACGGCGGCGACGATGCGCTCGGGCGCACGCTTCAACAGGTTCCAGATGAACGGGCCGCCGATGCAGAAGCCCATCACCATGAACTCCTTGATGCCCAGGTGATCCATCAGGCCGAGCTGGTCATCGGTGTAAGCATCCCACGGCCGGTCGATCTCCAACGGACCGGACGACTGGCCGCCTTTGGCGTTGCGCAGGTCCATCGTGATGCAGTGATACTCGTCGGAGAGTACCGCCATCGCATTGAACGGCGGAAAGCCGGTGAGATAGGAGATGTCCGAGTTCAAACCTCCGCCGGGAATGAGCAATAGAGGAAAGCCGGAGCCAGCCTCTTCATAGTGGATGCGGACGTCGCCTCGTTGGTAGAACGGCATGGCAGTTTCTCCTCCTCCCATTGTGTTGTCACGCGTACCCGCGCTTCTCCGGCAAGCCGCCTGCGTCACCCAGGGGTTCCTGGTTAAAGCCGCAGAATTTGCCGAAGTTTTCGGTGCGGAAGTTCAGCCGGGTTCGCGCAGCCGGTCAACCCCGCGCCCTGCCTGCCCCTGGCAATCGCATTCGGCTCGCAAGCCGCGCAAAGTCGGCAGGACCGTTGCGGCCCCAAGGCAGGAAAAGTCTCGCAGGACGGTTGCGGCCGCAAGGCGGCGGAAATGTCTCACAAAGCTGAGGGAAGCTCAGGCGAGCGCCACAAAGCCTGCGTGCCATCCCCGAATAATGCCACACGCCGCGGCAACAGAAATCCTGCTTTGTGAATGCTTCCTAGCCCTGCCTGAACTTTGTGAGACATTTCGTGCGTTGCAGGCAGCACCGGCCCCGCGGCGAGAGGTTCGTGCTTGCTTTACTCCCAAAACGCAGCGGTGTGCTGGAACTTCTCCCAGCGGCGCAGCACCCGGGGGAGCACCTCCGTCGCGCTCCCGGAGGTGGCGCAACCCAGCACCAGCCCGGCCGCGTAGGCGTGCCGCCCAGCCGAGCCGCCAAGTTCTGCCAGCAGCTTCTCCGCCGTGGTGCGGTCGTTAAGCTGACCCAGCGCATCCTGCAGCAGGCTCAGCCGGTGAATGAAGCGGCGCGGTGCCTTGCCCGAATACAGGGGCGCAAAAATCTCCGCCGCATAGCGCATTCGCTTGGCCTTGAGGCGCAGCTGGTGCAACTCCGCCGCCTCCAGGGCGGCCAGGTCGTCCGTGCGGGCCATTTTGCGCAGCCGCCGGTCCAGCACGCCGGCCGCGAAGTCCCGGAGCGACACCGGTTGATCGGCGCCCTCCGGCTGCGCTGGATACCAGGTGCGCGCGCCGGCCAGCCAGGACAGGGCAATCCCCAACCGGCGGAATTCCGCAGAGCCAAGGAACTCGCACAGCGCGGCATGGCACTCGCGCCGCCGCCGCTCACCCGCCGCGATCAGCCGGGCCAGCTTGGGCTCGTTGGGGAACACGGCGGTCACCGCCGGCGCGGTCTCGCCCAGGAAGACGTCCCAGTCCCGCGTTGGACCCAGCCGTGCGCTCAGTGCCTTCAACCCGGCATTCGCCGCCTCCAATTCAGGGCAGTCGAGGAACTGGCGAAACATCGTGACGGCGGAGCGCAGCCGGCGCAGCGCCACGCGCATCTGATGCACCGGCTCCGGGCCGCTGACATCCTCCGCGGCGGCGGGCGCGAAATGCAGGATCACGTCGGTCAGATGGGCCAGCACGAAGGCGAAGGCGGCGGCGACGTCCAGGCCGTCCGGCATCGACGTCGCGCCCGACCGGCGCGGCGCCGGCACGGTGGCGCGAGCAACGGCCAGCGCTTCCCCGGCCAGCGTGGCGGACGGCACCTCCGCCCGCACCTCTCCGGCCACCGCCAATGCCAGGTGCAGCACCGCCTGCGCATCGCCCGACAAGTGCACGCGGCAGGCCGCATGTTCGGTCGTGATGGTCCGCATCGAACCGCGGTCGAGCCCCAGCGTCACCGCACCCTGTGCCGTGGCAAGGGCGTAGGTTTGGTGGCGGCCGGTGAAGGCGACGGCGGGTGCCAGAAGCGCCGGCAGGTCGAACCCGAGTTCCGCCACCTCCGCCGCTTCCGCCAGCACCGGCGGCGGGGCTCCCGGCGCCCAGGTGTCGGTGGCGGAGGGCACCAGCTTTTCCAGCCGCCAAACGCCGCGTTCGCGGGCCAGCGCCATGCCGTGTTCGGTCAGCGCGCAGTCCGGGCTGTCGTGCCAGATGATGCGCTGCGGCTGGGTGCGGCCACCGCGCGTCGCCGAGGCAAGCAATTTCAGCCGGGAAAGGCGCGATGCGTCGTCCGGATCGAGGCGCAGCTCAAGTTCCATGCGGTCAGATGCTGCGTTCCAGCTCGCGGGGCGTGACGAAGCGGGTCAGCCGGCCACCGCCGGCGCCGAGGCGCAGCCATGGCCCGGCAATCGCGAACTCGGCCAGCGCGCCGGTGGGATAGCCTTTCGCGAGGCGGTTCGTTGCATCGGTCGGCGCCGCGCCCTCGATCAGCGACTGCGCCAGGTCGTGCATACCGGGGTTATGGCCGATCAGCAGCACGCTGCGCACCGTTTCCGGAACCTCGCGCAGGATGCCGAGCATTTGCGCCGGACTGGCCAGATAGAGCGCCTCCAGATGCTCCAGCAGCGGCGTGTCGTCCCAGGGCTCCAGCAGGTCGAGGGTTTGCAGCGTGCGCCGGGCGGGGGAAACCAGCACCATGTCGGGCGCCAGGCCGAGATCGTGCATCGCCTGGCGCATGGCGGCGGCGGCGCGGCGGCCGCGCTCGGTCAGCGGCCGGTCGCGGTCGCCCAGCTTGGTGTCGTCCCAGGACGACTTGGCGTGGCGCAGGAGCAATAGCTGGTGCATCGAAGGGCGGAGCATCCTGGCTCGGGTCTCTGGCAGTTATTGTGGCACTTCGGTAGGGCGTTGTCTTGCCCTCCACTTGCCCTCCACCTGCCTCCACTCGCCCGCCATACTAGCCCTCCAGGCTAATAAGCCCTCCTCTGGCGCGCCCTGGTTACAGGTCGATCCAGGACAGGTGGCCGCCTTTGCCGGCGCCGGTGTCGAGGAAGATGGCCTGGCCGCCGGCCGAGCCCCGCCGCACATAGGGGCGCCCGTTGCTGCTGCGCTGATCGTGGCCGCAATAGACCGTCACGCCGGCCGGGATGCGGTCCACCCAGCGCAGGCTGCGCTCCGGATAGCCGTCGGGCTGGGTGCGGCCGGTCGGCTCGCCGTACAGCGCCCGGGCCACGGCGCCTTGCGGCCGGTCGAGGCCATGCGGCGGCGGCAGCTGGTCGAGCATGTCGGTGTGGAAGCCACCATGCACGAAGATCGTGTCGCCATGCCGCAGCCAGGCCGGCGCCCGCGCGGTTTCCAGGACGGTGCGCTCGCGCAGGGCGTCGTCGAGTTGCTCCATCGTCGCGTGCACCACGGGATCGGGCCGCATCGGATGGCCGGCGAGGGTGCGGGCGAGCTTCAGGTCGTGGTTGCCGAGCAAGAACAGGCCGCGCTGCTGGTCGATCAGGCCGAACATGATGCGCAGGGTGCCGGCGCTGTCGGGGCCGTGGTCGGTCAGGTCGCCAAGTTGCAGGACGAAGCGGTCGGTCGCGGAGGCGTACGCGAAGGCCGCGGCGTCACCATGCACGTCGCCCACCACGCGGATGCGGGCGTCCTGGGGAATGGAGGGCGTCATCATTTTGCCGCGAGGCTGTAGCGCAGGTCGGGGCGCCGGCGCCACCCAAGAGCACGCGACTGGCGGGCAATCGGGTGAAGGAAGCAAGGCCAGGGCGCTGCCCTGGACCTGCCAAGGGGGCTTTGCCCCCCTGGACCCCCCAGCAAAGGCAGCGCCTTTGCAATCCATTCGTTGGAGAGGCAGCGACCACGACCCAGGTGCCCCCTCCCGTACAGCCTCTCCA
>DATHNI010000451.1:0-2874 GCA_035486135.1 Acetobacteraceae bacterium
CGCCCGGTCGGCGCCACGCCCGGCAGCATCCAGTCGATCTCGATGTCGTGGGTGAAGCAGAACAGCATCTCATCCACCACGCGGTCGGCGCCGATGGTGCGGCTGATCGGCACCAGCTTCGTGTCCGCTGGCGTCTTCGGAATGAAATGATGCGTGTAGAACCGCAGCAGATCATCGTACCCGACGCCGCCGGTCATCACCGGGATGTGGTTGACGTAAGGCTGCGGCACCATCGTCCGCATCGTCTTCTCTGCATCCCGCTCCCCGAATTCAAACCCCGTATGTTGCTCCCATAACGCTGACAGATCGAAATGCGGCCCCATCGCCTGGCGCAGCGCCGCGATCGAGCGCGAGTGCGCCATCAGCGCCGCCGCCTTGTCGAAGCTCGGCCGCCCGGGGTTGTTGAACGCGTGGTCGCAGCCGGGATACACGAAGATCTGCACGCCGGCGCGACCGGCCAGGCCTGCGGCGATGGCATCGCGCGCCGCAGCCGGAACAAACTTGTCGAGCTCGCCGAAATGCAGCACCAGCGGGCAGCCGATCGACGCCGCTTCATCGAGATGCTGCTCGATGCCGACGCCGTAATAGCCGATCGCGCAATCCACGCCGCAGCGCGCGGCGGCAAGATACGCCAGCAGCCCGCCGAGGCAGAAACCCAGCGCCCCCACCTTGCCGGTGCATTCCGCCCGCGCGCGCAGGCACGCCGCCGCGGTCGAAATGTCCTGCGTCGCCAGATCGGTATCGAACTGCCCGTACAACGCGAAAGCCCGAGCCATGTCGGCCTCGCTGTGGCCCAATTCGACGCCGGGCTCCAACCGCCAGAACAGGTCGGGCGCGAGCACTACGTAGCCTTCCTCGGCATAGTAATCCGCGACGTCGCGCATGTGCGGGTTGATGCCGAAGATCTCCTGCAACAGCAGCAACCCTGGACCGGAGCCGCATTGCGGCACGGCGAGATAGCCGCGGAAACCTTCGCCGATGTCGATCCACGTGCCGGCCATGCGCGTGCCTCCCCGAGCTTGCGTCACCGCCCAGCTTGCACGCGGCGCGCGGCCGGCGTCCAGCGCGGCGGCCGGTTCCTGCGCTAGTGCCCACTACTGGTGAAGCGCGAGTGAGGCCGGTCTAGTCCTGTCATTGCGAAGCGCGTAGCGGTCCCCGGGCTTGACCCGGGGAATCAATCCCCCGCCTTGCGAGCCGAGGAGCGCTCGTCAGGCGAGGGATTGCTTCGGTGCTACGCGCCTAGCACTCACAGGTCGACAAAAGTCCGCCGTCTCGCGGACAGGACGACAAAGGTCCGCGGTCTTGCGCATCGCTGACTCCGGCTACTGGCGGGCCGCCGCTTTATCCATCGCTGACAGGATCGCGGCAAACCGCGCTTCCAGTTCGGCGCGCCAATCCGCCCCATGATGCGTGAACACATAGAGTTCGTTCTCGCGGATCGCGGTGAGGACCTGCGCGGCGACATCCGACGGGTCGAGCCCGGACTTGCCGAGTTCGGCAAGTTCGGCAGCGAACCTGCCCGCAGGGCTCGCGGGATCCGGTGTCTGCGCCGGGCCGTAGCGCTCCGGTCGGTTGCGCGCGCTCTCCCAGATGCGGGTTCGAACAAACCCCGGACAGAGCACGGTCACCCCGATGCCATGCGGCGCGACCTGCAAGGCCAGGCCCTCGGACATGTTGACCACCGCGAACTTGCTCGCCGCGTACGGGCTGAACCCAAGCCCGCTGTTCATGCCGGCCATGGACGCCGTGTTGACGATGTGGCCGCCTTCGCCGTGAGCGCGGATGTGCGGAAGAAATGTCCGGATGCCGTGCAGCACTCCCATGAGGTTGACATCGAGCACCCATCGCCAGGTGTCGAGCGAGATGTTGTCGATGCCGCTGCCGCCGCCGACCCCGGCATTGTTGCAGACCACATGGACATTGCCGAACGCCGCGTACGACGCCTCGGCCGCATGCTCTACGCTCGCAGGGTCCGCGACGTCACAGACAACGCCACGCACGTCCGGCCCGACACCGACCAGGCTTTCGACGGCCGCCGCCAATGCGTCCGTCTCGATATCAGCGAGCATGACCTTCATGCCCGCTTGCGCAAAGGCGCGGCTCAGTGCGAGCCCGATGCCGCTCGCGCCGCCCGTCACGAACGCTGTCTTGCCGGCGAGCTCTCGCATGATTTCCCCCGCTTACCTCTCGACGCGACCCGTTCACCTCTCGACCCGACGCACCCATTCGTGAGGCGGCCGGTACGTGAGGCAGCCGGCGCTTGCCTTCACCCCCACCGCTCCAAACCGGCGCTCCTGGCGCGCGCCACCACGAAGCCTAGCCACGCCAGCTGCGGCACCAGGGTCAAGGCGGGCACCAGCGGCTTCCACGCCGACGAGGCGGATATGAACACCAGGCAGCAGGCCCCGCCATACGCCGCGAAGGTCCAATGGATCAGCGCCACCGCCGGGGCGGGCACGCCGGCGCGCTGCGCGATTTGGTACAGGTGGCCGCGATGCGGCGCGGTCAGGCGCTCGCCGGCCACCGCGCGGCGCGCCAGCGTGAAGCCGACGTCGAACAACACGCCGGACAGCAGCATCGGCACCAACAGGAACGACAGCTCCAGGCCCTGGAAGCGGCTCGCGACCACCGCCAGCACCGCCAGCATGAAGCCGCAAAACTGGCTGCCGACGTCGCCCATGAAGATGCGGGCCCGGGGGAAGTTGAACGGCAGGAACCCGGCGATGCCGGCCGCCAGCAGCAGCGAGGCGGCATACGCGAACCAGCCGTCATGCGTCGCGGCGATGCCGGCAAGGAACCCCGCGGCGATGAACGCCACGCCGCCGGCCAGTCCGTTCAGCCCGTCGATGAAGTTCATCGCATTGGTGGCGAACA
>DATHNI010000452.1:0-5515 GCA_035486135.1 Acetobacteraceae bacterium
GCTTCTTCTTGGCGCGCTCGAAACGCAGCTCGCGGTCGTCCTGCTGGTATATGCCATGGAATTTCGTGAGCTGCTGGTCATCCTCGGCGATTCCGCCGGTGACAGGCACCCGCAGCCCCTCGGCGATCGTGCCGCGCAGGAAGCGGCTCTCGTCCTTGATCGTCTCGTTGCGTGACAGTTGAGCCATCAGTAAACGTCCCTGAGATAGCGGCCGGCGCGCTGCATCTCGCGCAGATACGCCGCCGCGCCGTCGGCATCGCGCCCCGACTGATCCGCGATCACTTGCAGCAGCATGGCGTGCACGTCCTTCGCCATCGCCTTCATGTCGCCGCACACATAAACCGCGGCGCCATCCTGCAACCATGCGAACAACTCGCGGCGGGCCTCCCACATGCGATGCTGCACATAGATTTTTCCCCGCTGGTCGCGCGAGAACGCGACGTCGATGCGGTTCAGCACGCCCGATTGCAGCCAGTCCTGCCATTCAAGCTGATACAGGAAGTCGTAATTGAATCGCCGCGCGCCGAAGAACAACCAGTTGCGGCCGCTGGCGCCCGTGGCCTCGCGTTCCTGCATGAAGGCGCGGAATGGAGCGACGCCGGTGCCCGGACCGATCATGATGACTGGCGCCGCCGGATCGGCTGGCAGGCGGAAGTGCGGGTTCGGCTTCAAATACACCGGCAAGGTCTTGCCGACGCCGCGGCGTTCCACCACGTCGATCGACGCCACGCCGTTGCGCGCGCGGCCATGGCTTTCCCAGCGCACCGCGCCGATCAGCAGATGCGCTTCCTCGCCGACCGCGGCACGGCTGGACGCCACCGAATAGAGCCGCGGCGGCAACGGCCGCAGCAGCCTGCTCAATTGTTCTGCCGTCAGCCTGTTTGGCGCCGCCTGCAGCAGATCGACGAACTGCCGCTCGTGCAGGAATTCCGCCGTGCGTGCCGGATCTTCCGCCAGCCCACGCAACGTCGCGTCGCCGGTCAGCGCGGCGTAGTCCGCGATCTGCGCCCGCGTCAGCGTGGTGATGTCGAAGCGCTCGGTCAGTGCCGCGTGCAGCGCCGCGTCGCCGTCCTGGCCGGCAAGGCGCAGCACGTCCTCGACCAGGCGCGGATCGTTGCGCGGCACGAACCCGAGCGAATCGCCCGGCTCGTAGGCGATGCCGGAACCGGCCAGCGACAGCTCGACATGATGCGTCTCGATGTCGGAGCGCATGCTGTTGAGGTTGATCTGCGCTGTGATCTCGGCGTCGAACGCGCGAGCACGATCCTCCGCCGCACCGGGTCGGGCGAAATCGACATGGATCACGGCGGCGCCGGGGTCCGCCGCCGGGGCGATCTCGCGCAACGTGGTGTCGATCCAGCCCGCCGCCGGCTTCTGGAAATCCAGGTCGCAATCGAGGCGCGGCGCGATGCGCGTGCCGCCCAGCGCCTCCAGCCGAGCGTCGATCTGCTTGCCGGTCTCGCAGAACTTCGCATAGGCGCGGTCGCCGAGCGCCAGCACGGCGAACCGCAGGCCCGCGAGGCGCGGCGCATCGTCCGCCATCAGCGCGGACATGAAACCTTCCGCGCGCTGCGGTGGATCGCCCTCGCCCCAGGTGCTGGCGATCACCAGCAGGTTCTCCGCGCCGACGAGTTGTTCCGGTACGGCATCCATCATGTCGAGCATCCTGGCCGCGAAGCCAAGCCGCGCCGCCGACTTGCGCGCCGCCCCGGCCAGCGCCTCGGCATTGCCGGACTCCGTGGCGTAGAGGATCGTCAGCTTCGCCTTGGCGGCCGGCAGCGCGGCCGGTACAGCCGGCGCTGCCGTCGCGGCCTGGAACCCCGCGACGTAACCGCTCAGCCACAGGCGTTGCTCCGCGGTGGCGCCGTGCAGCAATCGCTGGATTTCACTCAACTGGTCTTCGGGGAACGGCGCCGTCGCCAGCGCGGTTGGCATGCTCATGGTACGCCTCCTGCGACGGCGTATGGCGCTGGCTCCAGCGTCATCGGCGTCGCTTGTTGCAAGGGTGCGATCATCGCGCGCAGGGCCAGAACCGGGCCGGCGACGATCAGTGTCGGTGCGTGCGGATCGAGGCGCGCGGCAACCGCGCCGGCGGTGGCGAGCGTCGCCTCGATGACGCGCTGCCGCGGCGTGGTGGCGTCGCTGACGAACGCGATCGCCTCGTCGGGGGCGCGGCCCGCCGCGATCAGCCGCGTCGCGATCAGGTCCGCCTGGCGCAGCGCCATGTAGAACACCACCACGTCGGTGCGTGCCAGCGCCACGAAGTCGAGATCGTCCGGCAGTCCGCCCTGCGCGTCATGTCCGGTGGCGAACACCACGCTGCGCGCCAAGGTGCGGTGGGTCAGCGGAATACCCGCGCCGGCGGTGCCGCCGATGCCGGCGGAAATGCCGGGCACGATGCGGAACGGCACGCCGGCGGCGGCGAGCGCCAGGGCTTCCTCGCCGCCGCGGCCGAAGATCAGCGGATCGCCACCCTTCAGCCGCAGCACGCGGTGACCCGCCCGTGCCAGCGACACCAGCGACTGGTTGATCCGCAGTTGATGCGTGCGTGCCCCGCCGGCGCGCTTGCCGACGCTGTGCCGCCGTGGCGTCGCGATCAGGGCCAGGATGTCCGGAGACACCAGCGCGTCGTGCAGCACGACATCGGCCGTGTTCAGCGCGTGCAGCGCGTAAAGTGTGAGCAATCCGGGGTCGCCCGGACCCGCGCCGGCCAGCCAGACGGAGCCTGGGGAAAACTCCGGCACATGCAGGCGGGCGGCGGTGGCAAGGTTGGTCGGCACGACGTGGAACCCCGGCATGGCTGCGCGGACGAATGACCGCGCTACCGGTGTTAGAGAAGACTCTTCTCCGAACTGCGCAAGGGGCCGGGCAAAGAAAGATTATATTTCCCTGGATCCGAGCGATACCGCCGAGATACTTCTCTCCTGAACGGCGGCCATAGAGGGAATTCTCGCCCGGTCCGCCAGGCCTTGGGCAAGGCCGCGCCCGGTTCGGCCTGCGCGCCGATCCGGTGGCGCACGCGGGCATCGGCACGGGCCGCGGCAAGGGGGTTGCTCAGGTGTTCAAGCCGGACGGGGTCTGCGCATGGATCGCGCCGGCGGGTCAGGGATCGGCCGATCGTGCAGCCGATGGTGCCGTCAGTGGAACAATGTCCGCATGTCGCGCCGCACTGCGCTGATCACATACGCGACAGGCTGCGGCACAACGACAGCGCGGTCGTGCCGGCGCCGATGATGGTACTGTGGCCATGCCCGGTTGTTGACGACATAGGGCGGCTGGCTGGCGGGCGGCGGCGGGTAAGGGTCGTAAGGCGACACCTGGGTGTCGTACGCCGCCGGGGAATAGGATGCGGCCGGCGCTTCCTGCCGGGATGGCGCACCGGCGGCGGACGACGCCGGCGGATCGTCGGCGCCCGGCGCAAACAATGGCGCGGCCGTCTCGGCCGGCAATACCCGCACCGGCCTCGCCTTGAGCGGCGCGAGCGCCGGCGGACCTGCATTGCTCCGCGGCGTGGCCGGAGCCGCGCTGGCTTCCCGCATAGGCGCGGCAGCGTGTGCGTCCTGCAGGGGCGCGACACCGTGTGCGTCCGGCACCGGCGTGCCAGCGTGTGCGTCCTGCACCGGCGCGGGAGCGTGGATTTCCGACAACTGGTCGTTGATGTGCCGCTGCAATACGGCAAGCGCCTGCACCTGCCTGGCGATCTCCGCCATCTGCTGGTTGTCGGTGCTGGACTGGCGAGCACCCATCGTGGCGGCGCCGGCAACGACGACCCCAACGACCGCAAGGCTGACGGCGAGGACCATGCCGCGCCTGGCCTTACGGCTGGCGTCCCTCGCCTCCCGCGATACGTCCTCGGCATCCTGTGCGGAGGTGAGGGCGATCGCCACCAGCTCTTCCAGGTCCTCATTGCTCGCCGGCGCGGCGGCAGGGACCGGGTCCGTCGAGACATACGGCTCCAGCCGGATCGGCTGGGAGTCGCGGCGCAACTCCGGCAGGGCCTCGATCCGGTTGAACATGTCATCGACGTACTCGGCATGCTGCGCATCGTCGTTGGCCGGCGTGCGCCGCGGCAGTGCCGCGTCCTCACGGGCAAGGTGCAGCAGAAGCTGAGCAAGTTGCTCGACCGGCATTTGCGATGGGTCGTGTTTCTTCACAGCCTCTGTCCCGACCATCCTCAAAGTCGTACGACACGACGGCCTCGCCTCACGGCGAACCGACAACACTTGCAACTCCGCAACGCCCGGTTCGGTTTCGCGCGTTTCAGGCCGCGCGTTTCACGATCCTGTGAGCAGCTATTTGATGCGGCCCATTTCGCGCAGCTTCTCCGCCACGTTGCCCATCAGGCCGGTGTACGGGAAGGCGGTGGACAGGTCGCGGATCTCGTCGATTGACTCGGCAATCATCTCGATGGTCACCGATTGTTCTGGGTCGAACTGCACGCCCTCGGTGACGAAGTACTGCACCCGCGCGTAGCCGCCGGCGGTGGCGGCGATGATCTCGCCGTTCTGGTCGCATTCCTCGCTGCACAGCCAGGCCACGGCCGGGGACACCAACTCGGGCTTCATATAAGGTGCGATGTCCGGCGGCAGCAGCGATTCGGTCATCCGCGTCAGCGCGGACGGCGAGATGGCGTTGATGCGGATGTTGTATTTCGCGCCCTCGAACCGCAGCACGTTGATCAAGCCGTTCACCGCCATCTTGGCCGCGCCGTAGTTCGCCTGTCCGAAATTGCCGACCGTGCCGGAACCCGAGGTGGTGACGACGATCCGCCCGTATTGCTGCTTGCGCATGATCGGCCAGGCGGCCTTGGTGCAGTAGACGGTGCCGAAATGGTGCACCTGGTTGACGAACTCGTAATCCGCCAGGTCCATGTTGTTGAATGCCTTGTCGCGCAGCACGCCGGCATTGTTCACCAGGATGTCGAGGCGGCCCCAGGTGTTCATGGCGGTGTCAATGATGCGCTGCGCCGCGGCGGCGTCGGCGACCGAATCATAGTTGGCGACGGCCTCGCCGCCGGCTGCCTTGATCTCAGCCACCACCGTGTCGGCCACCGCGTTCTGGCCGCCGCGCCCGTCCACCGCGCCGCCCGGATCGTTTACCACCACCTTGGCGCCGCGCGAGGCCAGCAGCATGGCGTGCGAGCGGCCGAGCCCGGCGCCGGAGCCGGTGACGATCGCCACACGGTCGTCGTAACGGATAGTCATCGGTCAGGATTCCTTTGTGAAGCTGCGAACAAATGTGCCACCCGCCGCGATGGCGCTCCGGCCGGCGGAGAGCATTGGATGGAACAGGTGCCAGACATGGATCATTTCGGGCCAGATCTGCAGATCGACGACGACATCGGCCAGCCCGGCGACGCGCGCGAGGCTGACCGCGTCGTCGAGCAGGGTTTCTACTGAGCCGACCTGGATCAGGAGTGGCGGCAGGCCGCGCAGGTCGCCGTGGATGGGGGAGGCGAGGGGCGATCGCGGATCGGCGCCGGCGAGATAGATGCCGGCGAATTCCAGCACGCCGG
>DATHNI010000453.1:0-25895 GCA_035486135.1 Acetobacteraceae bacterium
CGGTCGCCGGAACACGACGCGCAGGCAACCGTCATCGCGCCGTCCCGGTCACCCAAGGCGGCGGCGCCGCCTGTCACAGCGCCATTGGCCGGCAGTCTGCGCGCCGATAGCGGCCCGCAGTGGTCGATGAAATCGCCGGCGGTCATCGGCGCCGGCGTCGCCGGGTTGGCGCTACTGGGCGGAGTTGGCTTTTTCCTGCTGTCTGGCACCGCCAGCAAACCCGTCGTGGTATCGCAACAGACCCGTCCGCCGGCCGTGGCTGCAACGTCCGTCCCGTCGACGCCAGGCGACGCTGCCACCCCGTCGACGCCTGGCGGCGACGCTACCGCCGGGACGCCTGGCGTCGCTGGCACCCCGTCGACGCCAGGCGCCGCTGCCACCCCATCGGCGCCGAGCATCGCTGCGACCCCATCGACGCCGGGCGTCGCCGCTACCTCCGGGACGCCGGGCGTCGCTGGCACGCCCTCGGCGGCGGGCGTCGCTGCTACCGCCTCGGCGCCGGAAGCGGTCCCGCCACCGGCGGCGCCGGCATCTGTCACGCCACCCTTGGCGCCGACCTCGGCACCGGTGCTCGTGGCGCCGGCGCCGGCGGCGCCATCGCCGCTCGAGCGCGCGCGGCTGGAGGCGCAGTCCGTGCCATGCTCCGTGCTCAACGTCACGGACGGGCCGCGCCTTTCCGGTCTGGCATCCGGGGGGCAAGACCTCGATCGGCTGTTGGCCGGCCTGCGCGACATCGGGCCGCTGACCGACGACGTCGCACGCGTCGGCCGCTTTGCTTGCGCGCCGATCGCGGCCGTCGCCGCGTTCGTGCGGCAGTCCTGGGACAGCGTTCCGCCGGCCTTCGTCCTGCGACCCGCGCAGCGCGAGGTGACCAGTGGCGCGCGCCTTGCGGTCGATGCCACCACGACGCTGCCCGCGGTCTATATCGACATTTTCCAGGCTGATGGGTCGGTGCGCCACCTCGTGCGGCCACCGCGATCCGGCACCGCGACCATCCCCCATGCGGAATTCGTGGCCGGTCCCGGCGCCGGTCCCGCGCTCATTGTCGCGATTGGTTCGGATGTCCCGCTTGACCTGAACCCAAGGCCGGAGGTGGAGAGAGCAGCGGATTATCTCGCGGTGCTGCGGCCGCGTCTGCACGGCGCGGCAAGGCCGGCGTCGTTTCAGGGCGAGGTCACGCCGCCGCTCGCCGATGTCGCGATGGTGACGGTGCTGCCCGCCGTGCCAATAACTGGAAAGCCATCGGTCAGCGAACCACAGCTTGCGACAAATCGTCCTTCCGATCAACCGACAGTAAAAACATCTCCCCAACCACACCCGCAAGTCTTGCGGTCAAGTCGATGCGCGAATATTATTAGTCGTGCTCAGCTTGGGGAAACATTGTCAGATGGAGAACTTGCGGCACTGCGGACCGAATGCCGGTCCTGATGGCCTGATTCGCCGTGCCGCCCTGACCTTCGCGATGACTGCGCTGGCCCTGCTCGCCGGTTGCACCCAGGCCACGCCACCGGCGCCGGTGGCTGTCGCGCCGCCGCCGGCGGCGCCGATAACGCCGGTGCCGTTTCCGGAGGCTGTGCTGAAGGCCGCGAACGGCGTGTTCACCGGTGCACTCGCCAATGCCCCATCTACCGAGCGCCGGGTCGTGGTGATCGACCCGTTGGTGAACGGCGTCACGGGTGAGCAATCGGTCGCGACGCAGCAGATTCAGGAACGCATCGTCGCCCTGGCGCGCGAGAAGTATCCCCAATTCGACATCGAGCCGTTCACCGCTGCCGCAGTCTCCAAGGGCGCGGACGTGATGGTCGGCACCTTCACGCCGGTCAACGCGCAAGGCATGACTGCGGGCGTGCGCGAAGCGTTTCGGTTCTGCCTCGTGATGGTCGATCTGAAGGCCGGCAAGACGATCGCCAAGTCGGTGGCTCGGGCACGAGTGGACAACGTCGACTCGACACCAATCGGCTTCTTCCACGACAGCCCGGCCTGGACTGCCGATGCCAGCGTCAAAAGCTATATCGATACGTGCCAGGCAACGAAGGTGGGCGACCCGATCAGCCCGGTCTACGTGAACGGTATCGTGACCGCCTCCATCGTCAGCGAAGCGATCGAGGCATATGACGCGGCGCGTTACGTGGACGCACTCGACCTCTACAAGTCAGCCGAAAAAACGCCGGCCGGCAGTCAGTTGCGCGTCTATAACGGTCTGTACCTCACTGAATGGAGGCTTGGTCATCGCGAGGCGGCGGCGGAGGCATTTGGCCGCGTCGCCGAATATGGGCTGAAGAATAACACGCTGGGTGTGAAGATCCTGTTCCGGCCTGGCTCGACAGCGTTTGAAACCGATCCGGGGGTCAACAGTCCGTATGACATGTGGCTGCGCCAGATTGCGACCCACAGCGCGGTAGGGAATTCCTGTTTGCAGGTGACCGGGAACAGCAGCCCATCGGGGTCCGCCGTGATCAACGAACAACTGTCCCAGTTGCGGGCGGACTATGTGAAGGATCGGCTGGAGACGGATGAACCGAGCTTGAACGGACATGTCATCGCGACGGGCGTGGGGGCGAAGAACAACATGATCGGTACCGGGGCCGACGATGCATCCGATGCGCTGGATCGTCGTGTCGAGTTCAAGGTACTTCCGGCCTGCTGAATGCGCAGTGTGGCGCGGCATGGTCCGTGTTGGACAGATTGCGCTTGCCAAAGGGGGGCTTGCCTGAAGGGGGGTTGAGCACCCGGCAGCCTCTGCTACGATCTATTGCCCGCGTGCCTGAAAAATAACGGGAGGATGCCATGATCGACGTGACCGGCTATCACGCCCACGTCTATTTCGACGACGCCACAAGATCCGTCGCTGAACGCCTCCGCGACACGATCGCAGGCCGGTTCGCCGTCGAACTGGGTGGCTTCAGCGTTGAACCAAGAGGCCCGCACCCGATCTCGCAGTTCAACGTGATCTTCCAGGCCGACGAATTCCAACGCATCGTGCCGTGGCTGATGCTCAACCGTGAGGGGCTCGATATTCTGGTGCATCCGCTGACCAATGACATGGTCGACGACCATACCGTCTATGCGCTGTGGCTCGGGACGCCGGTCAAGCTGAAACTCGATACCTTGCGTCGGCGGGGCTACGGCGCCGACCTGCTGCCGACGGGCGCGGTGCAGGCGGCCTGATCGAGGCCTTCGGGGCGCTGCGAAGCACCGGCAGCCGACATTCGCGCAGCCGCGCTACGCCGCCAGCGCGTCGCTGGTCACGCTACCGATCCCAGCAGGCGTGTCAGGCGTGACACGTCCGCAACCTGCCGAAAGTCATGGATCAACGCGAGGCTTGCCTCGATCGCCTGCGCGGGCAGACCGGCAGCCGGCACCAGCGTGCGGTACTTGGCGTCAACGTCGCTCCAGGCGATGCCGAGCGCTCCGGCACCCTTCGGCACGTAGACAGTATTCGTCGAGACCCGTCCGTCATGGGTGCGAATGGTCACCGTGGCGCCCTGGCGGTAACGCGCGGCATCGTCGGTTGGTGGAGCGCCGACACGAACAAGATCGATCAAGCGGTGGATGACCGGATCGGCAATCTTTTCCGCACTGGCATGGACCCAGGAGAACGCGTGGTCGGCTACGCCCGCGGCGGCGAAATAGGCCGGGCTGTGCGCCATGCCGATCAGGTCGGCGGGATGCAGCGGGGCGGGCAGGGCGGTCATGCCGGGGCGTGACAGGGTGATGCTCGCGACCTCCTCCGGCCTGATATTGCCGTCGCGCGCGGCATTGGCGGCGGCTTCGGCGGTGGCGTGATGCGGATGGCCGCCGGGCACCAGCTTCACCGCCATGTCGGTCATGATGTCCCAGCTTTCGCCCAGGTCTTGCGTGGCGATCGCACCGGCGGTGGCGCCGTCGACGCCGCCGAACGCTTCGAAGAACCCCTTCGGTGCTTCCAGGATGCGGGCTTCTGCGCGGTAGCCGCGTTGCGCGGCCAGTGCCGCGTTGATCCCGAGCAACGTCGCCAGCCCGGCGTGGTACTCGCGGGCGACGCTGGTATCGGCCGCCGTGGCCAGTCCGCCGATCGAGGTCGCCGACAGGGAGATCGCCTGCGCCAATTGTTCCGCATCCAGACGCAGCAGGCGCCCGGCCGCGACCGCTGCGGCGAAAATCGCGCCGAGGCAGCCGTGAAAGCCGCGGCTGCGAAAGCTGGGCGTAATTGCCTCGCTGATGCGTCCCGCAGCTTCGTAGCCGAGCACCATGGCCGTCAGGACCGCCGCGCCGTCGGCACCGGTGCGTTCCGCGACTGCCAGCGCGGTGGCGGTCAACGGCGTGCCGCAATGCACGATATTGCGCAGGTCGCTGTCGTCCGACGCGGCGGCGTCGCTGGCCACGGCATTCGCCTGCGCGGCATCGGCGGTTGGCAGTTTGGCGCCGGTGTCGAACCACAGGGGCGCGTCGGGCCGTCCGCCTCGGTCGCGGGCGAGGGTGCGGATGATGCGGGCGGACTCCAGGCCGGTGCCGCAGGCGGCGCTGGCGATAGTGCTGGCGATCAGCATCGCGGCATGGTCGAGCGCCGGCGCCGGCAGATCGGCCGTGGACGTTGCGGTCAGAAATCCGGCCAGTTCGCGGGCGACGGTCATGGCGTGTTGATCCCCCTGGTGTTGCGGCTGAGCGTCGGCCGCGGTGATTGTCACGCTTCGGCGCCGCAAAGGACACTCCCCTCCCCTTGAGGGAGGGGGTTGGGGGGAGGGGTTCGTCGTGGCGCGGACCCCTCCCCCCAACCCCCTCCCTCAAGGGGAGGGGGAGTCTGTTTCCTCAGGCACGCGCATTCGGACCGCAAGCCCGCGGCCGTGTCGGCCCGGGGTGTCGCGCGTGGGGTTGAGTTCGTGGGCCGGTGATAGCAGGCTGTCGTTCGGCGCGATGCGGAACCAATCACCATGCCGATGCTGGCCGATAACGCGCTAGGCGCGGCATCGCTCGGGACGAGGAGAACGACCATGACATTCGCCGTACAGCATGTGCATCTGAAGACACCGGACCCGATGAAGACGGTGCAGTTCTACGTGGACAATTTCGGCGCGACCTTGAAGGCGGAGATTCCCGGGCGCGGGTTCCAGGTGGATCTGCACGGTCTGCAGCTCAACATCACCACGCTGATCGATGTGCAGAAGCACGAACAGCACTATGGCATCGAGCACCTGGCGGTGCAGACGGATGATTATCCGGGGACCTTGGCGCAGTTGCAGAAGAACGGCGTGCGCATCCTGGAAGAACTGCCGCCCAATAACGGCCGGCGCGTCTGCTTTGTCCAATGTCCCGACGGCGCGCAGATGGAAGTGATCGAAAAAACCTAGGACACGCCGGCATGGCCTTGAAGGACAAGATCTCGTTCGGCATGTCGCTGCCGCATCGCTCGCCCGACCCGATCGACGTGGCGGCGGTGCGCGCGGTGGCGCAGCGTGCCGAGGCGCTGGGGTTCAGCGACCTGTGGGTGACGGAGAACACGCTGGACCACGTCACCTGCTTCGATCCCGTCGTGGTGCTGACCTACGCGGCGGCGGTGACAAGCACGATCCGGCTCGGTGCGTCGGTGGTCGTGCTGGCGATCCACAGTCCGATGCTGGTGGCGCATCAATGGGCGACGCTCGATCACCTCAGCAACGGGCGAGCGATCCTCGGGGTTGGGATCGGGCGAGAGCATCACTATCGCGAATTCTCGGTCCCGGAAGAGGGACGCGTGGCCCGGCTTCGCGAGGAGGTGGAAGTCATCAAGGCGCTGTGGACGCAGCCGAGCGTGACGTATCACGGCCGGTTCTACCAGTTGGAGGGCGCTACGATGTCGCCCAAGCCGGTGCAGAAACCGCATGTGCCGGTGTGGATGGGCGTCGGCCATCCCAACGCCATCAAGCGCGCGGCGTCGCTGGCGGACGGCTGGATGGGGTCGGGCGGCTCGAGCATTGCGGAATTCGGACGGTCGGTGCCGCTGATGCGAGACGCCCTGGCGACCGCGGGACGCGATCCGGACGGGTTTCCGATTTCGAAACGGATTTTTGTCGCGGTCGATGAGAAGCCGGACGTCGCGCGTGCCGAACTGCATCGCTGGTTCACCGAGGTCTACCACAACCCGGCCGGCACCGACGCGTCGGGCCTGCACGGCACGCCCGAGCAAGTGCGCGAGCGGCTGGAGGAGGTGGTGGCGATGGGCGCCAACCACCTGTTGCTCAATCCGGTGTCGCGGTACGAAGAACAGGTGGAGGCGGTAGCTGAGGTGGTCGGGCTGCGATGACGCCCCGATTCCCCCTCCCGCGCTTGGCGGGAGGGGCCAGGGGACGGTGATGCGTGCGGCACGCATCACCCTCACCCTTCCTCTCCCGCAGGAGCGGGAGAGGGGAAGATTTATTCTAGAATCCGGTACCTGGCACAGCGAGATAACGCAACTCCTCTGGCGTGCTTGCGCGTCCCAGCACGGCGTTGCGGTGCGGAAAGCGGCCGAAGCGGCGGATCAGGTCGCGATGGCGATACGCGTATTCGACGGTGGAATCACCCAGCGCCAAACGCATCGCCTCGAACAGGCGCACAGACTCGTCCTGATCGGCGAGATCCTCGGAATGCTCGAACGGCAGATAGACGAAGGAACGCTCAACCGGGTGCAACATCCGGTCGAAGCCGCGCGCCACCGCGTCACGCGCGAGCGCCCGGGCCTGCGCGTCCGCCGCAAAGGAGTCCGGCCTGCCGCGATGCAGGTTCCGGGAGAACTGGTCCAGCAGCACGATCAGCGCCAGCACGCCGCGCGCGGTCTCGGCCCAGTGGTCGAACGCACCACTTCTCGCCGCGCGCAACGCGTCGGTGAATCGCGCACACTCCGCATCAAACTTCACGTCCTGCTCGAACCACGCGGCGCGATACTGAGTGCTGTCGCCGGCAAACCAGAAGTCCAGCACGTCGTCCGGTGCGATCATGCCAGCGCGCGATCCAGCACGCGCACCGAGTGCACCGCCTCGCGCCCACCCAGATCGCGAATCTGGTGCCGGCATGAGGTTCCGTCGGCCACAATGATGTCGTCGGCGGACGCGCCGCGCACCGCCGGGAGCAGTGAGGCTTCCGCCATCGCGCGCGAGACGTGCTGCGTCTCCGCCTGGTAGCCGAAGCTGCCGGCCATGCCGCAGCATGACGACACGATCGGCTTCACCGCGAGGTCCGGTACGCGTTGCAGCGTGCTCAGTGCTGCGGGGAATGCGCCGAACGATTTCTGGTGACAGTGGCCGTGCACGTGCGCGGTGGCGGCGATCGGCCGCAACGGCAGGTCGGGCTTTTCGCGTGCCAGGAACTCGGACAACAGCATCGCGCGGCCGGCCAGCGCGTCGGCTGCCGCGCCCGGCAGCAGCGAGCGGAACTCGTCGCGCAGGGTCAGCAGGCAGGACGGTTCCAGGCCGATCACCGGCAGGTCGCCGCTCAGCCGGCCCATGGTGCGACGCGCCTCCTCGCGAGCCTGGTCCAGCATGCCAGCGGCGAGATAGGTGCGGCCGCAACATAGTGGACGCCCGCGATGCGGCGGCAGCACGGCGCGATAGCCGGCGGCCGCAAGCACGCGCAGCGCGGCGCGCAGATTCTCCGGTTCGAAATACCGGTTGAACGTGTCCGCCAGCAACAGCACGTCGCCGCGTGGCTGTGCCGGGGCGAACGCGGCGGCTTCGTCGTCGCGGAAGACGTCGCGCCGCCACGCCGGCAACGGGCGCGATGCGGCGAGCCCGAGCATGCGTTGCGCGAACTGCCGCAAGGGAGGCAGGCGGTTGCGCAAGTTCATCAGCGGGGCGATGCGATGCAGGATCGGTGCATAGCGCGGCAATTCGGCAATCAGCGATTCTCGGCGCGACACGCCGTGCCGTTCGGCGCGCGCCGCCAGCACTTCCAATTTCATTTTCGCCATGTCGACGCCGGTCGGGCATTCGCGGCGGCACGCCTTGCAGGACACGCAGAGATGCATCGCCTCGGCCAGCGTATCGGACGCCATCGCGTCGGCACCCAACTGTCCCGTCAGCGCCAGGCGCAGCGTGTTGGCACGGCCGCGGGTCAGGTGCATTTCGTCCCGCGTGGCGCGGAACGATGGACACATCACACCGGCATCGAACGCGCGGCAGGTGCCATTGTTGTTGCACATCTCCACTGCGCCGAGCATCCCGCCCAGCGGCCCGGGGTGCTCCGACCAGTCGAGTTTCGGCGTGAACCCGGCGATCGGAGCGTAGCCGGGCGGGTAGCGGAACAGGGTGCGGTCGTCCATCCGTGGCGGGCGGACGACGCGGCCGGGGTTCAGCATGTTGGAGGGATCGAACGTGTCCTTCACCGTTTCGAAGGCGCGGGCGATGCGGCTGCCGAACATCGTCTCGTTGAATTCGCTGCGCAGGATGCCGTCGCCATGCTCGCCGCTGTGCGAGCCTTTGTAGTCTCGCACCAGGGCGAAGGCTTCCTCGGCCACCGCGCGCATGGTGCGCACGTCGGCCGGGTCTTTCATGCTGAGTACCGGGCGCACGTGCAGGCAGCCGACCGAGGCGTGCGCATACCAGGTGCCTTTGGTGCCGTGCCGGGCGAACACGTCGTTCAGCTTTTCGGTGTAGTCCGCGAGGTCTTCCAGGTTGACCGCGCAGTCTTCGATGAACGACACCGGTTTGCCGTCGCCCTTCATCGACATCATGATGTTCAGGCCGGCCTCGCGCACGCTGGCGATGTCGGCCTGGAACGCCGGGTCGATCGCGCGGACGACCTGGCCCGGCAGGCCCAGATCGGCCATCAGCGTGTCCAGCTCGGCGAGTTTCGCGTGCAGCGGCGCGTCTTCGTGGCCGTGGAATTCGACGATCAGCACGGAGTCCGGTTCGCCCAGCAGCATGCGATCGATCGTCGCGCGGTAGATCGGGATGCCGCGGCCGAGATCGATCATCGTCCGGTCCACCAGTTCCACGGCTTCCGGGTCGAGTTTGACGATGTGCTGGGACGCGTCCATGGCGCGGCGGAAGGTGGGGAACTGGCAGATGCCCAGCACCTTGCGCGGCTTCAGCGGATGCAGCGTCAGTTCCAGTGCGGCGGAAAACGCCAGCGTGCCTTCCGATCCTACCAGCAGCCGGGCCAGGTTTTCTCGCCCGGCCGCGCGTGACGCCGGTGTCAGCACGTCGATGTTGTAGCCGCCGACGCGGCGGAGTTGCCTGGGGAAGCGCGCGGCGATTTCTTCCGCCTCGGTGGCGCCGAGGGCGCGCAGGCGCTGGATGAGGTCCGCAATGTTGGCCGGCATGTCGGCGCCGAGATTGTCCGGCACCGCGCCGAAACGGTGGCGGGTGCCGTCGGCCAGGATGGCATCGATCGCACGCACGTTGTCGGCCATCAGGCCGTAGCGGATCGATTTCGAGCCGCAGGAGTTGTTGCCCGCCATGCCGCCGATGGTGCAGCGCGCATGCGTCGAGGGATCGACCGGAAAGAACAGTTTTTGCGCCCGCAGCGCGGTGTTGAGTTGGCCGAGCACGACGCCCGGCTCGACCAGCGCGGTGCCCGCTTCAGGATCGACATGCAGGATGTTGCGCAGGTGCTTCGAACAATCGATGACCAGCGCGCGATTGACGGTCTGGCCGCATTGGCTGGTGCCGCCGCCGCGAGGCAGCACGGGGATGTCCTCCTCGCGCGCGATCGCCAGTGCCGCGGCGACGTCGTCGATCGTGCGCGGCACGATCACGCCGAGCGGTTCGATCTGGTAGATCGAGGCGTCGGTCGCGTAACGGCCGCGGTCGGCACGATCGAACAATACCTCGCCCGCGATGTTGTGGCGCAGGCGGTCGGCCAGATGGGAGTCGCTCATGGCAGCATTTTACCTCTCCCGCTCCCTCGGGAGAGGTTCACACTCGCTCACAGCCCCTCGAACAGCGCGGTGGTGATATAGCGCTCGGCGAACGAGGGAATGATCGTCACGATCCGCTTGCCGGCCATCTCCGGCCGATGCGCGACAACCAGCGTCGCCGCCAGCGCCGCACCCGACGAAATGCCGCACGGAATCCCTTCGGTCCGTGCCAGCCGCCGCGCATTGGCGAATGCCTGGTCGTTCGTCACCTTGACCACCTCGTCAATCGCGGCCGTGTCCAGCACCTGCGGCACGAAGCCGGCACCGATACCCTGGATCGGGTGCGGCCCGGGACTGCCGCCGGACAACACCGGACTCGCCTCCGGTTCCACCGCGATCATGCGCAATCCGGGACGCCGCGGCTTCAGCGCCTGTGCGACGCCGGTCAGCGTGCCGCCGGTGCCGATGCCGGAGACGATCGCATCGACCTCGCCGGCGGTGTCGTACCAGATCTCTTCCGCCGTGGTGCGCAGGTGGATCGCCGGATTGGCGGGGTTGCCGAACTGGTCGGGGATCACCGAACCTGGTGTCTCCGCCTGCAACTCCTTGGCGCGGGCGATGGCGCCGTTCATGCCCTTCTCGCGCGGCGTCAGCACAAGTTCCGCGCCGAGATACGCCAGCATCTTGCGGCGCTCGATCGACATGGACTCGGGCATGGTGAGGATCAGCTTGTAGCCGCGCGCGGCGCACATGAACGCCAGCGCGATGCCGGTGTTGCCGGAGGTCGGCTCGATCACCGTGCCGCCGGGTTTGAGCCGGCCGTCGGCTTCGAGCGCCAGGATCATGTTGACACCGATGCGGTCCTTCACGCTGGCGATCGGGTTGAAGAATTCCAGCTTCAGGCAGATGTCGGCGGTGATGCCTTCCTCCGCGGTAATGCGTGGGATGCGCACCAGCGGCGTGTTGCCGATGGTCTCGACGATGCTGTCGTAGATGCGCCCGCGCAGCGGACGATCCAGGGTCAGCGGTGTGTGCCCGGTGGTCATGCGACCTCCTGCTGTTCGGTGGGTTGCGGCGGAGGCGGTGGTAACACGCTGCCCGCGCGGGGTCACGCCGGGCGACCGGGGTGGCTTTACCGTCGGTTCATCTTCCTCTGGTGGAATGGGCACAGCGGGACCATCCTGGGGGAAGACCGATGGCTTTTGCCTTCGACACGCTGGCTTACGCGAAGCGTTTGCGGGATGCTGGCATTCCAACGCAGCAGGCCGAAGCCCACGCCGAAGCCGCCCGGGAGTTCACTATGGCCGAACTCGTCACCAAACCCGACCTTGTAGCCGTCCGCGACGAAGTGGTAACGACGAAGCTGGACCTGCGTGGCGAGGTGGTGACGACGAGGCTGGACCTGCGCGACGAGATAGCGACGACGAAGCGGGATCTCCAGGCCAGTGACTCTACGACACGGCGCGAGCTTGAGCAGGCCATGGACACACTCAGCCTTCGGCTGACGGTGCGCCTCGGTATCATGCTGGCTTCCGGCCTCAGCCTGATGACGGCCATCCTTGGCGCACTGATCCGCTTTCACTGACCTGCCAGCGCGGTTCAGGTGTTGGCGATCAGACGCGCGACACGCGCGCCGCCGCCCACAAAAGGAGCCCGGCACGTGCCATGCCGGGGCGGGTCGACCGGAGACCTCTTGATGCAGCGCGGCGGAACGCTGTGTACAAACGCGAGGGGCCGGCCTAAGGCCGACCCCTTTCGCGTCTTCTCAGGCTATCGCGTTGGTGCTTGCGGGCGCCTTACGCGCCGCCAAGAGCGTCGCTGCTATAGGCTGGGCCATCGATCGTCTGACCAGCGTGGTTGGTCACCGGCTGGGCGGCGAACGCGGACCCGACGCCGAGGGTCAGAACGGCAATCGCGGTCAGAACGAATTTCTTCATGGCCAACTCCTGTTGCTGCGGTGGCGAGGATGGTTGGCGGTTGCCAACTCGGTTCGGGTCCTCGCTTTCCGGTGCGCGCAGGGATAGCCTTGGCGCGTGGCTTCGATAATCCGATCATGCTGCACATCATTTGTGCGCCATATGTGCAGATGCGCATGGGCAGATCGCCATGTGTGCCGCGCCGGTGTCGTGGGTTGTGGGTCTGTCGTCCGCGCACCTGGGAGTGGTCGCTGCCGGCCCGTCCGGCGCGAAATGCCGGACCATGCTCCGGCATGCTCAATTCGGACTCGGCCGGGCGCGCGGGAACCGAGCGATCGTCCGTCCCACGCGGTTGATTATCCTGGTCGGAGCGGCGGGATTCGAACCCACGACCCCCAGTCCCCCAGACTGATGCGCTACCAGACTGCGCTACGCTCCGACCGGAGTCAGGCATGTAGCAGCACCACTGCCGCGCGGCAACGCCGCCCCCCGGCCTTGCGTCGGTCACCCGATTGCCCCGCTGGACACGCCGCGCCGGGTTTGCGGCGATTCGCCGGCCCCGCCATGATCCCCCGCCGTCAAACCTGGGAGAAGGTCGATGGAGCTGGGGCTCAGCGGCAAGGCTGCGCTGGTCACCGGCGGCAGCCGCGGCATCGGCGCCGCGATCGCCGCCGAGTTGGCGCGCGAGGGCGTGCATGTCTGCCTGGTCGCGCGCGACTACGCGAAGCTGCACGGAGTCGCCGCCGGCCTGACGACCAGCACCGTTCGCAGCGCGGTGCATGTCGCCGATCTGCGTGAACCAAACGCGGCTGGGCAAGCCGTCGCCACGGCCATGGCCGCATTCGGCCGGCTCGACATTCTGGTGAACAATGCCGGTGCCACGAGGCGCGCGGATTTCTTTGCTTTGACCGACGAAGACTTCCTGGACGGCTTTGCACTGAAGTTCCACGGCGCGGTGCGCATGACGCGTGCGGCCTGGCCGCATCTGCGGGAAACCAAGGGCTGCATCGTGAACATCGCCGGCGTCGGCGCGCATGAAGGCTCCGCCGATTTCACCATCGGCGGTTCCGTCAACGTCGCATTGCTCAATTTCACCAAGGCGATGGCGGATATCGGCATCCGGCAAGGCGTGCGGGTCAACGCGGTCAATCCGGGCCTGATCGAGACCGAGCGCTACAACAACAACGTCGAACGCATGATGCGCGAGCAATCGCTGACGCGCGCGCAGGCGGTTGCGGCGCGGCTGGCGAGGCATCGCACGACGCGGGTCGGCCGGCCAGAGGAAGTCGGCACGCTGGTCGCGTATCTTGCGTCGGGCAAGGCGGACTTCATCCAGGGCGCGCTGATCGATATCGACGGCGGTTCGACACGCGCGCTGTAATGGTCCTGAGGCGTCGATGCCGTTTCCGGCACACTTGCAAGGCCATCACGATGCGTCAGTCGGCAAGCAGATTCACCACAAAGGCACGAAGGCACGAAGTTCATTGAACCTTTGTGCCGTCGTGCCTTTGTGGTGAAGCTGCTTGCGGACTGACAGCGGCCCGGGTCAAAGCGTGAGGATCGCTGAAGCCGGTGGCCGGATACGCCCCGTGCCGACCCAATCAACTTCCGGGCTTGCTTGCCTCGTTGTCCCAGAACAACTCCTGCCACGACGTCGCCTCGTGCTTGAGCGTGCCGACCTTGTACATGAACTGCTCGTGCGCCAGGGTGCCGCGCGGGGTCGAACTGTAGCTGATCAGCTTCGGATCGCGGATCATCGCCTCGATCCAGCCGACGTCGTGCTTCTGCGGCTCGCGCGCCACGTAGATCTGCGCCGCCAGATGCGGGTCGCGGTTGATCAGCGCGATGGCGTCCTCGAACGCCGCCACCACCGCCTGGTACAGCTTCGGGTTCGGATCATGGAACCGCGCGCCCGCCCACATCACGACAGAACTCGACCCTGGCTCGAGATATTGATCCGACGTCATCACCAGGTGTGCCTTGCCGGATTCCAATTCGGTCACGCTGAACGGTATGATGGAGGCGTGCGTCCGCACCTCGCCGTTGCCGCTCATGATCGCGATCAGCGCGTCCGGGTTGGACATCGACACGGTCAGCGGATCGAGCCGGAATCGCTGATCCCAGCCCCATTCCTTTGCCGCCGCCATCTGCAGCACGATCGCCTGGTCGGTCACCTTGATGGCGCTGACCGAGATCTTGTCGCCGTCACGGAAATCCCGCAGCGACTGGATGCGCGGATCGTTCGACACCAGGAACACCGGCGACGAACATAGCGGCATCACGCCGCGCACCTGCTGCGCGCCATGCGTCTTGTCCCAGACGGTGAAGGCCGGGCCGAAGCCGCCCATCGCGATGTCGGCCTCGCCTGCCAGCAGGAGATCGTTGGCCGCCGGTCCGCTGGCCATCCGGGTCAGCGTCACCTGGATATCGCCGAGTCCGGCCGCCTTGGCGCGCTGTTCGATCAAATGCTGATCCACCGCGACATAGCTTGGCAGGTATCCCAGCCCGTAAGGCTGCGCGATGCGCACCATGCTTTGCTCCGCGCGCGCCGCGCTCACCGCCAGCGCAACGAATGCAGCGGCGAGGCAGAATCCCCACACGTGCCTCATGACTTTCCCTCCGCGTGGCGCTTCCACAGCTCCCATGGCCGGCCGACCAGCCCGTCATTCGTCTGCATGGCCGCCGCCGCTTCCTGCGCGCTGAGGAACTCCGGCTTGCCGCCCATGGCCAGGGCCTCGGCTTCGACGCGGGCATTCACCTCGGTATAGACGGCGCGAAACACCACGTGCCGGATCGACTGCGCCACGGCGACCGAGCCGTGCCCGCGCATCAGCGCCACCGGATGCGGCCCCAGCGTCGCCGCAAGCGCCTTGCCCAGCGCGTTGTTGCGAATCAGCATGTCGGTCGCCGGGCCCCCGGCCGCGCGGATGTCGAACACCGGCGCGCCGGTGCCGAGGAAACCGGCGATGTGGTTCATCGGCCGCAATGCGATTTTCGTATCGGCGAACGGGATCACCGACGGCGAGTGGCTGTGCACGATCGCCACCACGTCGGGCCGCACCTTGTAGATCTCGCCGTGGATGAACCGTTCGAGATACACGCTGCGGCCGCGCGGATCGACCGGCGTGCTGTCGAGGTCGAACTCCATGATGTCGTCCGCGGCGACCAGTGCCGGCGCCATGCTGCGCGCCAGCAGATAGCGGTTCGGGTCCTTGTCGTGCCGCACGCTGACGTGGCCGAAGCCATCGACGACGCCCTGGTCGAACAGGATGTGGTTGGCGACCACCAGATCGTCGATCAGCGCCGGATCGGCCGGTCCTGCCGACGCGGGTCCCTTGGACGCCGGGGCCGCATTGCCTGGCCGCGCTACAGCGGTTGCGGCGATGGCCATCGCCAGCAGGCCGCGGCGTCCCAAGGCGTGCGGCGCGCCGCAGCAGCATTGCATCATTCGGTTCCTCCCCGGATCGTTCGTTGGCTTACACCATTCAGCGCTGGGCGGGTAAGGCGACGTGTTGAAATGTGTCATGGCCGGCCCACGGGTCGGGCCGAAGGCCCGCCCGAGGACAGGCTTCGGCCGGCCACCCACGACCTTGCTGTGTGGCGAACCAAAGACGTGGGTGGCCGGCCTTCGCCGGCCATGACACATTTCCCTGTCGCGCCGTGCATTTGCCTGTCGTGCAGCGCATTTGCCTGTCGCGCAGCGCAAATGAGGTTTCGTGTTTCACTTGTCCAGCAATTCGCGGATCTTCGCGGCCAGCGCAGCCTGGGTGAACGGCTTCGGCAGGAGATGCGTGCCTGGATCGAGGATTCCGCCATGCACGATAGCATTCCTCGCATACCCCGTCGTGAACAGTACCAACAAGTCCGGCCGCTGCCGGTGCGCCTGGTCGGCGAGCTGACGCCCGGTCATGCCACCCGGCAGCCCGACATCGGTGAACAACAGGCGGATGCCGGGATGCCGCGCCAGCACCTCCAGGCCAGTGGGGCCGTTCGGCGCCACCAGGACGCGGTAGCCCAATTCCCGCAGCGTCTCCGTGCTGTAGCCACGTACGTCCTCGTCGTCTTCCACCACCAGGATCAGTTCACCCGACCCGCCCGGTGGCGCCTCCGCCTCCTGCTCCTCGTCCAACCCGTGCTGCGCATCGCCCGTCAGCCGCGGCAGGTACAGTTTCACCGCCGTGCCCTGGCCGACCTCGCTGTAAATCTTGATGTGACCGTTGGACTGCTTGATGAAGCCATAAACCTGGCTGAGGCCGAGGCCGGTGCCCTGGCCGACCTCCTTGGTCGTGAAGAACGGTTCGAACACCCGCTCGATCGTTTCACCCGGCATGCCGGTGCCGGTATCCGACACCGCGATCATGACGTATTGCCCGGGCGCCACGTCCTGATGCTGCGCCACATAGCTCTCGTCCAGGTAGCTGTTCGCGGTTTCGATCGTCAGCTTGCCGCCCCCCGGCATGGCGTCGCGCGCGTTCACCGCCAGGTTGAGCAAGGCGCTCTCCAACTGGTTCGGATCCGTCATGGTGCGCCACAGGCCGCCGGCCAGCACCGTCTCGATCACCACCGGCTCGCCCAGCGTGCGACGCAGCAGTTCCGACATGCCGGCGACCAGCTTATTGGCATCGGTCGCCCGAGGGTCCAGCGCCTGGCGCCGCGCGAATGCCAGCAGCCGCTGGGTCAGCGTCGCCGCCCGCTGCGCGCCCTGGTCGATCATGCGCAGCGCGCGGCGGATGCGCGGCTCGTTGACGCCCAGCGGCTGCGGCAGCAGGCGCTGCAACGTATCCGCGCCACCGCAGATCGCGGTCAGCAGATTGTTGAAGTCGTGCGCGATGCCGCCGGTAAGCTGGCCGACGGCTTCCATCTTCTGCGCCTGGCGCAACGCCTCCTCGGCGCGCATGCGTTCGGCGATCTCCTCGGCGACGCGTTGCTCCAGCGTTTCGTTGAGCGATCGCAGGCTTTCCTGTGCCTGCCGGCTGGCGCGATACAGGCGCGCATTGTCGATGCCGATCGCGGCCTGTGCGGCGATGCCGCCGACGATCAGCTCGTCGCGTGTGTTGAACACGTCGGGGTCCGGATGGCCAAAGAACAGTCCGCCCAGCACTTCCCCCGAGTGCGACACCACGGGCGCCGCGAGGTAGCTGCGCACCGGCAGATCACCCGGCAACCTGGCGAACAACTCCGGCTTCCGGCCGTAGCGGGGGTCGAGCATGACATCGCCCGACCGCACGATGCCGTCGTCACGGAAGGCAGGATTGAACAGGGTGCTGTCGCGCGGCAGCGGAAACTCCGCGAGCGCCTCGCGCGGCATGCCCGACACGGCGCACAGCGTGTACAGCTCGCCGCTGTCTTCCAGCGCGTTGTAGAAGAATGCGCCGAACCTTGCGCCGGTGAGCTCCACCGCCGCATCGGTGACCGCCTGCACGAGACGGTCCAGGTCCAGCTCGGCCGCAATCGCCGTTCCGGCGTAGTTCAGCAGTTCCAGCCGGCGCGCCTCTTCGCGGATCTGGTCGGCGGCCTCGCGGCGGATGCGCGCCAGTTCCAGGTTGGACCGCACCCGCGCCAGCAATTCGCGCGCGGCGAACGGCTTCACCAGGTAATCGTCGGCACCCGCGTCGAGGCCTTCGACATGCGCCTCCTCGCCGGCGCGTGCCGACAGCAGGATAATGGGGATGTCGCGCAACCGCGGGTCGGCGCGGATCGCCGACAGCAAGCCGAAGCCGTCGAGCCGGGGCATCATCACGTCGCTCAGCAGCAGATCGGGACGCTGCGCCTGGATGGCTTGCAGCGCGGCTCTGCCATCCGGCACCGCCTGCACGTCATACTGCGGCCCGAGCAAGCGCACGACGTAGTCGCGCATGTCGGCGTTGTCGTCGGCCAGCAGAATGCGATGGCGCACCGCGGTGGCCACAGCGGTGGTGCCGAACCCAACCAATCCGGTGCCGGTATCAAGAATGCCGGCCTCGATGGCCGGCGTGCGGCCGGTTTGCGGCAGCCAGCGCAACGCCTCTTCCACGAACGATGCCGCGGCGGTGCCCTCCGGCATGGTGCGGCCGCGGTCGTGCGATACCTGGTCAGAGGGCAGGTGCGCATGGCCGAACGGCAGGGCGATGCGGACCGTCGTGCCGGCGCCGGGTTCGCTCCGCACGCCGATGGTGCCGCCGTGCAGGCGCACCAGCTCATGCACCAGCGCCAGGCCGATGCCGGTGCCCTCCATGGTGCGGCCGCCCTGACCCTCGATCCGATGAAAGCGGTCGAAGACGCGCGGCAGTTCGTGCGCCGGAATGCCAACCCCCGTGTCGGTCACCAGCAGCTCAATGGTGTTGTCGTCGCCGGCGCGCACCGTCACGCGAATGCTGCCCTCCAGCGTGTACTTGAACGCGTTGGAGACCAGGTTCAGCACCACGCGTTCCCACATGCCGGCATCGACATAGACGGGATATGGCAAATTCGGGCAATCGACGGTCAGTTCGAGTCCGGCCTGCGCGCAGGCCGAGCGGAAATTGCTGGCCAGCTCGGCGGTATAGGCGGCCAGATCCGTGGGGCGGAACGCCGCGCGCACGCGGCCCGCCTCGATGCGCGAGAAGTCCAGCAGCGTGTTGACCAGGCGCAACAGCCGCAGGCCGTTCCGATGCACCATGCCCAATTGCTCTGCCGCCGCGCCATCGCGTGCCGCCAATTGCTCTTCCAGCGGGCCGAGCATCAGCGTCAACGGCGTTCGGAATTCGTGGCTGACATTGGAAAAGAAGGCGGTCTTCGCACGATCGATCTCGGCCAGCGCCTCGGCGCGCTGCCGCTCGGCTTCATAGGCGCGGGCGCTGGCGAGGCCGGAGGCGATTTGCGAGGCGACCAGATCGACGAATCCGGTATAGCTCTCGTTCAGCGGACGGTACGGGTTCAGCGCCGCGAGCAACATGCCGGCCGGGCGTGCTTCGCCCTGCTGGACGATCGGAACCGCCAGGGCATGACGCGGCGGTGCGTCCCATGCGCCGGTGGGCAGCGCTTCGAAGTTGCTCAGATCCTCGATCACGACGCGCGGTGCGCCGGCGAGGATGCGTGCGACCGCTTCGCCGGACGATACGCCGGTGATGTCGATTTCCGTTGCGGCCATCGGATGGCCGCGCTCGATGCCGGTGACGCAGGCCAGCCGCGCACGGCCGGCGTCGGCGTCGAACAACCACGTCGCGGTGAACGGCAGGTCACGCTGATTGGTTGCCAGCGCGGTCTCGATTGCCCGGCACACCTCCGGCTCGGTGCGCACCGCCGCGAGGCCGACGGCCAGTTCGCGCAGCGTCGCCATGCGGCGTTCGCCGACGACGCGCTCGGTGTCCTCGGTGACGACGCACAGCATGCCGCCCACCTCGGCGGTGTCGTCCGGCAAGGGGCTGTAGGAAAAGGTGTGGTAGGTCTCTTCCTGGTACAAGTTGCGCTCCAGGAACAGCAGCAGGCCCTCGTCCCAGGTCGCCTTGCCGGTGCGCATGACCGCGGTGGCGCGTGGGCCGATATCCGGCCAGATCTCGCTCCATACGTCAGAGGCCGGCTGTCCGAGCGCCCAAGGATGCTTGGCGCCGAGGGTCATCGTCGCGTAGGCGTCATTATAAAAGAACGTCAGCTCCGGTCCCCAGCCGAGCCACATGGCATAACGCGAGGTGACCAGGATACGGAGCGCTGTTTGCAGGCTCTGCGGCCACGTCTGCTGCGGGCCGAGCGGCGTTGCCGCCCAGTCCTTGCCGGCGATCAGCGCGGCCATCTCGCCGCCCGCGGTGAGGAAGGCCGATGCCGCCGGTGTCGTCGCGGCGCCGGATATCCAACCGCCAGGTGATTGCTGATCCAGTTCCGTCATGCCACCGATCCCTTGCGCAACCGACTATGGGGAGACGGGGACCGGCCGCAAATCGCCTCGCGAGCGTTTCGGGGTCAGATCACCATTTGTTGAGTTAGCGGTACGGTTGGGAAGGATGCGCCCGTGCGGGGGCTGAGGGATCGGCTGTGGCGGCGCGATGCGAGCATCACGCGCCACTGATGCGGCCGCTGTTACGGGAACCGCCCTGAATGAAACTACAAGGTCGTCGCGCGAAGGATACTCCCCCTCCCCTTGAGGGAGGGGGCTGGGGGGAGGGGTCCGTACCGCACGAACCCCTCCCCCCAGCCGCCTCCCTCAAGGGGAGGGGGAGTATCCTTCGCGCGACGACCGTACAGTTTCATTTCACTCGGCGATCGTGGTTTCCTGTGCCACCGGCAAGGTGAACCGGAACACGCTGCCGCCGCCGGGATTGGGTTCCACCCACAACCGCCCGCCATGGGCCTCGATGATGGCGCGGCAGACCGACAGGCCGATGCCCATGCCCGCACTCTTGGTGGTGACGAACGGCTGGAACAACTGCGCCTCGATGGCCGGCGGAATGCCGCTGCCGGTATCGGCGACGCTGACCGCCACCATGCTGTCCCAGCGCGCCGTGCCGAGCGTCAGCTCGCGCACCGTACTGCTCTCCATGGCCTCGACCGCGTTGCGCAACAGGTTGAGCAAGACCTGCTGCACCTGCACCCGGTCGGCGGCCACCGGCGGAAGATCGGGATCGCGCGTGAACTTCACGGTCACGCCGCGATCGCCCAGGCCCACCAGGGCCAGCGCGCTCGCCTCCTCCACCAGGGTGTCCAATTGTTCCGGGCGCCGTGCGGTCTCGCCACGTTCCACGAAGGCCCGCAATCGCCGGATGATCTCGCCGCTGCGCAGCGTCTGGTTCGATGCCAGCCGCAGCGCCTGGCGGATATGCCCGAGGTCCGGCTGTGGCCCGTCGATCAGCCGCATCGCCGCCGCGACGTAGTTGGCGGAGGCGGTCAGCGGCTGATTCAGTTCATGCGCGATCGCCGCCGCCATCTCCCCCATCGAGCGCAGTCGCGAGACGTGCAGGAGTTCGTCCTGCAGTTCCTGGAGCCGCGCCCTGGTCTGCTGGCGCTCGGTCAGGTCGCGAACGAAGCCGGTGAAGAGCCGCTGGCCGTTCTGGTTCACCTCGCCGACCGACAATTCCATCGGGAACGTGCTGCCGTTGCGGCGCTGGCCGACGACCACGCGGCCGATGCCGATGATCCGCCGCTCTCCCGTGGTGAGATAGCGGTGCAGGTAGCCGTCGTGTTGCTCGTGGTAGGGGCTGGGCATCAGCACCCGGACGTTCTGCCCGCACACGTCTTCCGCGCGCCAGCCGAACAGCCGTTCCGCTGCCTTGCTGAACTGCAGGATCACGCCATGCTGGTCGATCACCACCATGGCGTCGGGAACGGTTTCGAGGATCGAGCGCAGCATGGCGGATTCGCCGGCTGCCGCCGTTGCTTCCTCGTCCATCCGCGGGTTTCCCATGGCGTAGCTTTACGCGAGCGGCGGGCGGGGGAAAACCTATTTCGCGCGCGGCAGGCGGCCTCAGATGCCGGTATTCCCGACGAAGTCGAACAGTGCTTGCTCGGCCAGCGGCTTTTCCAGCACCACGGTGGCGCCGAGTTCCAGTGCCTGCCGCGAGAGTTGTGCCGAAGGCGAGCCGGTCATCAGGGCGATCGGCAGTTTGCCCCGCGTGCGGCGGAGCCGTCGCAGCAGCTCCAAGCCGGTCATTTCGGGCATATGGTGATCCAGCAGCAGGCAGGCAAGGTCGTTTCGATCGGAATCCGCGAGGAACTGGCCGGCGGAGTGGAACGTGACGACCATGAAATTCGCGGCTTCCAGCAGGAAACGCAACGAATCACGCACCGCCGCATCGTCGTCAACGACCCCTACCAACCGGCGGCGCCCGTCTTGCATGCTGCGCTCCACGCCGTCCGGCCGGGGAATTCCGGCGACAGGCCAAGGATGTCATGATGACCGGTCGCCCGGGATATGCCTTGACCTAAGTCAAGACGCGGCGGGTTTCCCGCCGGCGCGCTCGATGGCGAGCACCATGCGCACCAGTTCGGCCAGGCTGCGCGCGCCCATTTTTTCCATCACCCGCGCGCGCTGCACCTCGACGGTGCGCGGGCTAGTGCCGAGGTCGTAGGCGATCGTCTTGTTCGGCAGGCCGGTGACCAGGCGTTCCAATACCTCGCGCTCGCGCGGGGTCAGGCTGGCGAGGCGGGTGGCGACCGCGGCGTTGGCCGCTACCTCCTCCTGGGTACGCTCGCTGGCGGCCAGCGCATCGCGCACCACCGTCAGCAGGCGGTCTTCGTCGAACGGCTTTTCGAGGAAATCGCGAGCGCCGGCCTTCAGCGCCTCGACCGCGACCGGCACGTCGGCGTGTCCGGTCATCACCACCACCGCGAGGCTGCCCCCGAGCGCGGCCAGTCGGCGTTGCAGGGCCAGCCCATCCATCTCTCCCGGCATCTGCACGTCGGTCAGCACGCAGCCCGAGCCCAGCCGCGGCGCCACCGCCAGGAAGGCGGCGGCGGACTCGTAGGTGCGCACGGCAAGCCCGGCGGATTGCAGCAGGAATGCGAGGGAATCACGCACCCCGGGATCATCGTCCACCACATGCACCAATGATGGTTCGGTCATGTGGCGCAGCCTTTGGCCTGGTCGGTCATGCCTCCTGTCCTCGGGCCTGGCCCATAGCTTCCGCGTGGCCCGCAGCTTCACGCTGGCCCTCGGCTTCACGCGGGCCCGCAGCTTCACGCGAGTACGTACGCTCCCGTACGTCCGTTTCCGAATTTCGAGGCGCATGCCGCATCGGTAGACCTGGGCCCATCGAAACGGCCACTGGGTGAGGACAACAGCGATGCAAGCCACCATGCAGACGGCGGATCGGGCCCGAAACATCCCCGCATACGTGCTTCGGCAGCCGGCGACGCCGGACGCGATCGACCTGCTGGAGCAGTTCGGCTCGACGGTGACGGTCCAACGTGAGCATGGGATCTGCGGACAGGGCGATGCAGCCGACTATTGCTGGCGAATCCTCTCCGGTTGCGTGCGCACGGTCAAGCTGATGGAAGACGGCCGGCGGCAGGTGGCGGACTTTTTGTTCCCCGGCGATCTGCTTGGGCTGGACGACCTGGGCACGCATGATTTCGCGGCCGAGGCGGTGACCGAGGTGAAGCTGCGGCGCTATCCGCGGCGAATGGTCGAGGCGCTGGCGGACAGCCACACCGCGCTGGCCCGGCGGCTGCGGGCGCTGGCGCTGGCCAACCTGCGAAACGCACATGAGCGGATGATCATGCTGGGCCGCAAGACCGCAGTGGAGAAGATTGCCTCGTTCGTGCTGGAGATGGACCGGCGCGCCACGGCGCCCGGACAGAAGGTGACCGAGATTCCCATGAGCCGCACCGACGTCGCGGATCATCTGGGACTGACAGTCGAGACGGTGTGCCGTATCCTGGCGCACATGAAGCGCGAGAGCATCGTTGTGCTGCATCGTAGCGGCATCGAGGTGCTCGATCGTCCGACGCTGCGTGCGATGGCGTCCGAGCCGCGGCATTGATGCGAACCGGCGAAGCAGCTCGTTGGCGCCATAACGTCTGACTCTCCGTCCCTCGTCCCAGCGTAGGTTTGCGTGCCATAGCGGAACCACAACGGGGTCGCCAGAATGGCAGATAACACCGGCAACGTCTTGCTCAGCTTCCCGGCCCGCTCCCTGACGGACGGGGAGCGCGAGATCGTGCGTGACTGGGCCGCCGCCCCCGACGGCCGGTCCGCGCTCGTCAGCGAACGCCGGGGCGACGATCCATCGATGCGCCGGCGGATCGTGATCTCGCGCAGTCATTCGACGCAACCATCTTTCATTGTTCACGCGCCGGAGGGCCTGAACGTCTGGGTGGTTGTCGCCGCGGGCCAAAGCGACGCAGTCGGGCGCTTTCCGAGCCTGCGCACAGCGCTGGATTATGTCGAAGCTACGATGTTCGGCCCGGCACTGCCGGCAACGCCGGCTGGCGAGGACGGGCTGTCCGGCCTGGCCGGCGAGCACGATCCGGGCGAGCAGCAGGTCGCCGGCGGCACCGAAGGGCGACACCCTGAAGAAGGGCGACACCCTGATTGAGCGTGGCGGGCGCGCGGCGAACCGCCCGCCGCCGGCCGTGGCAGGACAGGCTTTTCGCAGCCGTGCACGACCGCCGGTCTTGCCCATCGCAACCCGCCACGCCAGGCCGTATTCTGCCGCGACCACGTTGAGGGCCCACCCATGGACCGCGACCTGATCGGCTACGGCGCCAACCCCCCTGACCCGAAATGGCCCGGCGGCGCCCGCCTCGCGCTGAACTTCGTGCTGAACTTCGAGGAAGGTTCGGAACCCTCGATCCCCGACGGCGATCCCGCGTCCGAATGGGGGCTGACCGAGAACGGTGGGGTCAACCCGAACGTGCCTGGCCGGGACCTCTCCGCCGAGGGCATGTTCGCGTATGGCAGCCGCGTCGGCTTCTGGCGGATCATGCGACTGTTCTCCGAGCGCGCACTGCCGATGACCGTGTTCGGCTGCGCGCTCGCGCTGGAACGCCATCCGCCGGCCGCCGCCGCGATCCGTGCCGCCGGCCACGATGTCTGCTGCCACGGTTGGCGGTGGGAGAAGCACTACGAACTGACCGAAGCAGAGGAACGCGCCCGCATCGCCCGCGCGGTGGCGTCCCTGCAACGCACGATGGGCGAGCGTCCGCTCGGTTGGTACTGCCGCCACGGGCCGAGCGTGAACACCCGCCGCCTGCTGGTCGAGCATGGTGGCTTTCTTTACGATTCGGATGCTTACGACGACGAGTTGCCATACTGGACGACGGTGCTGGGGCAGCCGCATCTGGTCGTGCCCTATTCGCTTTCCACCAACGATTCCAAGTTCGGCCGCGGCACCTTTGCCACCGGCGACGACTTCTTCACCTATTGCCGCGACGCCTTCGATTTCCTGTATCGCGAGGGCCGCACCCAGCCGCGCATGCTGTCGATCGGCCTGCACCAGCGCCTGATCGGCCATCCCGCCCGCGCGGCGGGGCTGGAGCGCTTGCTCGACCATGTCGGACGGTTCGCCGGCGTGTGGGTCACGCGCCGGCTGGACATCGCCCGGCACTGGGCTGCCACCCATCCGGCGCCGATTGCGGGAACCCCGCGAGGCTGATATCGGAAACCTCCAATGCCGCAGTGCAGCATGAAACCGGGCGCCTGATGATTCGTGATTGAAGCCATGCCTCGCAACTGGACGCAGCGTCGCCGCCTCGCCGCGGCCTGGCTGCACGACCGCCGCCAGTTCGCGGAGCCACGGCTGCCGCGCACTTGCCCTATCTGCGGCTATACCGGGATGTTCATCAGCGTCGGCCACCCGCCGCGCTGGGACGCGCGCTGCCTGAATTGCGGCAGCCGCGAGCGGCACCGGTTGCTGTGGCTGTGGGTCACCGAAGGCGGCGGCAACAAGCTCGCCGGCAAGCGCATCCTGCATTTCGCGCCGGAAAAGGTCGTGCTGCGCATGATGCGCGGCAACGGACAATACGAAACCGCCGACCTGCATCAGCCCGGGGTCACCCACAAGGTGGACATCACGCGGGTGGCGCTGCCCGACGCCAGCTATGATGTGGTCATCGCCAATCACGTGCTGGAGCATATCCCGGACGACCGCCAGGCGATGCGCGAACTGTTTCGCCTGCTGCGGCCCGGCGGGTTCGCGCTGCTGACGGTGCCGCTCAACGCCTCGCGGCGGGAAACTTATGAGGATCCGGCGATTACCGCCCCGGCGGAGCGTCATGCGCATTTCAGTGCGGAGGATCACGTGCGTTACTACGGCCTGGACTTCGCCGACCGGCTGGCCGAGGTAGGCTTCACGGCGACGACGTTCCGACTGACGCCGGAACAGGAGGTGCGCTACGGACTGTTGCGCGACGAGTGGCTGTATGTGGCAACGAAGCCCTGAACCCTCTCCCGCCTGCGGGAGAGAACCTGGCCCCGGGTGCCTGGCCCGGGGGTCGCGGAGTGGAGCGACTCCGGTGCGGGTGATCCGGTCGGCGGGTACCCTTCGCGGCGGCAGTCCGCGCCATGCGGAGCAGGCCAAGGGGCGTTCGCGGCACGCTCGCCCGGCGCTTCGCGCCACTCTCTCCCGCAAGCGGGCGAGGTAATAGTGAAAGTGACGAACATCCTCGTCCTGAAGCTTGGAGCGCTGGGCAATATCGTGCTGTCGCTCGCCGCCTTCGCCGCCATCCGCCAGCACCACCCGGACGGCCGGATCACGCTGCTGACCACCGCGCCTTACGCCGGCTGGATGGCGGATGCGCCC
>DATHNI010000454.1:0-3690 GCA_035486135.1 Acetobacteraceae bacterium
GGGTGGCGGCATGAGCATCCCGTTTCTGGCCTGCATGGTCGCCACCGCCGCGTTCTTTCATCTTCCACCGCGCGTGCTGCCATCCATCCAGGCTGTCGAGGGCGGTCAGATCGGTTCAGTGCATGTCAACGCCAACGGGACTGCCGATCTCGGCGTCATGCAGGTCAACACGATCTGGATCGGGCCGCTGGCCCGGTATGCGCGGCTCGAGCCCGAGGTTGTCACACGGCGCATGATCTATGACCCTTGCTTCAATATCGCGGCCTCGGGTGCCATCATGCGGACATATATCGCCCAGGCGCATGGCGACCTGATGCTCGCGATTGGCTATTATCATTCGCACACGCCTGCCCTGAGCACGCGCTACGAGCAACAGGTGCTGACCGCGGCAGGCAGGATGTTCAGCGGCTACAGGTGACCCGTCGCGACGCCGGCGGACGGATCACTTTTCACGGTTACCAAACCCTGCGTGGTTCCAGTGCCCACCATTTGTTATAGTCGGCATCGACGTGTCCAATTGATGGGTGTCCGCATGTTCCGCCAGACCCGCAGCAAAGAGCAGGGGTTCACATTGCTCGAACTTCTCGTGGTTATAGCGATCCTGGGATTACTCATTGGTTTGGTGGCTCCCGCGGTGCTGCGGCAACTCGGTGGAGCACGTATGTCAATCGCAAGACAATCGATCGAGCGGATCGGGTCGATTCTTGACATGTACAAGCTGGACGTTGGCAGCTATCCAAGCACCGATCAGGGTTTGCAAGCACTGGTTACCGCTCCCGCCGGCGCGGCGGATTGGAACGGACCCTATGTGAAGGGGCAACTGCCGGTCGATCCGTGGAACCACCCCTACGTCTATCGCAATCCATCGGAGCGTGCCGGGCATGACTACGATCTGTGCTCGACTGGGCCCTCGGGATCGGCCAGCAGCGACGAGATCTGCAATCAGTAACCGCACCAGGCGACGGTTGGCGCGGCCGGTGCGACGCATTCGAGCGTCATTGTTCACGGCTAGAGCGTTTTCACCCTGAGTGGAAATGCCGTGAATACAACTGTCATTGCGAGCGAAGCGAAGCAATCTCCCGCGTGACGAGCTACGGGCGCTTCGTCACGCGGGAGATTGCTTCGCTTCGCTCGCAATGACAGGGGCCCACGATTCCGGCCAGGATGAAAGCGCTCTAGTGCTGTAACTGCAACTGCCGGCGCAATCGCGCGCTGGGATCGGACTCGCCCGACGGCGCGAGATTGTTCAGAACGTTCGGCACCGCCGCGGCGTTGATCAGTCCATCGCGCAGGTCCTCGGTCAGCGCTTGCGCGTCGTGCTGGTCGTGGATGACATGCGGCGTTATCAGGATCAGCAGCTCGGTGCGCTGCCGCGTGTTGTTCTGATTCCCCGCCAGCAGTCCCAGCACCGGCACGTCCTTCAGCCACGGAATGCCCTGGTTCCCCACCGATCTGTTGTCCTGGATCAGTCCAGCCAGCCCGATCGTCTGGCCATCCTGCACCACAACCCGAGAGTTCACGTTGCGGTCCTCAAAGGTCGGTGAGTCGATCCCCTGCGTCGTGATGCCGCTGGCGACCTCGCTCACATCCTGCATCACGTCCAGGGTCACCAGGCCGCCGCTGTTCACCCGCGGTGTGACCTGCATGATCACGCCGGTCTGCTGGTAGTTGATCGAGTTGACCACCGGCGCGCCACTGGTGATGGTGCTCTGCGAGGTCTGGCTGAGATACGGCACGACATTGCCAACCTGCAGCCGGGCCGGCTGGTTGTCGAGCACCAGAATCTCGGGCGAGGACAGCACGTGCACCGTGGTGACCTGCTGTAGTGCCTGGATTGCGAATGGCGCACCGCCGGCGCCGGCGGCGCCAAGGAAGAACCCGGGAAAGCTCAGGTTCAGGCTGGTTGCCGCGGCGTTGGCTGGCGTCTGGGTCGCCGCGTTCAAGATGCCGTTGATGCCACCGGCCTTGAAGAAGAACTGCGTGCCGTATTGCAGGTTGTCGTTCAGCGTGACCTCGGCGATGACCGCGTCGATGCGAACCTGCAACGGCATGATGTCGATCTTGCGCAGCATCGCCTCGATCGTGTCGTTCTCGCGATAGGTGGCATATACCAGGATCGCGTTGTTCTGGTCGTCCGGGATGATGCGCAGCGTGTCAGTGCTCGTGTCGGACCCGCCGGGTTGCAATCCGCCCAGGAGAGGGTTGGCGTTGGCCGCGGGCGGCGGCTGTGCCGGAGCCGGTCCACCTCCAGGCGTCGCGCCGCCGGTCAGGCCCGGTGCCGCGCCGCCGATGCCGATGCCGCCGGAAAGGCCCGGAGGACCCGCCACGCCGGACGCTCCACCGCCCGCCATGCTGAACCCGCCGGCACCGGTCCCGCCACCAAGCAAGCCCATGCTGCCGCTCGGGCCCTGAGAATTCGGCGATTGCGCGCGTGCGGTCGGCTGGGCCGTGACGTCGTTCGGGGTGAACGCCTGCTGCAGGACATAGGCGACATCCTCGGAGTGGCTGTTCTGCAGGTAGTAGACATGCCACGTTCGCAACGTCTGCCTCCGCGCCCGGTCGACCAGCGCGTAGACGCGCCGCGCCTCGTCGATGTAACGGCTCTGCGGCGAGACCACCAGCACGGCGTTCATCCGCGGCAGCGGTACCACGCGCAGCAGGCCGGCCAGCGCACCGCCGTTCTGGCTGCGGAACGCATCCTGCAGCGCAGACGCGAAGTCCTTCACGTCGCCGTTCGTCACTGGCAGCACGGCATAGGACTGTCCGGCCAGGGCGTCGATGTCGAATGCCCGCACCAGGCCCAGCAGGCTGGCGCGCGACTCCGGATCGCCGGAAATCAGCAGCGCGTTGCGGGCTGGATCGGCAGCGATCTTGCCGCCTGCTCCGACATAAGGTTGCAACACTTTCTGCAACGCGTCGGCGGAGGCGTAGTGCAGCGGCACGATGACCGCGCCGGCGGTGTCCGCCCCGGTTGCCGCGCTGGCCGCCACCTGCGCTATCGGCACCACGCGGTACAACCCGCCATTCGCCACGAGGGCGGCGCCGTTCTGCGACAACAGGGATTCAAGCGTCGGCAGCAATTCGGACCGGTTCAGCGGCCGCACCGTATGCAGTGTGGCGTTGCCATGCACAGCCGGATCGATGGTGTAGTTCACCTTCAGGATGTTGCCGAGAATCTGCGCCACGACCTCTCGTATATCGGTGTCGGCGAAGTCCAGCGTGATGTCGCCCGGCGCCTGCGCCGCGGCCCGGCCCTGTGCCGAGCTTTCCTGCGGTGCGCCATAGGACACCTGCGGCGCGGGAAGCGCATTCGGCGTACCGACCGCGCCATTGATCCGCGGCGGTGACGCCGTCGTGCCGTTCGGCGGTGGCGGCAGCGCGGATATCGCGGGCCGCGATGGAGTATTGCAACCGGAGAGCTGCACGAAGCTGAGAAGGATGGCGAGACGACGCGTGGCAGCCATTCGGCGAATCAAGTCAACGCGCATCACGCCATGGTCTCCGCCGATCTTGCCCTTGCGCCTCTGATGGACCGGGAACGCCATCACGCGCGACACAAGCAAGCGTGAGCAGCGCGGTATTTTTCGCAATTGACATGTTCAATAGTGTCATCGTCCTGTCATCGTTTTCGAATGTCACAAGCTGTCACCGCGAGAGCGCATAGAGCAATTTCGCCCTGACCGGAAATGC
>DATHNI010000455.1:0-9012 GCA_035486135.1 Acetobacteraceae bacterium
CATGTCCGAAGGCGGCGTGATGGGCGCGGTCGGGGCGCTGCCGAGCGCGGTGGCCGACGCGCTGGCGCCGTTCGGGGTAACGGTAGAGCGTCAGCCGCTCACCGCGCCGGCGGTGCGGGAGATGATCGCCGCTGCGGCGACACCGAGTGCCGATGCGTAGTTCGCTGAGCGTAAGGGTTGCGGTGACAAGGATGCGGCGATCCGGCTTCTGACGCGCTCGGGAGGCGAACCGCCGCAACCGAGCGATGAGCGTGCGGCGCCAGAAGGAGACCGAGACTAGGTAAACCCTAGTACAACGTTTCCATGGAACGACTTCCATCGGGTGAGCCTGTCCCCGGCCACAGGACTCGCGCAGAGACCCAGGGCAATCGCATTTGACCAAGCACCAGCCTGTTTGCCCGCGCGACGCAGCAGACGGGAGTTCGCGGCAGAACAAGCAATCACGAATCGGCACAGATTTTACGGATAGAAGGTTAAGCCACAGATTTATCGAAAAATAAAGCCTTCCGTCATGCAGACTTCGAAAGATCGAGCCCGGTAGGACGATTTCTGTAAAATCTTTGGCCTGACCTTCTATCCGTAAAATCTGTGCTGAATCTTGATTGCTTGCTTTTCCGTCATAATCGAACCAATGGCCGGTTGCCGGCACACTCTGCCCACTTCCCGCTCGACATGCGACCGCCCTGCGCAGAGATCGGACTGTAGGTGCGGCTTCAAGGAATTGATGTGCTAGTCGCTACGCGCGGTCATCTCAGCGAGCGCGGCGCGCATTTCGCCGCTGCTGATCGACATCAGGCCGCGGTACGGGCGGCTGAGGTCGGTGATCACGAAAACCGCACTGCTGAGCGACACCGCACATAGCAGAATCCCCAGCGCTGCCATCCGGTTGCGCGGTGCTGCCAGGCCCAGCGCGAGGAAAGCGGCCGTCAGCCAGGACACCAGGATCCAGAAAAACGGCGCCGAGAAGGATGCACCGTCGTCTTCGATGACACTCAATCTGGATTGCACGACATCGCGATAGATCGCGCGGCAATCGTCGGCGGTGTTGATGGCACCCCGCGTCGTGGGATCGAGCGCGCGAATCTGTTGACCGATGTGGTCCATCAGTTCCCCCAGTACAGGCGATGCTCCAATGATCGGCATGCCGGCCGTGTTCGGATAGCTGATACCGGACGGCGGCTTCTCATGCGGCCAGGTGCTGGCGATCACCGCCGCCGTGTAGCGCGCCAGGTCTTCGCGCGCCGTTGCCGTCTCCGGTCCAAAGTCGCGCAAGCAGTTGTCGAGCAGTACGAGGCGTAACGCGTAGGCTTGGCGGTCGCGGGCGGCATGGTCGTAGGTTGTCTTCACCGACGCCGTCAGCAGGCTGAGTACCAACGCCGCGAAGGTGACCAGCATTCCGATGACAAGTTGCATGGTCTCGATGGTTTCGCGCGTCCGGTATGTCTCCGGCAGACGCGGATGAATGAAGCGGCCAAGCCAGGCGCTCAGGACCAGCAACGTGAACGTGGCGAGGGTGGTCCAGAGGTCGTACATGTGCAGTCCCCTTGGATGTCGCCGGCAACTGTGCAGGGGGCTGCGGCGCTGTGACAACGCGTGGCTCTCCGTGACGATGTGCAGACCTTGCTTGCCACCTCGTTACTGGAGCGCCGCTCAGCGCGGCTCGAGGGCCGCTACACCCAGGGAACGCGACGATCGGTCGTGCATGTTAGCACGGTTCGTGCCAGCGGCCCGGTAAAGGTTGAATGACCAGAACGGGGGCCGCCGCTATTTGGCGGCGCTACCCGTGCTGTGTCGCCCCGCCGGAGCGTCCGGTGCTCGCGAGCATAACGCCGGCGATCACGACCACGCCGATCAGAATGCCACCCAGCCGCACGAGCGCCGGCTGCGGATCGGCGGACCACTGATGGTCCTGCACGAACACCATGATGAACGCAATCGTAAATTGGCGGCCAACGTAGCTTGCTCCCTGCCGGCCGGTCTGCACGTGACAGCCGACCAACACGCCGAGCATCAGCGCGATCATGCAGGCGATCGGCTCGCCGCGCAGTATCGGCAGCAGCGCGAGGGCGATGCCCCCTGCCAGCAGGCAGCCCGTGATGCGCCCCACGATCTTTTCCAGCACCGACCGGGTTGCATCCGTCGCGATCGATGCAGCGGGGAGCGCGACGACCGCGATCACGGTGACGATCGCTTGCTCGAAGCCCGACAGATTCAGCACGTAGGCGGGCGCGGCGATGATCGCGATCGACACGCCGGCCTGTATCGCCACGCGCCGGCGCGCGGCGGGAAACGGAGCCGGCTCCACGACGATGACCGGCGCCTCGCCTGGCCGCGCTCGCGCAGCCTCCGTCTTCCCGCCGGCCGGATCGATGGCGGTGCGCCGCTTGCCGAGCGTTGCCTCAACGAGATGGGCGAGCCAATTTCGATGCACCGACCAGGCCACAGCCCAGTCCTGACGCGGCCACGTCTTGTCGCGATGCGCCGACCCGAGACGAAACAGCGCCGATACCAGCACACACGCCGACGTGCCAATGACCACCTCGACGACGCGTAGCGCGGCAAACCTGGCGCTTGCCTGCACCGACACGAGCAGGTGCGCCTCGAACGCGACCATCACCGCGGTCACCCCGCCCAGGATCCACGCATAGCTCGCATTTGAGCCGAGCGCGCCATAGACCGAGGCTCCGCCGATCATGCCGAGCACCGGCACGAACAGCCACGGCAAGCCGCCAATCCACGGACCGGCGAGCGCGCCCAGCATGCCGCCGAGCACGGTGCCAAGCACGCGCTGCAGCCCGCGTTGCGCGGACCCGGCAAAATCGCCCTGCATCACGGCAAAGCCGCTGATCGCCGCCCACCACGCGTATGGCACATCCAGCGCGTGCGCCACGAGGACCGACAGCGCAACCGACAGCGCCGCCTGGACGCCGAACGCGACCCGCTCCGGCGACGCACGCCAAGCCGCCAATTCGCGCCCGAGCGAGAACGCGGCGTCGCGCGCCGAACTGGTCACATACGCGAACGCTAACGGCCCAGCGTGCTGTGCACCATCGTCGTCGGACATCGTGTGCTCCGGGTCCCGCGAAGCGCGCCGGACCGAACGGCACAAAGCACGTTGGCGGGGTCGTTGGACAGCGCGGTTGGCTCAAACATCGCGCACAACCCCCTTTGGGCCAGATCCTTTGCCTTGAAAGCTGCTCCACATAGACTCTTCTAAGGCCGCATGGTGAACCGCGACTCCCCCGGCGTGCGCAGCGGCGCCGCCATATTGGCGAACTCGCAGAGCAGGGGACGGGTGTCGCGCGGGTCTATGATCTCGTCGACCCAGAAGGATTCGGCGGTGCGGAACGGGGAGCGCAGGCGGTTCAGCCGAGCCTCGATCTCCTCCAGCTTTGCCTGCGGATCGGGGGCGGCGTCGATCTCGGCGCGGTAGGCCGCCTCGATGCCGCCCTCCAGCGGGAGGGAACCCCAGCTTGCCGACGGCCAGGCGTAGCGCACGCAGTAGTGGCTGACCGGCTGGTGGCCCAGCCCGCCCACGCCGTAGCAGTTGCGCACCACGATGCTGCACCAGGGCACGGTGGTCTGGTTGATCGCCGACAGCGCCCGCACGCCCCAGCGGATCACCGCGGAACTCTCCGCCGCCAGGCCGACCTGGAAGCCAGGGCAGTCCACCAGATGGACGATCGGCAGATGGAAGGTCTGCGCGGTGTCAACGAAACGGATGATCTTGTTGCAGGCGTCGGCGGTCCAGGCGCCGCCATGGAACAGCGGGTCGCCGGCCATCAGCGCCACTGGCCAGCCGTCCAGCCGGGCGAACCCGGTGATGATCGAGCGGCCGAACAGCGCGCCCAGTTCGAAGAACGATCCCTTGTCCACCAGCGCCTCAATGATGCGCCGCATGTGGTAGGCCTGCTTCTTCACCCGCGGCACCGCGGCGATCAGCGATTCCTCCCGCCGGTCCGGCGCGTCCCAGCCACGCTGGCGTGGCGGCAGGTCGTGGATCGACGACGGTAGATAGGACAGGAAGCGGCGGGCGGCGTCGAAGGCTTCTGCCTCGGTGTCCACCGCGTGGTCCACCGCGCCGCAGCCGAGTTGGATCTCCCAGCCGCCGAGTTCCTGCTTGGTGCGCGGCTCGCCGAGGCGCTCCACCACCGGCGGGCCGGCGACGAACACCGCGGCCATTTCCTTCACCATGACCGAAAAATGGCTGGCGGCCAGCCGCGCCGCGCCCAGGCCGGCGACCGAACCCAGCCCCAGCGCCACCACCGGCACGACGCCCATCTGGTTGGCGACCAGGTCGAACGATGTCGTTTCCGTCAGCCCGCCGGGCAGATTGGCGCGGCCGGTGGTCTCGATGGTCTTGACCGAGCCACCGCCGCCGGAGCCCTCGATCAGCCGGATGATCGGCATGCGGTAAAGCGCCGCCATCTCCTCCGACATCTTCGGCTTGCCCTTGATGGAGGCGTCGGCCGAGCCTCCCCGCAGGGTGAAATCGTCGCCGGCGATGACCACCGGGCGGCCGTCCACCATGCCCCGGCCGAACACGCAGTTGCCGGGGGTGAAAGAGGTGATGGTCTTGTGGTCGGGGTCGTAGCTCGCTTTGCCGGCGATGGCGCCGATCTCGTGGAAGCTGTGCGGATCGAGCATGCGATCGATCCGCTCGCGCACCGTGAGCCGGCCGCCCTTGTGCTGGCGTTCCACGCGCTCGGGGCCGCCGAGCTGTTCTGCGAGGGCGATGCGCTGGCGCAGTTCCTCGAGTTCAGGTTCCCAGCCGATGGCGGCGGCGGGTTCGGGCAACGGTGGGGAACGCAGTGGGCTGTCGTCGGGCATTCCTGGATTTTTCCTCGTAGGCTGCGGGTAAGGCTATGGAGGAAACGCCAGAGGCGCAACGGTGACTAAAAAACCTCTCCCGCGCTGCGCGCGGGAGAGGACCAAGTGCGAAGCACGAGGGTGAGGGTGATCGGGTCGGCACACGACCACCTTCGTTGCGGTACGTCGCAGATAGAGCGAGGCGACCCGATCACCCTCACCCTCGGCGCTACGCGCCATCGACCTCTCCCGCGCAGCGGGAGAGGTTTCGATTTTCCTAAATCCGGATCAGCAGCTTGCCCATGTTCTCGCCCCGATACAGCCGGGCAATCGCCCCCGGCGCCTGTTCGATCCCGTCCAGGATCTCCTCCTCGTAGCGCAGCCGATCCTGGCGCACCCAGTGCGCCAGTTGGGTGATCGCCTCGTCGAACCGGTGCTCGAAATCCAGCACGACGAAGCCCTGCATGCGAGCGCGCTTGACCAGCAGATGCCGCTCCACCCGAGGCCCGGTTGGCCACGGATCCCAGCTCGGCTGCGACACCGTGCCGCAGATCACCACCCGAGCGCCCACCGCCAGGTGCCGGAGCACCGCATCGCTGATCGGGCCGGAGGTATTGTCGAAATACACGTTCACCCCGCGCGGCGCCGCGGCCGCCAGCGCCGCGTCCAGATCGGGCGCCGACTTGTAGTCGATCACCGCGTCGTAGCCGAACCGCGTGCGGCACAGCTCCGCCTTCTCCGGCCCGCCGGTGATGCCGACGGTGCGGCAGTTGCGGATGCGCGCGATCTGCCCCACGAACGAACCAACCGAGCCGGCCGCGGTGGACACCACGACCGTATCCCCCTCCTCCGGCGCGCCGATGTCGAGCAAGCCGAAATACGCGGTCAGCCCGGTCAGGCCGAGCACGTGCAGCGACGCGGACAGCGGCACGTCGTCCTCGGTCACCTTGCGGCTGATCGCGGTGGACCCCACGGCGGCATGGGTCTGCCAGCCGAACGTGCCGGTGACCCGGTCGCCGGGCGCATAATCCGGATGCCGCGATTCCAGCACCTCGCCGGCCGCGAAGGCCCGCATCACCTCGCCGATCCCGACCGGCTGGGCGTAGTTGGCGACGTTGGACACCCAGCCACGCATCGCCGGCTCGACGGAGAGGAATTGGTTGCGCACCAGGATCTGCCCGGACAGCGGCTCCGGCTCGGGAACCTCGACGATCTCGAAATTCTCGGCCTGTGGAATGCCGTCGGGGCGCGACACCAACCTGACCTGCCGATTGCTCATGGGAGCGTTTCCCTCATTGCTGCCGGCATGATAGCCGGTTCATCCAAGCATAGCAGGATCGGAGCGGATGCGGGACGAATTGCGCGGGAATGGCGGCGTTTCCCGGCAAGCGGCCATCGGCCTGGCGACGCGGATGACGACGCGGCCACATTGTTGATGACAGCGTGCAACCTTGCGGATATGCGAAGCCTGCATAGTGCCGCCGACCGCCTTTCCCAACCGGAGTCCGTTCAGGCGATGCTCGCCCCGACCCAGCCGCCCGTCCCTGTCGTCCACAATCGCGAGGCGGCATCGTGGTGAATGCTGAAGGCGAGCTCTCGCTAACGACACGCACTGTGCGTGGCGCCGGCTGGGTCGTGTGCTGGCGTGTCGCGACGCGGCTCCTGGGAACATTCAGCACGTTGTTCCTGGTGCGCATGCTGGCACCGGCCGACTTCGGCCTGGTGGCGCTGGGAACCACCTTCTCGCAGGCGCTGGACGGGTTGTCGGAAATTGGTGTCGGCAACGCATTGATTCGCGAGCACGAGATCGACCGCGGCCTCTACGACACCGGCTTCACCCTGCAGGTGATCCGGGGCGCCACCTCGGCCGCGCTCATCACCTGCTGCGCGTGGCCAGTCGCGAGCTTCTTCGGCGAGCCAAGGCTGGCCGGCATCCTGCTGGCTCTCGCGGCGGTCATGTTCATCAGCTCGCTTACGAATATCGGCATCATCGATTTTCAACGCGACCTGGCGTTCGAGAAAGAGTTCGGCCTTTACCTCGCGCCGCGGATCCTGGGTATCGTTGCCTGTCTTTCGGCTGCCTATGTGTGGCGGAGCTACTGGGCGCTCGTGGTCGGCATCGTCACGACACGCAGCAGCCAGATGCTGTGCAGCTATGTCATGCACAGCTATCGGCCACGCCTTTCTTTGCGAGCGTGGCGCCGGATCGTCGGATTTTCGTTTTGGAGCTGGATGCTGGCCTGGGTCTCCCTGATCCGGGACAGGATCGACAATTTCGCGATCGGCCGGCTGCTGGGTGCAACCCAGGTAGGGCTGTATTCCATCGCCTGGGACGTCGGATTCCTGACCTCCACCGAACTCGTCGCGCCGATCTGCCGGGCGCTGTTTCCGGGGTTGGCGCAGGTGAGAAGCCGAGGCACCGATGTTGCGGATGCCTATTTTCGGGCGATCTCCGCGACGCTGGTGATCACCTTGCCGGCCGGTGTCGGGATCGCGCTGGTGGCCGATCCTCTGGTGCGGCTGGCCGTCGGCCCACGCTGGGTGGCGGCCATTCCGCTGGTGCAGATCTTCGCCGTGGTCGGCATCTTCAGGGTGGTCACCTATATCAGCACGACGCTGCTGACCGTTTACGGCATGCTGCAAGTGCAGTTCGCAAGCACGACCACGATCCTGCTGATCCGGTTCACGCTGCTGCTCGTCCTGATCAGCCAATTCGGCTTGGTAGGGGCGGGGTTCGCGGTGGCAACGGCGGCGGTGCTGGAGGAGGGCTTCTACCTCATCGTGACCTTCCGCCGGTTCAATGTGCGACCGGCCGATCTGTTCGCAGGGAACTGGCGAGCAGCGGTTGCGACCGCGGCGATGGCAGGCGCGGTTCTGCTGATGCAGGACGCGTTGTCATGGGGGACGAACCCGACCTTCGGTCATTTTTTTGCGCAAGTGTTTGGCGGTGCGGTGACCTATGTGATCATCCTGGTTGCCGCCTGGATTGCCGCTGGCCGGCCATGGGGTGCCGAGGCACAGGTCGTTGCGATTGCGCGTGAGGCAGCCCGATTGCTGCGGCGGCGCTGGCTGCCGGCCCGGTGACGCGGCGATCCTCTGGCAGCAGTGGGTGCGAAGCTTGAAGGTCCTGTTGCTGCCGTCCATTCCGTACGGGCCTTACCACCGGGCGTCCACGCCGGGCGATCAGCCGGACCATCATGCCGCCGCCCGCGCTCTCGCCGAGTTGGGTGTCGAAATGGACACCATCGATCCTTATAAGTTTCCATTGAATCCGTTGGCGGGCCGGCATCCATTGTTGCAATCCTTGGATCCTCTCCGGTCGCTGCATGCGTTGCTGATCGGGCGCCGCTATGACATCGTCATTTCCGGCAACGACGGTCCCGCGGTGCTGCTGGTATTGCTGCGCCGGTTGTTCCGGCTGAAGGCGCCGGTACTCGTGTGGGATCTCTCGCCCGCCGTGGTGTGGCGCCGGCGGGCCTGGCTCCAGGATGTCATACTGCCGAAGGTCGATGGTATCCTGGCGCTGCCAGCCATGCAGGAAGCCTATGCCCACGAGCGGTGGGGCGTTCGTACCGTGGCAATCGGCCAGTTCATCGATACCGATTTCTATCAGCCGCAAACAGGGAATCCCGGTCACTATATACTTTCCGTCGGCGACGACCTTGGACGCGATTACCCGACTCTGCTTACCGCCGCCGGATGCCTGGACGTTGCGTTACGGATCAGGACCTCGAAGTGGCTGACACCGGAACCTGCGAACCGGGCGAAAATTGAGTTTATCTCGGCGCGGATGCCGGCCACGGCCTTGCGGACACTTTATGCAAACTGCGATTTTGTTGTGGTGCCGCTGGTGCCGCATCCCAGGAATGCCTGCGGCGTCAGCACCATCCTCGAAGCGGGAGCGATGGGGAAGGCCAGCATCGTGAGCGACTCCGATGGTATCAGGGATTTTGTCAAACCGGGAGAGACCTGCCTGATGGTTCCGGCAGGCGACTATCAGGCCCTGTCCGCGGCAATCGAACGGCTTCGCCGCGAGCCGGATACCTGCCGCCGGCTGGGAGAAAATGCCCGGCACTTTATAGAGGAACGGTTTGCGCCGGTGCCATTCGCGCGCCGGTTTGCTGATGCACTGAGGCAATTCGTGCCCGAAGGGCGCCGGTTGTGAGTTATCCCCTGCCGCCCCAACGTCATGGCCGGGCTTGA
>DATHNI010000456.1:0-5138 GCA_035486135.1 Acetobacteraceae bacterium
GGCGGGATGGGGCCATCCCTCCGAGGAGCCGGTGTTCATCGTCGGGATGCCGCGCTCCGGCACCAGCCTGGTCGAGCAAATTTCCGCAAGCCATAAGCTGGTATTCGGCGCCGGTGAGCAAACCGAGATGTTCGCCATCCTGACCGCGCTGGAGTTTGAGAACGGCAATCACCACCCCGCCTTGTGGAACCGCACATCGGTGCGGCGCGAGGCCATGGCATACGTGCAGCATCTTCGAGAACTGGGCGGCGGCGCGGTCCGGGTCATCGACAAGCAACCCGACAACATCCTGTGCCTTGGCCATATCGCGGTCTTGTTCCCACGGGCTCGCATCGTGGTCTGCCGGCGCGACCCGCGCGACGTGTCGCTGTCGTGCTTCTTCCAGCATTTCCGCGACGGCCCGCTGGTGTGGACGGATGACCTGGCGGACTGTGCGTTTCGGGCGCGTGAAATCGAGCGCCTGACAGAACACTGGCGCACGGTGCTGCCCATTCCCGTTCTGGAAGTCCAATACGAGACGCTGGTTGCCAACCTGGAGACCGAAAGCCGCCGGTTGATCGATTTTCTCGGACTGGAATGGGACCCCGCCTGCCTCGCGTTTCATGAGACCCAGCGGACCGTGATGACAGCGAGCCACTGGCAGGTCCGGCAGCCGATCTATGCCAGGTCGGCCGGTCGCTGGCGACACTACCGCAACCATCTTGGGCCGATGCTGCAGGAATTCGAAGGCTGGGTTGCGGCGGACGACGAAGCGCCCGCCGCGGGTTAGCATAGATCAGGGAACCATCGCGTCAGATGTTGGATCGCCCGATGCCCGTCCCGTCGCGGCGAGCGGCAGTCCGCCCGCTATCACGTTGCGTCCGCGTCAGCCTCGGCCCAGTCCATCGCGGCCCAGATGACCTCCAGCGCCTCCGACGGGCCCAGGCCGATCATGGCGAGCCGTTTCGCCAATGCGTCGGCCGCCGAGTCCGATTCCGCCGCGCCGGATTTGATTGCCGCAATGACCTCACCCAAGGCCCTGCCCAGCGTGGCCGTATCGGTTTGCAGGATGACTGGAGCATTGGGGTCGGCAACCGTCACCGCCTCGGGCGTGACCGGCGCGAACGGCGCCAGACGCAGCTTGGCACGATGGTCGGGGACCACGGATTGCTCTGTCATATCGACACCGCGGTAGTAGCGCTTCTGCCACTGGTCGACCGGCGATACCGTCCTGTGCTCGCGCCGCATCTTTTCCAGGAACTCTTTGCGCGACCTGTCGAAGGCCGCGTGGTGGTCGGCGAGTTGGGGTTCGGCCTCGATCGGCAGGAAGCGCGGCTGGACCGTCGGGAGAACTTCGCGCTGCACCGGGAAGATGAAGCAGATCGGCTCGCCGGCATCGAAATGCACCCGGTGGCCGCGGCGGGTGAACCGCCAGTTCATGGTGAAGGTATACGGCGACCAGTCGGTCTCGATGACTCCGGTCAGCGGGTAGATCCCGTCCTTCGGTGAGTTCGGTGAGCCTCCGACCCAGAGATTCCAGCCGGGCGGGGTGCGGAACAATCCATTGATGTGGAAGGTCAGGACGCCTTCGCCGAAAGCCGAGACGGGCGTCAGCGCCGGCGGCGTGTCCGGTGGTACTTGCACGACGACGTCGGACAGTTCGGGTCCACCGCTCCAGATGGCGTCGAAGGCAACGGGACAGAGGATCTCCCAGCCATGCGAGTTGGCGATGTTGAGCGGCAGGCAGCGATAGGCGAACGAATACCTGGTGCGGTCCATCCATTCGCGGGTCGGCTCTGCCGGACGGATCATCGGCTCCCAGCCCGAACGCAGATAGCAGATCAGATCCATCGCGGCCCCTCGGCTGCGCCAACCCGCGTCGGTGCTGGCCATGCTCTGCGTCGGGATCGTTGCGGAGAAAACCGCGCGACGATCGGGGGCGCGGACATAGTCCGGACGGGGAATGAGCGTCGCCCCGGTATAATCATCGAAGGTGCCGCTGGACAAGGCTGGGAAAGGCAAGGGCTCCGCCTCCGGCCTTGGCCGGGGCAGGCTCTGGACCCGCCAAGGGCGGAGCCTGGCCAACGGCGCGCTCCTCACCCGATCGCCCCTGGTTTTCCCGTCTTCGGCCCTCTATCTCATGCAAGCGGCGCCGGGCGGCCTCCCCTCCCGGCGCCATCACGTACAGGACCCGCATGACCGACCCCGCCGCCGAGATCGCCCGCCGCCGCACCTTCGCGATCATCTCCCACCCCGACGCCGGCAAGACCACGCTGACGGAACACCTGCTGCGCGCCGGGGGCGCCATCCAGCTCGCCGGCAACGTCCGCGCCAAGGGCGAGCGCCGCCGCACCCGTTCCGACTGGATGGGCATCGAGCGCGAGCGCGGCATCTCCGTCGTCACCTCGGTCATGACCTTCGAGCACGCTGGCTGCGTCTTCAACTTGCTCGACACCCCCGGCCATGAGGACTTCTCCGAAGACACCTACCGCACGCTGACCGCTGTGGACTCGGCGGTGATGGTGATCGACGCCGCCAAGGGCATCGAGGCGCGCACCCGCAAGCTGTTCGAAATCTGCCGCCTGCGCGACATCCCCATCGTCACCTTCATCAACAAGATGGACCGCGAGGCGCGCGACCCGTTCGAACTGCTGGACGAGGTCGCGTCCACATTGGCACTGGACACCGCGCCGGTCACCTGGCCGGTCGGCCGCGCCGCCACCTTCGCCGGCACCTACGACCTGCGCAGCCGCGACCTGCACCTCACCGCGCCACTGCCGCAATCGGAACCGCGGCTCATCGCACTGGACGAGGAAGTGGACCTGGTGCGCGCCGCGCTGCCGGAGTTCGACCGCGATTCGTTCAACGCCGGCCACCTGACGCCGGTGTATTTCGGCAGCGCCATCAAGGGCATCGGTGTGACCGACCTGTTGGACGGCCTGGCCGAGTATGGGCCGCCGCCGCGGGCGCAGAAGGCGGACATGCGGATGATCGACGCCACCGAACCCAACCTCACCGCCCTGGTGTTCAAGATCCAGGCGAACATGGACCCCAACCACCGCGACCGCATCGCCTTTGCCCGCGTCTGTTCCGGGCGCCTCACGCGCGGCATGCGCCTGAAGCAGGTGCGAACGGGAAAGCTGATCCCCCTGCACGCGCCGCAATTCTTCTTTGCCCGCGAGCGCGAGATCGCCGACGAGGCATTCGCCGGCGACGTGGTCGGCATCCCCAACCATGGCACCCTGCGCATCGGCGATACGCTGACCGAGGGGGAGGACGTCAACTTCGTCGGCGTGCCGTATTTCGCGCCTGAAATCTTACGCCGGGTGCGCCTGGACGACGCGATGAAGGCCAAGAAGCTGCGTCAGGCGCTCGCTGAGCTGGCGGAAGAAGGCGTGGTGCAGTTGTTCCGCCCGCAGGATGGTGCCGCACCGCTGGTTGGCGTGGTGGGCACTTTGCAGCTCGATGTGTTGCAGGCACGGCTGGCGGCCGAATACGGCGTGGCGATCGGCTTCGAAGCGACGCCTTACGCGTTGGCGCGCTGGGTGTCGTCCGCCGACAAGGTCGCCCTGGCACGGTTCATCGGCGCCAACCGCAGCGCCATGGCCGACGACGTGGACGGCGACCCGGTGTTCCTCGCCTCCTCTGCGTTCATGATGCGGCGCGCCGAGGAACTCGCGCCGGAGATCGCCTTCCGCGACGTCAAGGACGTGCGCGCAGAGAAGCTGGCTGCCTAAAGTCAATCAGCCTCTCCTGCTCCAACAATCAGCTCCTCCCGCAGCCGCGGGGAGGGGCTGATCATATGCGTCCCATCAGCAGCAGGATGACAACGATCAACAGCACGAGGCCCAACCCGCCGCTCGGGTAGTAGCCCCATCCGCCGCTATACGGCCAGGTCGGCAATGCGCCGAGCAATAGCAGGACAAGAATGATGACGAGGATCGTGTACAAGGCACCGTCCTCCAGTCTGTGCGCGGCAGGCCGCGCGGGTTACGGGTGCGCCGCAAGGAGCGCGGGTTACGGGTTGTAATGGGTGTGGTCGGTCGCGGTGTTGCTCAGGCCCTGGCCGGCGGCTTTCAAATCCTGGCCAGCACCTTGTGCGGTATAGCAGGCGGACAGCAGCGGAGCGGCGCCGAGCAACGTGGCGACAGCAAGCACGATCGCGAATGTCCTGTGCATTGGGCTGGTCCCTTTCACAGTCTCTCGATGCTTCGAACGCCGATACGGCGATGGCGCGATGCAGAAAGTTGGTGCCGAATATGGCGCTAACGCGGCGAATGGCCTCGCGATTGAGCGCGTTCACGCGGTTGTCGTTGCGCGCCGGAGGAAGGATCACCGCTTGTTGAGCAAGACTGCCGCGCATGGTTGCAGCCACCCGCCTTCGCCCCATAGGCTGCCGCTGCACAGGCAAGGGAGGGATGTCATGGCGGGCCTCTATTACGAGGAGTTCTTCATCGATCAGGAATTCGACCACCCATGGTCGCGCACCGTGACCGAGATGGACAACACCCTGTTCTCGGCGCTGACACTGAACGTTCAGCCGCTGCATCTCGACGCCCACTTCGCGGCACAGACCGAGTTCGGTCAGCGCATCGTCAACTCGATGTTCACCGCGGGGCTGATGGTGGGAATGAGCGTCAACGACACCACCGTGGGCACGACGGTGGGGAATCTCGGTTTTACCGATATGCGCTTTCCCAAGCCGGTGTTCCACGGCGATACGTTACGTGCTAGAACCAAGGTCGTGGCGATGCGCGAGAGCCGCTCCCGGCCGGATGTCGGCATCGTCGATTTCGAGCATACCTGCTGGAATCAGCGCAACGAGATGGTGGCGATCTGCCGACGCCAGGCCATGATGCGGAAGAAGCCGAACCCGGCCGGATAATATCTTGGTTGAGGCTGCCGTGGTCGTTGAACTGGAAGGCCGTGAAGGCGTTGGATAGCGTACACAACGCGCAATGCATCAATTACCTCAAGGCGAGTGGTCTGCGCCTGTGTATGTTGCTCAATGCTGGCAAACCCCATGTCGACATCCGTCGAGTTGTTAACGGCGTTTGAACCGTCCACTGAACCATCCGTGTGCACCCGCGTGCATCCGCGGTTCCAATTGCTTGCTTCGTGCGGAACGCTCCCAGCTCATGGTCTGGCACGGCGCGAAG
>DATHNI010000457.1:0-3369 GCA_035486135.1 Acetobacteraceae bacterium
CACGCGGTCCGCCACGGCGCGTTCGTGCGCCGGATTGGCATAGGAATGCAGCAGGCAGATCGCCACGCTCTGCACGTTTTCCGCGCGCAGCGTGGCGATGGCGGCATCCACGCTGGCAGTGTCCAGCGGGACCGCGACCGAACCGTCCGGACGGAGCTTCTCGGTAACCTCCAGCCGCAGGCGGCGTTCCACCAACGCGCGTGGTTTGGTCCAGTGCAGGTCGTACAGCACCGGCATGCGCAGGTCGCGGATTTCCAGGATGTCGCGGAAGCCGCGCGTGGTGATCAGCGCTGTGCGTGCGCCCTTTCCCTCCAGCACGGTGTTCGATCCGACCGTGGTGCCGTGCAGCACTTCGCTGACTCGCGCATCGTCTGTCAGCAGTGCGCGCAGGCCCTCGACGATGCCCTCGCCGTAGTCGTGCGGAGTGGACGCGGTTTTGTGCGTGCGGACTCCGCCGTCACTGTCGATCGTGACGAGATCGGTGAAGGTGCCGCCGATGTCGATGCCGAGTCTCATATTACAAAACCTCTCCCGCTGCGCGGGAGAGGTCGGGACGCGAAGCGTCGAGGGTGAGGGTGATCGGGTCGCCTCGCTCTACCTGCTGCGTGCCGAAGGAGCTTCGTGGCGACCCGATCACCCTCACCGGGCGCTCCGCGCCGTCCTCTCCCGCGCAGCGGGAGAGGTTTTTTCTTAGTTCCGACGTTGCCGCTTCGTCGATCTCCGGCGGGTCGCCGTGCGCCACCACGCCATAGTCCCGCGCCGCGCCTTCGACGGTCACCAATCCATCACGCAGATCGCGCGCCACCGAGGCGAGTTCGCGCGACAACGGATCGCCCCAGCCGCCGGACCCCGGCAGCTCGTGGCGGAACACCTGGCCGCGCCGCAGCGTCATGGTCAGCTTGGCGTGCAGCGGAGCCTCGGTCGGCAAGTCCGCATCCAGCACGTTGCGTCCCGGAGCGCCGGGTGCGCCGCCTTGCAGCCCGTACGGCCGATGCGTCTGCCGATCGGCGCGTACTTGCAGAATCCCCTCGTCCGCCAGCATGCGCCAGGTCTTGCGCTGCGCCATGCCGCCGCGGAATTTCCCTGCGCCACCGGTGTCGGGGATGAATTCGTAGTCCAGGACTTCCAACGGGTTCTCTGCCTCGATCACCTCGACCGAGAAGCTGGCCATGTTGGCGAACATGTTGGTGTTGCCGTCCAGGCCGTCCTCCCAGGGCCGGCCGCCCCAGCTTCCGCACAGGAAATCCACGTAGATGAATGGCTGCAAATCCTTGTCATACCCGCCGATCGTTATCCCAGTGTTGCCGCCGTCGGACGCGGCGTACACGCGGTCCGGGTACAACTGCGCCAGCGCGCCGAAACAGCAATCCACCGCACGGAACCCGGTGAGCCCACGTGCCGCGCAAGCGGCTGGCAGCTTGCCGTGGGTGATCGTGCCGGGTGGCGCGATGACCGAGATCGGCCGGAACACGCCATCGTTGTTCGGCATGTTGATCGACAGCACCGACTTCACCGCGGTGAAGCTGGCGGCGGCGGTGTAGCTCCAGGTGTTGTTGATCGCGCCTTTCACCTGCGGAGCGCTGCCGGTCCAGTCCACCTCCATCGTCTCGCCGTGCTTGCGCACGGTGCAGACCAGCTTGATCGGCTTGCCGGCATCGATCTGGTCGTCGTCGATCCAGTCGGTGAAGGTCGCCTCGCCGTCCGGCAGTTCCGCCAGGCAGTGCCGCGTCAGGCGTTCCGAATAGTCCATCGTCGCATCCATCAGCGTGCGCACGCTGTCGGCACCGTAACGCGCGACCAGATCGACCATGCCGCGCGCGGCGATCTCGCACGCGGCGAGCTGGCTGCGGATGTCGCCCAACACACGATTTGGCACGCGCACGTTGCGGTCGATGATACGGAACAGGGTGGCATTGGGTTTGCCGCGTTCGTACAGTTTCAGCGGCGGGATGCGCAGTCCCTCGGCATAGATCTCCGTGCTGTCGGAGGCGTTGGAGCCGGGCACGCGGCCGCCGACATCGGTGTGGTGGCAGATGGTGGCGGCGTAGGCGATGGGCTTTCCGTCAGCGAACAACGGTTTGAAGATGAAGATATCCGGCAGGTGCATGCCGCCGTCATACGGATCGTTGTTGATCAGGATGTCGCCCTCGGCGATGTCATCGCCGTAGTGGCGCAGCGCCGCCTGCAACGCGACTGGAATGGAACACAGATGCCCGGGTAGGGCGAGGCCCTGGGCCACGAGACGGCCGCTCGCGTCGCAGAGTGCGGCGCTGTAGTCCATGATGTTCTTCAGCACGCCGGAATAGGCGGTGCGGTAAATGGTGAGGACCATCTCGTCGCCGAGTGCGGCGATCGCGTTGCGGAACAGTTCTTCGGTGATCGGGTCGGGCATGCGGGGGCCGGTCGGTTGGTGATGGCGTCATCGGACCACTGAACGGGCGGGCTGACAACCGATCAATGAAGGGCACGCTATTCGACAGGGCACGCTATTCGTGTCGGATGGCGCGGAGCAACGCTGCCGCCGAACCAATAACCTGGCGAGCAGTGAAGCTGCCGCGGCCCATGTCCCATTCGCGTGTTCTGCGTACATCGGCCTGCATCTGGGTGAGACCTTGCTTGCTTCCCCACCCCCTCGCACCTTGCCGCGAGGCACCCCCACCGGCCCCGCTCGGCCAACACCCCGCGCCTCCCGCCAGGCCGCGAGACGATTGCCCTGGATACACGTACGATCCGGATTGACGCGGCTCCGCCCGGCCCGCCACGATGCGGCTGCAACCGGGCTCGACCCGGGGGCACCAACCGCCTGCACCACCCCCCACCCCCGGGAGCGCTGTGGAAATCGTCCGCGAACTGCCGCTGGATCAGGTCCTGCTGGGCGACTGCGTGCCGTTGATGCGCATGCTGCCCCCGGCCTCGGTGCATTGCGTGTTCGCCGACCCGCCCTACAACCTCCAGCTCCGCGGCGAACTGCGCCGCCCCGACGACAGCGTGGTCGACGGCGTGGACGAGGACTGGGACCGCTTCATCGACTTCCCGTCCTACGACGCGTTCACCCGGGACTGGCTGACGGAATGCCGCCGGCTGCTGCGCAAGGACGGCACGCTGTGGGTGATCGGCGCCTACCACAACATCTTCCGCATCGGCGCGATCCTCCAGGACCTCGGGTTCTGGATCCTCAACGACGTGGTGTGGCGCAAGGCCAACCCGATGCCCAACTTCCGCGGCCGGCGCTTCACCAACGCGCACGAGACGCTGATCTGGGCGGCGCGGCAGCGCGACTCGCGCCACCGCTTCAACTACCAGGCGATGAAGGCGCTGAACGACGACATCCAGATGCGCAGCGACTGGTTCCTGCCGCTGTGCACCGGG
>DATHNI010000458.1:0-15821 GCA_035486135.1 Acetobacteraceae bacterium
TGGAAAAGGGCGAGAAGGTGCCGACCCCACCCGCGCTTTGGCTGCAAGGCCGGCCGGACCCGGTGCACGACTATCACGACGCCGATTCCAGCTTCCCCGGCACCGAGCCCGAGCGCTTCACCGCCAACTACCGCAAGGCCGGTGGCAACATCGAACTGCTGCTCGTCGAGCAAGCCGATCGCGCGGCCCCGGCGACGCTGGCGAAGGTGGCTGACTTCTTCCACCAGCACATTCCGGTGAACGGGTAAGCCGGACCGGTGACCAAGCAAGCCGGGCCGGCGAACAGGTAAGCCGGGCCGGCAGGGCAGCAGGGCGTTGGACGCGGCGCACCGTGGCGCGATCCGGGTTGATATGATGCTGCATCGCGGCATATCGACCTGGTTCAGCCACGGAGCCTTGGGATATGGATTGGTCGGACGGGATGGGGTCGCTGCGTCGTGGCCTCGGCATTGCCACGCGCGTCGCTGCGGCGAGGCTGCGCGGGCATGGCCTCGCGCCGCTGACGCCTAGCCGTTTCGTGCCTGGCGCGCCGGAGCAGGGCCGGCCGCGCTCCCGATCGCAACCTGACCAATCCCCGCTTGACCAGTCCGGCTCAGGCCGCTTCGTCGAACTGCCAGACTTCGGCGCCAATCCCGGATTGCTCCGGCTGCACATCTACCTGCCTCTCGCGGAGGTGCGGCCAGGGGCGCCGTTGGTCGTGCTGCTGCACGGCTGCGGCCAGGACGCCGCTGACTTTGCCATCGACACCGGCTGGACTGCGCTGGCGGACCGGCTGAGCCTGCCGCTGCTGCTGCCGGAGCAACAGGAAGCGAACAACCGTGGGCGCTGCTTCCAGTGGTTCCAGCCGAACGAGACACGGCACGGCCACGGCGAGGCGGCCTCCATCGCCGCCATGGTGTCGGCTGCCGCCGGCCGCTTCCGCTCCGACCCGGCACGGGTATTCGTCGCCGGCCTGTCGGCGGGCGGCGCGATGGCGGCGGCCTTGCTCGCCGCCTATCCCGACCTGTTCGCGGGTGGCGCCGTGTTCGCCGGGCTGCCGGTTGGGTCCGCCACCTCAATGGTGCAGGCGCTCGCGCGCATGGCGCATGGCAGCCCGAACCACCCGGCGGCGGAATGGGCGGAACGCGCGCGCCGGCTGGCGCCACCGGGCTATGCCGGGCGGTGGCCCCGGCTGTCGGTGTGGCACGGCGAGGCCGATCAGGTCGTCGCGCCGAACAATGGCACAAAGCTGGCGGAGCAATGGCGGGCGCTGCACGGCCTGCCCGACCAGCCGGTGCGACAGACGCCGCACCACACCGTGTGGGGTGACGCGGTCGAGCTTTGGACACTGCCCGGCCTGGGCCACGCCTGGGCGATCGGTTCAGCCGAGGGGCGGCCGGCGCGGTTCGCCGTCCCGGGCCCGGTTTCCGCAGTGCGTGAGATCGCGCGCTTCTGGGGGATCGGTTGAGGCGTCGCGCGTAAATCCCCCCTCCCGCGCTTGCGGGAGGGTGTTGTGTACCGCACGCTCCACCCTCCCGCAAGCGCGGGAGGGGGGATTGGTTGCGGAACGACCCCAAAGGTGCTGGGCTGCATCTCAACGTGCCCGTCCATGCCATCAATCGGGGGAAACCGGCACAATGCACGCCGCCACCATCAAGACCGCCACAGCCCTGGCCGCACTCCTGCTTGCTGCCACCGCATCATCAACACTGGCAGCACCAGCCTGCACCGTTGACGCATTGAACGCGCTGCACGTGCCCAACGTCGCCGTGACCCAGGCGACGCCGACTCCCGCCAGCGGCACGACCCCGGCGCATTGCGAGGTGCAGGCCACCGTCGTTACGCATGGCGAGGGCGCACCGGACGGCTCGGCCCGTGCCGCCATCCAATTGCCCGATGCCTGGCAGCAGCGCTTCTTCTCCATGGGAGTCGGCGGCAATGCCGGCACCCTCACCCCGGCGGTGAACGCCACGGACCGCGCGGCGGCACTCGGCAAGGGCTATGTCGTCATCGTCACCGACACCGGCCATACCGGCAACGGCACCGATGCGAACTGGGTCGTTACCGCCGACGGCAAGCGCGACACGGCGAAGATCACCGACTTCTTCTATCGTGCGGAGCACGACGTCACCGTGTCCGGCAAGTTGTTCGCGCAAGCCTATTATGGCGCTCCGGTGCAGCACGCCTATTTCGACGGGTGCTCTACCGGCGGCCGCATGGCGACAATGGAAGCGGAGCATTATCCCACCGATTACGATGGCATCATCGCCGGCGATCCCAACCTCGACTACAACTCCACCATGTTGCGCTTCCTGGTGCAGAAGGTGGCGCTGTCATCGCCCGCCGCCTACCTCCCGCAATCGCTGCTGGCCGCCATCGACAAGCGCGTCACCGCGCGCTGCGACGCGATCGACGGCGCCACCGACGGCCTGGTGCAGAACCCCGCGCGCTGCCCGATCCGCGCCGAGGACCTGATCTGCAAATCCGGCGAGACCAGCGATTGCCTCACGCCGGAGCAAGCCGGCGTGGTGCACGCCTACACGACGGCGCTGCGCGACCGGCACGGCCACGTGCTGTATCCGGGCTACGCAATCACCAACCTCTCCGGCCCGCGCGGCATCAGCTATTGGACCACCGGCGACACCGCGCCCAACGTGGCGCTGCCCGAATCACCCTGGGGCAGCGACCCGGCCGCCCCGCCGCGCGGCTGGGAGTTCGCTCGCCAGGCGCTGACCTACTGGATGGGGCTCGGACCGGATGCCAAGATGGCGACGGTCGATGTCGATGTGCGCACCGGCACCGCGAGCGACAAACTGGTGGCGACGCTGGAGCATGTGTTCGCGCCGGCCGAAACCAAGAACCCAGCGAAGCTTCTGCCGTTCATCCAGCAGGGCCGCAAGCTGATCATCTATCACGGCGCCAGCGACCCCGCGATTCCGGCGGCCCGCTCGATCATGTTCTATCACGAGCTGACGGAACTCCTGCACGGCCCGGACAAAACCGCGGCAAGCGTGCGATTGTTCTTAGTGCCGGGCATGCAGCATTGCAGCGGCGGCATCGGGCCCGACCAGTTCGATACGCTGTCGGCGATCGAGGCCTGGGTGGAACACGGCAAGGCGCCGGAGGCGATCGCCGCGACCACCAAGCCGGACAGCCCGGCGCCGCACAGCCTGCCACTGTGCCCGTATCCGCAACAGGCTCGCTATTCCGGCAACGGAGCGCTGACGGATGCGGTGAACTGGAAATGCGCGGCGCCCGGACGCGAAACGGCGCGGACCGGGCATGCGGCCGGAGCAGGATAAGGTAGCGGCGCTAATGGTTGACGAGGCCGATCGCGGCGTCCGGCCGCTGCGTATCCCTCGCCGCCGCGGCCCCCCCTGTTCCGGTACGGCTCTTTTCGCATCCCGGCCCGGAGAGCAGCCGTCCGGTCCGTCAATCGTCCGGCAAGCATTCCCCGTCATTATCGGGCAGTAGCGTCTGGAATTGGCGATGCAACAGAACGAAATCGTGCCTTGCCCACTGACCTTTACGCGGCTCGGTGCATCGGTGTGCATCGCTGGTTCCAATGCCTTGCTTGGCGCGCAATCGGCGATACCGCGCAAGGTACTGGAACCACCGGTACACACTGATGGACCGAGCCGCGTGAAGCGCCGGTGACGATGACGGGATAGTGGGGATCTATTTGGCGCACCCATACCGCCAGAAGGACCATGCGGGGCGACCCAAGCCCAGAAGGCCACGACCAATGCGGGCTCCTGCAACGAAAGTGGTGAGAACCACCCGATCGATCTTTTGAAAATTCCCATTGCCAAGGACTGACGACCTGGCACGCGCCTGCTTCCTGTTCGCCGGCCCACACGCTGCCCCTGCGCCGGCCATGGCTTCCGCGCGACGCCCCCCGCGCGCCCACCGGTCCGGCCACCATGCCGCGCCGCCGCAGCGGCAGATGCCCTGAACGAATCCGCTGGACATTTCTTCTAACGTATGTTATCTTTTCTGACCACCAAACCAGCCCGAGACGCTCGAGCCCGACCACAAGCTCCAGTGGGACACCTATCTGGTGGCCGCCAATACCCTGCGCGAGACGATGCCCCCGCCCGTCTCCACCGATGCGCCCGGGCTGTGGGACACCCGCCTCCGCGTCGCCCTGGCCGAGGTCGCTGCCATGGTCCCCGTCAACGCCAGCGAAGCCCCCATCGCCGCCCGCTCCGTCGCCGCCGGCGCACATGCCAGCTATTGCACGGCCCAGATGGGCCGATTCGCCAACGACCCCAAGCGCGGCGCCTAGCTCCATGCCCAGGCCGCCAGCATGGGGCGCGCGGAGCGCGGCTTCATCGGCGTGCTGCTGCGCCTGCAGGCAGCGCGGCGGAAGCGCGAGGCGGGCGACACCACGTGCGACAGCGACGCCCTGACCACGCATTGCGTGCTCGGCATGTTGCAGCAGGGGCTGGAGAGCCTGCCGCCCGGGCCGCCGGTCGCGGCCGCACCGCCCGCCGCGCCGGCCGAGCCGGAGCGAACCCGGCCGCTGGCCTTCTCGGAGTTGACCGAACACGACCAGCAGAGATCGCGGCTTCGATCGGAGGCTGATGGATACACGCTCCGCAACCCCGTACGCGTCAAGCAGATCCGCCAGCTCGGCGGGCTGCCGCCGGACTGTGACTACGAGCCGCCGTGGCCCAAGCTGCTTGACTTCCTCATCCATGGCACCGGCTCAAACCTGCTCTGGGCGGACACCTACGAGCCCTGGGTCCCGCCGGCGGCGCCGGAGCCGCCGGACTGAGGGGAGACTGCGTCGCGGTTGCCGCATGGTGGGGTCCTGCGTCCCCGCGGCCAGCGCCAATTCCTCGGCTCCGCAAAGGATCTCAGGCCTGGAGCGGTTGGTTCATTCCAGCGGCCGGTGTGGAACGCGGCACCGCCAGGAGTCTCAGCACGGAGCTAGCCGGCGCCCGGCGCCGCACCGCCATGGCTGAAAATGCGCCACGGGCGGCGGTCGCGCCGGGGGCACAGGCTATTTTCATGGTAGCCGTTCCCCGCACGCTGTGCAGACTCCGCTCCGCGCTCACCGTGCTCTCGCTCTTGTCTCCGCGCTGAGAATCCTTGCGGTGCCGCGTCCCACACCCGCGATCGGATGATCGCACGGCCGGACCGGCCGCACCCCAGAAAGTCCCACACCACGCGTCATCGTCTCTCCTACCACGAAACGAGACGTTCGTGAGACGTCGCGCGCACCGCACGCCGCTGCTCTCCCCCTACCCCCTGCCCTAGCCCCTTCATTAAGTGCGTCCGTCCCGATCCAGGTCGGACCCGGTTTCGGGCAGTTCGGCCCCCCGCACGGCCGATCGGGACGGCGCCCGGGTTCGCTCCCGCCGCCTCTCACCCACACCATAAAACGAGACGTCCATGAGACCCGCCGTGGTGCAGGCGACGAAGCCTCCCACCCGTTCAGCGCCATCGCCGACCGCCCGGAACGGGAGGGGACTTCGGCCCCGCCGCCGCCAAACCGACCCTTGTCAGGCCCGCAGGACGGAGTTCCGATCTTCCCACGGTTCACCCGGTTGATCTTTCCGCGCCCCGCAGGGATTGTTGCGACCATGCCTATCCTCACTGGTCACGCCCGACTCGCCGGCATCATCGGCTGGCCCGTAGCGCACTCCCGCTCACCGCGCCTGCACGGTTTCTGGCTGGAACGCCACGGCATCGACGGCGCCTACGTTCCCCTGGCGATCCGCCCGGAACACTTCGCCACGGCGGTGCGCGGCCTGATGGAGGCCGGCTTCGCCGGCGCCAACGTCACCATCCCGCACAAGCGCGCCGCCTTCGCGCTGTGCGACAGCGTGGACCCCAGCGCGCGGCACGCCGGCGCGGTCAACACGCTGATGTTCCGCGAGGGGAAAATCGCGGGCAGCAACACCGACGGCTGGGGCTTCCTGGCCAACCTCCGCGCCCATGGCGTCGATCCGGCCGCCGGCCCTGCACTGATCCTCGGCGCCGGCGGCGCGGCCCGGGCCGTCGCCGCCGCCTTGCTCGAGACCGGCATTCCCGTCACCATCGCCAACCGCACCCCAGAGCATGCCGACGCCCTGGCGCACGACCTGCCCAGCCTGCGCACGATCCCCTGGCACCGCCGAGGCGAGGCGCTGCCCGACCAGGCGCTACTGGTCAACGCCACCTCCCTCGGCATGCAAGGGCATCCGCCCCTGGAGCTGGACCTGGCCCGCGCCGCGCCAACCCTGGCCGTCGCCGACATCGTCTATGTCCCCCTGCAGACCCCCTTGCTCGCAGCCGCGGCCGCCCATGGGCTGCGCAGCGTGGAGGGCCTCGGGATGCTGTTGTATCAGGCGGTCCCCGGCTTCCGCGTCTGGTTCGGCGTAGAGCCCCAGGTGGACGAGGCGCTCCGCCGCTTCGTGGCGGCGGATTTGCTGCCAGGATGAAGATCATTGGCCTCACCGGCGGCATCGGGATGGGCAAGTCCACCGCGGCGGCGGCGTTCCGGCGGGCGCGTATCCCGGTGTTCGACGCCGACGCCACGGTCCACCGGCTGCAGGCTCGGGGTGGCCGCGCCGTCCGCGCCATCGAGGCTGCCTTTCCCGGCACCACCGCCCAGGGTGCGGTGGACCGCCCTGCCCTGCGCCGCGCCGTTCTGGGCAAGGCGGAGGCACTGACAACGCTCGAGGCGATCCTGCACCCCATGGTGCGCCAGGAGGAACGCGCCTTCGTCGCCCGCGCGCGCCGTGCCGGCAGCCGCGCCGTGGTGCTGGACATCCCGCTGCTGTTCGAGACCGGTGGGCGCAAGACCGACCGCGTGGTCGTGGTGTCCGCCCCTCGCGCCGTGCAGATGCAGCGGGTGCGCAAACGCCGGAAGATGAGCGCCTCCGACATCGAGGCAGTGCTCGCCCGGCAGATGCCCGACGCGGAAAAGCGACGCCGCGCCGACCTGGTGATCCGCACGGGCCTGTCGCGATTTCACGCCCTGCGCGCTTTGCGCCGTTTGATCAAGGAGTTGCGCGCATGACCCGGGCCGTCCTGTTCGACACGGAAACCACCGGCCTGGAATGGGTGCAGGGCCACCGCGTCATCGAGGTCGCGGCGCTGGAACTGATCAACGACCTGCCCACCGGCCGCCACTTCCACGCCCTGCTCGACCCCGAGCGGGACATCCCTGAGGACGCCATCCGCATCCACGGAATCAGCAACAGCCACGTGGCCGGCAAGCCGCGCTTCGCGTCACTGGCCGGCGAGATGCTGGAGTTCTTCGCCGACGGCAAGCTGATCGCCCACAACGCGCCATTCGACTTCGGCTTCCTGAACGCCGAGCTCGCCCGGATCGGCCTGCCACTGCTCTCCACCGAGCGCATGATCGACACTCTGACGCTGGCCAAGACGCGGTTTCCTGGCATGCCGAATAGCCTGGACGCGCTGTGCCGCCGCTTCGCCATCGACCTCTCGGCCCGCACCACGCACAACGCCTTGCTGGACTGCCGCTTGCTGGCCGAGGTCTACGTGGAGCTGACCGGCGGGCGCCAGCGCGGCCTGTCCCTGGCGACGACCAAGACGCCAGCCGCTGTTGCTGTCTATGCCCATACCGGGCCGCGTGACCCTAGGCCGATCGTCCCCAGCGAGGCCGAACTCGCGGCCCATGCGGCCCTGTTAGGCCGGTTGAAGGACCCGGTGTGGCTGTCCCCCTGACCACACCCTACCCGCAACATCCGACACCCCGCCGGCGGCCAAAGGAGCAGACGCACCATCCGCGCCCACAGCAGCGAACGGACCACCGGCAGCCACAGCAGCGGACCGACCACCGGCGGCCGAGGCAACGGAGGAATCGCTGCCGGCCGGCGCGACGGACGAACCATCGGCGCCCACGCTATCGGACGGACCGCTGGCAGCCGCCACAACGGACAAAGCGCAGGCGGCCACGGGCCGTGGCCATACCTCCGGCAGTCACCGCAACTGGGTGCTCAATCAGCAACCGCGGCGGACAGGAACGCGGAAAGTGGGATTGCGGCAGGCGGAGGCTCAGGCCGTCGCCGCCGGCTGCGCCTGGGTCTGGGCGCGGCGAGCCTGCCACAGGGCGACGAAGTCGATCGGCTGCAGCAGCACCGGCGGAAAGCCGCCGTCGCGCGTCACGTCCGCCAGAATGTTGCGGGCGAAGGGAAAGAGGATGCGGGGGCACTCCACCAGCAGCACCGGTTCGATGGCGTTGTCCGGCAAACCGGTCAGCGTGAACACACCGGCATAGGTCAGTTCTGCAACGAACACCGTCGGAGACGCCGCCGGGGTCTGGCCGTTGCCCTGACCCCCGGCCGTCTCATGCGCCTCGGCCTTGATCATCAGCGAGACCTCGAAGACGCTCTGACCTTCCTGCACGCGCCGTGCCTGGACGTCGAGGTTGATGTTGACCTGGGGTTGCGCCCGCAACTGCGTGAAGATCTGCGGCGCGCCCGGCACTTCAAACGACAGGTCCTTGACGTATTGGATGTTCACGACCAGCGGTTGCTGCGGAGCCTGACCACCCGGTTGCGGGGAAGGGGTCGTCTCGGACATTACGCTCTCCATATGGGTGGGCACGCCTGGGAAGGCGCTTCAATGGGCCGCCCGGTAGCACGGATGGCATCATCGCGCCATCTTGAGTTTGCGCCTGTGATCACCGCGTGCGTCTTAAGTTCAGGCTCGCCAGATCAGTTCGGCGGGCGGCGGCGCGTTCGGATCGCAGCGCAGCCAGGTGCCGTTCATCACGCTCTGCCCAGTCAGGCACAGGATGAATCCCCAATGGCTGACGACGACCGTGTCCGACCAGTCCGGGAGGGCTCCGAGTTCCGCCCGGAACAGCGTAGCACGGGCCTGCACCGCTTCGGCCGGCTCCTCGATCACCGGCCACCACACCTCGTCAAGGCCGGAAAAGTCGTGCTCTGGCCAGGCGCGCTCCAGTTCGGTGCGCGGCGTGCCGATGTCGCAGGCGAAGGCATATCGTTCCCGCACGATCGGGTTGACCACGACCGGCACTCGGAGCGCGCGGGCCAAGGGTGCCACGGTCTGCAAGGCGCGGGTGTACGGCGAGGTGATGATCCGATTGACCCGCTGTTCCGACAGCATGCGCGCGGCATGCGCCGCCTGGCTGTGCCCGAGTTCAGTCAGCGCCGGGTCAACGATCCCCGGATCGCGCCTTGTGGCGGAAAAGTGCAGGTTGAATTCGCTCTGCCCATGGCGCAGCAGGATCATGCCACCGCCATACAGGCCGTTCTCCAGGGCGGCAAGCCGGCGACGTGGTCGGTTTCGTTTGTCTCGCGGCCCCGGCACGCCTATCTGTGACAATGAGGAGATAGGCACATGGGCGCGAGCGGCGGATTTCCACTGGATCTGGTCCTGTTCGGGATGATCGCGGCGTTTCTTGTGCTGCGCCTGCGCAGCATCCTGGGCCGGCGGACGGGGTTCGAGCGGCCGCCCCAGGCCAATCCACCGCCCCCGGGGCCGGCGATGGCACCGGGCCCGGTGATAGAAGGTCGGGCGGAGCCTGTCGCCGCGGCGCCCAGCCGCGCGGTGCCAGACCTGGCAAGTCCCATCGGCCAATCGTTGGCGCGCATGCGTGCCATCGATTCGACATTCGATGCGTCTCGTTTTTTGGACGGTGCGGAGAAGGCATTCAGGATGATCGTTGGCGCGTTCGCGAGCGGCGATCGGACCGCGCTGCGATCGCTGCTGTCGGATGACACCTATCGCGCCTTCGCCCAGGCAATCGAAGCGCGCGAGGCGGCCGGCCATGTGCAGGTCAGCGAAATACGCAGCGTGGAAACCGTGGCGGTCGATGACGTCGAACTGCGCGGCAACGTGGCCGTGGTGACCGTGCGGTTCGTGTCCGACCAGGTCAGCTTCACGCGCGACAAGGAGGGACATCCCGTTGCTGGAACCGACGCAGTGACCGAGATCACCGATCTCTGGACGTTCGAACGGGATCTATCGACACGTGACCCGACCTGGCGTCTGGTCGCCGCCCGCAGCGCCTGATCAGCGCGCCGCACCTGGGAGTCTGATCCCCGCTATGCCCCCGGTCGGAAAGCCTCGTGTCGGCCTGTTCGTGACATGTCTGGTCGATATCCATCGACCCAGCGTTGGCTTTGCCGCGATCCGCTTGCTCGAGGAGGCCGGATGCCTGGTCGAGGTCCCACGCGCGCAAACATGCTGCGGGCAGCCAGCCTACAATGCGGGGGACCGGGCCACGGCGCGCGATCTGGGCCGCGGCATCCTGGATGCGTTCGGCGGCTACGACTACGTGGTGGTGCCGTCCGGGTCATGCGGCGGCATGCTGAAGCGACACCTGCCGCACCTGTTCGACGATGACCCCAACCTGCGCGCGCGCGCCGACGCGCTCGCCGGACGAACCTTCGAACTTGTCAGCTTCCTCACCGACGTTCTTGGGTTAGATCGCATGCAGGCGCGATATAGCGGCGGTCCTGTCACCTACCACGACAGTTGCGCAGGACTGCGCGAACTCGGCATCAAGGCGCAACCTCGCCGGTTGCTGCGTGCGATGGGTGTCGAGGTCGTCGAAATGACCGACCCTGAGACATGCTGCGGATTTGGCGGCACGTTCTGCGTCAAGTATCCGGAGATTTCGGTACGGATGGCCTCCGACAAGGCACGCGACAGTCTTGCAACCCGGGCCGACACTGTCCTCGCCGGCGATCTTGGCTGTCTGCTTCATCTCGCGGGACGCCTCACTCGGGAGGGGCGCGACATCAAAGTACGGCATGTGGCGGAAGTGCTCGCTGGCATGACAGATGACGTACTGCCGATTGGGCAGACGCCACCCGCCCCGGCGGGTTATTCCGGCAACCCAGCAAGGCGTAACCCGTCGGCATAGAGGGCAATGTCTTCGGCGCGAATCATGGGTGATCGCGCGGCCGCATCCCTGATCGAGAAATTCGGTTCCAGCACCAACAGGCGCTGGCGCACCCCGGCCGCTTCCTGGGTGCGCCCGAGATGGCCAAGTGCGGCGAGCAGCCCCTTGAGAGAGGAGGAGAAGCCGGGATTCAGGGCTGTTGCCCGGCGGCCAATAGCGACCGCCGCTTCATAGTTCCGCAGCAGCAGGTTGGGCATGATCTGCGCCGTATCGAAAAAGAACCCATGCGGGTCATGAGGTGATAGCCGCTGGGCCTGCTGGATCCGGCACGTGGCCTCCGCATGGTCCCCCAGATAGCTGTGCGCAAGACCTGAAAAGCACCACGCGAGCGCCAGGTTAGGATTTAGCGCGATGGCTTGGTCGTGCAGCGCCCGAGCCTCCTCGGGGCGCTTGCCCAGAAAACCTCGGACATGTCCCGCAAGGGTCATCGCCCGAGCGTCCCTCGCATCCAGTCCCACCGCACGTTCCGCCAGTTCCGCGGCACGGGCAGTTGCAGCGGCCGCGTCGGGTGCCCAGCCCTGGCCGACCTGGAATAAATGCCAATAAGCCAGCCATGCATGTGCAACGGCGTTGCCGGAGTCCAGTGCTAGGGACGCCTCGAGAAGACCACCCGCGTCGTGAAACTCGTGTTGTTCGAGGCGATAGATCGACGGAATCGCGCCGAGCATGAGATCCAGTGCATCCGGATCCGCGGAGCCCCGAAACCGCGCTCGTTCGCCTTCCCATAACAGTAGTGCGGTGTCGACCTGGGATGCTGTTTCGGCGGCAATCTCGTCCTGCAGGGTGAAGATGTCAGCAATGCTTCGGTCAAAACGGCGCGTCCAAACAACGATTCCGCCAGAGCGGATATCGCTTAGGCGCACGATGACGCGGACCAGGCTGCCATTGCGCTGGATTGTTCCATCCAGAAGAAAATCCAGGCCGGATGCCGGCAGACGGGAGGAGGCACGACCGTCCTCGCGTGTAGAATCCGTCAACATCACGTTTGCAATGCACGTGATCCAGCGGAATTGGGCAAGTGAGTTGATGATCTCCTCGACCAAAGCGAACGCCAGTTCGTCCTCCGTACCGGGTTCGGCCCGACGGAGCGGGATCACCCCAATTCGAACTCCGCGACCACCATTGGATCGGGTATCGACCTTCGCGATCGGTCCTTTCCGTACAGTGTCACGCGATGTGAGATGGCTGGGCCGCATACTGGCGACCAATTCCTCAGTCTCACGAGAGGGGACGAGTTGGCGGTCTTGGGCCATGGCACTCCGGCAGCGCTCGTAGGCGGCCAGACCGGCATTCTGATCCCCACGATCCAGATGGACGCCAATTACCGCTCGCCACGCGGCCTCATGCGCCGGATGGATTCTCAACAGTTGCCCGGCAGCCTTCAGAATCCCACACCCATCGTACTGCTCCGCAAGGATCGTTTCGCCGATTTTTCGGGCGATCCGCGTCAAGCGCTCGTTCTGATCGGTCAGCCAACAGTCGAACGCCGGATCGACACCTTGCAGATCCTCAACAAGCAGACCACAAAACAGACTGAGCGGTTCGGGGTGCGATGGCGTGGCGCTCATGAACGCCAATGCGTCCACCCAGAAGCAGGCGTCCTGCAGTGCCAAGTGGTTACGATCGGCACGCAAAAGGCCCAGGCGCGCTGCGCCTAGCGCCTGCTGCAGCTCATGCAGCGCTTGCCGAAGAGAGGCGAGACCCTGCTCCTTTTCGCGAAGGCTCCAGAGGAGAGCTGTGACCTGACTGCGGAGGACAGTTCGGTTCGGTGCCAGAGCAAGGATGGCAAGAAGAGCCCGGGTCTTCCTGGAACGGGGCAAGACTGACCGCCCAGCCCCGTCGTCGACCTGCATTCGCCCAAAGAGCCTGATGCGAAGTGCCGGGACATGCTCGGTGGTCGGGCTGGCGGCAGCCCGAGGCTCGATTGAGGGGAAAATAGTAATGATGATACCTCTTTGTCGGTTAAGCCAAACACAACCTATCCGAGAATAGTTCATCGTAATTTACTCTGTAGGATGTAAAACTGCAACAGCTTCTACCATGTGTGGCCGCCCGTACGGTAACCAGCGCCGCGACCGTAGGAGTGCCCTACGTACCGGAACCCCGGTGAATGCGATGTTTTCCTCGACTGGGGGCGCATCCATAACAATAGGAGCAAAACCGCGCCGCGTTGGTCTACTCGCGACACGGCAGGATCAAGTCCTACGGCTCTTGAGACTGAAGAGGTGGCCAGGGAAAACTGAACAGTCCGATAAATGGATTCCCGGCCTGACTGCTGCGAGGATGCCGCGTAACAGGAGGAGAACATGTCGAGACGTACACGACGCAAACACAGCCCGACCTTCAAGGCGAAGGTCGCCGTGGGTACCATCAAGGGGGAGAAGACGCTGGCCGACTTGGCGCACCTTCATGATGTGCATCCGACCCAGATCACGGCATGGAGGGCACAACTGGTCGAGGGTGCAGCCGGCCAGTTCGGCGCCGGCTCGATCGGCAAATCCTCGGAGCTAGAGGTGGACCTGAAGACGCCGCGTGCGAAAACCGGTGAATTGACCCTGGAGAACGATTTTTTATCGGCTGCGCTCGGCAAGGCCGGCCATCCGAGCGCAAGGCAATGATTGACCGCGGCTACAAACCGCCGCCGACCCGCCAGACGGCGATGCTGGGGGATCAGCCGAGGCAGTCTCTATTGCAGTGCGTGCCCCCTGCCTCCCGCTGAATTCGCGATTATGCGGCAGATTGACAAGCCGCACCTCGACTATCGTTCGCCGGCAGCCGGATGCTGCGTGACCTGCTGCGCGGCGAGGGCATCGCGATGGGGCGGCGCTAGGTCACGGCGATGATGCGATGGGTGGCGATCGAGCGGCCGAACCAAGCCTGGGCGATAGATATCACTTATATACCAATGGCACTTGGTTTCATGGGGTAGCCAGTTCACTAGGGCAGCGTTCACCGGATTGCTGATGGAGAACGCGATCAGGATCAGCATAGATGGCCGCGGGTCCTGGCGCGACAATGTGTTCGTCGAGCGCCTATGGCGTTCGGTGGAGTTTGATACCGTGTATCTGCATGCCTGCGACAGTGTGGCGGCGGCACGTTGGTCACTTTGCGACTATCTCGGGTTCCATAATCGCAAGCGGCCGCATTCGAGCCTTGGCGGACCGCCCCCGGATCACGTCTATGTCGTGGGCCCCGCAGTGGCGGAGGCGGCATGAAATTCGCGCCGTTGCGGGGCATTGCGCCGGTCAGGCTACGCCCTCCCGACGCGATGCCCCGCAACGGCAATCGATCGGAAGGATCGGTCGGGAATCCATCCATCGGGACTCGAAACGCTGTTCAGACGAACCGGGCCACGCCTGTTCTACTAGACAGGCACTAGCCTGGTACACCGCCCCCTTCGGCCGGCACGGAAAACGAAATCGACGATAACGCCGATGCCTGGCAATCCGGGGAACTTTACCACCGCCTCAAGTTTCCACAGTTCCTCCACCGCATCCGCGGCGCCAGCGAGTGCTGGGTCGTCGCCGGTTAGCAGCAGGATCGGCAAGCTACGGTCATACTGCGCAACGGTCATCATGACGTGGCATCCGTCCTGCCCCTCACAGTCCAGATGGGCCATTACAGCCATGGGGCGATAGTCCCTCAGGGCTCCAGCCAGGTCGTACTCGCTGGGGAGCCGTTCGACTGCAATATCAAGAAAGTCGCAAATTGGTTGTAACGCGGCGCCAATACCGTCTCCATCCTCGACAACCAGCACTAGCGGGTGCCGCTGGATCGGCGCTACCTTGTTGACGTTGTCGCCAGAACCAATCTCAATCGCACGTTGCAAGTAGGTCATTCTCATCTCCGGAAATCATTTATTCCTGCGTTCCTGCGGGGCGCCTCCAGCTCTCGGCGACCGCAGGAAGTGTGCAACCAAAATCTCTTTTGTTGAAGTTGGACAACGGTCAGACCGGCGTCATTGTCCGGGAAAAAACCGTCAAAGTCCGTGAATAGCCTGAGTTCAACCGGTGGTTAACCCCGGACCAAGGTGACCGACCAGTGGCATCGGCCCGATGTGAGAATCCCGACGACCTTTTTCGGTGCCGTTCGCCTGCTGAAGATGACCGAGAAACTCCATTGTGACAGACTTGCTTCCGGCGACTGGGTGAACCGCCTCTCCCACGAGATCGCCGGCAGGGCCAACCTTGCCATGCAACACACTTGTGCTTTGAAACGGGTCGAACGCAAAATTACCGCTTCCTATCGACATGAGGCCCGTCGTCCGAGACCCACAATCTGTCTCGACCGGCACAACCTGGCCGAGCCAGCGCCCCCCCGGTTCATCCCAGGGCAACGATAATCCGGACCGCGACCCCTCACTGAGATGCCCGGCACAGCCTGTCATAAGCAATACGCAACCCAGGCTCGCAGCTCGGCCCAGCTGAAAATCCGCGCGCCTAGGAAAAAAGGCTTGACCAAACACCCCAATCTCCTGTATACGTTTTTGTATGATGGCGAGATCGAGACGCAGCGACGGTCCGCCTCTCCGAACTCTGCGCCCACTCCGTCTGTTTTCGGACGCCATTCGTATGAAGGCAAGCGGCCGGCCACCGAGTCGGCCGGGGCACCCTTCTTTTAGTCTGACAGACCTTTCGAGCTAACCTCGCCGCAAACCGCGTAATTATGAACGATGAAACGTGCACGGTCCCACCCAAGCCCGCGTCGGCTTCGTGTGATGTCAAAGGGCTCAAAATGCGTCGAACGGTGGCGAGGAGGTGACCCCGCTGGACCGAGACAACTTCCCTCTGCTGGAATGGGCTGAAACAGCGACACGAGCCTACGGCCAGAAGCCCGCAAGGCACCATCGCGCGCTGATAGACGAGTTAGAGGCACTCAGCCGTGGCGACACTGACCGGCTGATGGTGCAGATGCCACCTGGTTCCGCCAAATCGACCTACGCGTC
>DATHNI010000459.1:0-22620 GCA_035486135.1 Acetobacteraceae bacterium
TGGTGCTCGGCTTCATCATCGCGCTGTCGCCGCCGGTGGAACGGCTGCTGTATCCCTATGTCGTGGCGTTCCAGACGCTGCCGAAGGTGGCGATCGCGCCGATCATCGTCATCTGGTTCGGCTACGGCCTGACGTCGAAAATCATCATCACCGCGACGATCGCGTTCTTCCCGCTGCTGGCCAACACGATCATGGGACTGCGCGCGGCGCCCTACGACCAGATCGAAATGCTGACGGCCTACACCGCATCGCGCTGGCAGGTGTTCCACATGGTCCGGATGATGCAGGCGCTGCCGTATGTTTTCGTCGGCCTCGACGTGGCGATCGTGCTGTCGGTGATCGGCGCCATCGTCGGCGAGTTCGTCGGCGCCAAGGCCGGGCTCGGCTATCTGCTGTTGCAGAAGAACTTCAACTTCGACATGGCCGGCACGTTCGCGGTCCTCGTGGTGCTGTCGCTGATCGGCGTGGTGCTGCATTCGCTGATCCGCCTGGCGCAGCGCCGGGTGATCTTCTGGATGGACATGTCCGGCAAGGGTTCCATCTTCGCGTGACTGCCCTTAAAAAAACCTCTCCCGCGGGAGCGGGAGAGGTCGAGGGCGCGCAGCGCACGAGGGTGAGGGCGATCGGGTCGGCACGCAGCATGAAGGTCGAGCATGCCGGCCCGATCACCCTCACCCTCGGCGCAGGGGCGCCTCGACCCCCGGGTCAAGCGCCCGGGGGCAGGCTCTATCCCGCTCCCGTGGGCGAGGTTGCCATACCAGGAGAGCAATTGATGTCCCGACCTCCACGCGCGGCGACCGCCGATGAAGTTCCGGTGCTGGACCTCGCACCGCTGAACACCGGCGGCGATCTGGGTTTGCTCGCCGGCACGCTGCGCCATGCCTGCGTGACCACCGGCTTCTTCTACGTGAAGAACCACGGCATCCCGGCCCCGGTCTTCGATGGCGTGTTCGATGCGACCCGTCGCTATTTCGATCTGCCGGAGGCGCAGCGCCTCGCACACCGCATGGACGAACGCTTCCGCCGCGGCTTCATGCCGCAAGGCATCAACCAGCACCCCGGTTTCGCGCCCGACCTCAAGGAAAGCTACGAGATCGGCATCGACCTGCCGCTCGACCACCCCGCCGTGGCGGAGGGCCTGCCGCTGCACGGCCCGAACCGCTGGCCCGCGGAGTGTCCCTGGCTGCGCGACGCCGCGGAGAGCTACTTCAACGAAACCATGGCGCTGGGTAAGCGGCTGCTGCGCGTGTGCGCCGTCAGCCTGGACATGCCGCCGGATTACTTCCTGCAATGGTGCGTCACGCCGATGGTGCAGATGCGGCTGTTCCATTACCCGCCGCAGCCGCCGCTGACCGACGACCGGACGTTCGGCGTCGCCCCGCACACCGACTACGGCATGATCACCCTGCTGTCGCAGGACCCCATCGGCGGGCTGGAACTTCGCAAGCGCGACGGCGAGTGGATCGGCGCGCCGTTCATTCCCGGCACGCTGGTCGTCAACCTGGGCGATCTGTTCCAGCGCTGGACCAACGACATCTACCGCTCGAACCCGCACCGCGTGGTCAACCGCAGCGGCAAGGAGCGATACTCGATCCCGACCTTCTTCAACCTGGACTACAACGCGCAGGTGTCCTGCCTGCCGACCTGCCAGTCGGCCGACAACCCGGCGAAATACGCACCGATCCGCGCCGGAGATTACCTCGTCGGCCGGTTCCGCGACGTGCAGAAATACCGCGGCGTCGCTGCCTGACGCCGCGCGACTGCCCCTTGACCTCGGCCAGATGATCGGAGGCATCCCATGACCGACCTGCTGGAAGGCGGCTGCGCGTGTGGTGCGGTGCGCTATCGCCTGACCTCGCCGCCGATGTTCGTGCATTGCTGCCACTGCCGCGACTGCCAGCGCCAGGCCGGCAGCGCCTTCGCCATCAACGCGCTGATCGAGGCCGACCGCTGCGTCGTGTTGTCCGGCGAGACCGCGCCCTCCGCCATGCCCACCGACAGCGGCCGGCCGCACCACGTCCATCGCTGTACCGCCTGCGGCACCGCGCTGTGGAGCGAGTATGGCGGCCGCGCCGCACTGCGCTTCGCCCGCGTCGCCACGCTCGATGACCCGGCCGCGCTGACGCCTGACGTGCACATCTACACCCGTTCGAAACTGCCCTGGGTCGCGCTGCCCGACGGTGTGCCGGCCTTCGAGGCCTATTACGATTCGAAAACGCTATGGCCCGCGGCGAGCCTGGAACGCCGCCGGGCCCTGTTCGGCTGAACGTGGCCAAGTTGGCGACGATCACCGGCGCCACCCCCAACTGTCATTGCGAGGAGCGCAGCGACGCGGCAATCCCCCGCCTGACGAACCGGGCCGACTCGTCGGGCGGGGGATTGCCGCGTCGCTGCGCTCCTCGCCATGACAGTTGGGAATGGCAACGCCACCTCCTCCTGCTCCTGCTCTTCGCCACGCTGATCCGCCTCGTCTTCGCCGCCGCGCTCGGCCTCGGCGTGGACGAGAGCTACATGGTCGCCTCCGGCCGCACGCTGAGCCTCGGCTATTTCGATCATCCGCCGGCCTCGTGGTGGCTGGCCTGGGCGGCCTCCCATATCGCCGGCACCGAGGCGCCCATCGTCGTGCGCCTGCCCTTCATCGCCTTGTTCGCGCTGTCCACCTGGGTGATGGCCCGCCTCGGCGCCGCGATCGCCGACGAGCGCTCCGGCTTCTGGGCCGCCGTACTGCTCAATCTCTCACCGGTATTCGGCGTCACCACCGGCACCTGGGTGCTGCCCGACGGCCCCCTCGACTGCGCCTTGCTCGGCGCCGCGCTGTGCCTGGTGCGCGCCCTGCCCGCCCAAGGCCGGGCAGCATCGCTCTGGTGGGCCGGCGCAGGCCTGTGCGCCGGGCTGGCGCTGTTCTCGAAATACTCCGCGGCACTGACGCTGGCCGGCGCGTTCGCCTACCTGCTGACCAGCCGCGAACACCGCCACTGGCTCGCCCGCCCGGCCCCATACCTCGCCGCCGCGCTGGCCGTGCTGGTGTTCTCCCCGGTGATCGCCTGGAACGCCACGCACCACTGGGCGTCCTTCGCCTTCCAGGGCGACCGGGCCGCTGCCGGCGCGCACTTCCATCCCCTCGGACCGCTGGTCGTACTGGCCGGCGAGGCACTGTTCGTCCTGCCCTGGATCTGGGCCCCCATGATGGCGCTATTCGTCGCCGCCCTCCGCAAGGGTCCGGATGCCTGGCGATCCTGGCTGCTCGCCTGCCTCGCCGCCCCGCCGATCGTCCTGTTCGCGCTGATCGCCGCCTGGTCCGGCCAGCGCGTGCTGTTCCACTGGGCCGCGCCCGGCTACCTGATGCTGTTTCCCTTGCTCGGCGAGGCGGTGGTGACCCGCCTGCTTCACCCCTGGCTGCGCCGCACCCTGCGCGACACCGCCGTGCTCGTCGTGCTGACCGTCGCCGTTGTCGCCACCCAGGTGCGGTTCGACTGGCTGCACCCGGTGATCGCCCGCGTGGCCCGCCAGGACCCGGACCTGGAGGCGATCGACTGGACCTCGCTGCGTACCGACCTCGCCGCCCGGGGACTGCTGGTGCCCGGCACAGTGGTCGGCGTGCCCGACTGGCGCGACGCGGGGAAGATCGCCTACGCGCTCGGGCCGGATGTCACCGTGCTTTGCCTGAACAGCGACGCGCGGCAGTTCGGACTGGCCGATCCGCCGCAGCGCTTCATCGGGCAGGATGTGCTGCTGCTGGTGCCAGAACACGCGGTCCGTGCCACGCAGGCGCTGGCGCCGGTGTTCGATGGCATCGACGCTCTGCCACCTGCGCCGATTCGCCACGCCGGGCGCGTGCTGGCAGAGGTCGTGGTGCTGCGCGCCCATCGGCTGCGCGCCTGGCCGCCACCGTGATGGCTCGCCGCAGCACCAACCGTTCCCCCGGGGCGTCCGTTCGGAACAGGGCAGCAAAGCAAACAAGGATTTCAACACGGATTTCACTGAGAGGAAGGTCGAGCCACGGATTTGCACAGAGAATATTTAAATCATCCCGGGAGCACGCAGGATATTGCCCGTGTCACGAGGCCTTGCTCTTCTAAATCTGTGGCTTGATCTTCTTCTCAGTGAAATCCGTGTTGAAATGCTTGTTTTGCTGCGCTGCCCCCGACTCCCCGGCGATGTCCATTGTATGCCGCCGTGCAGTGGCCCCCCGCTGGCGATGCGCCTGACCCGGCTGTAGAAGCGCCCCACTGGAGGCACCACCGATGGCTGCCCGCAAGAATGTGCTGTTCATCATCGCCGACCAGTGGCGCGGAGACTGCCTCGGCGTGCTAGGGCACCCGGCGATCAGGACGCCACACCTCGACGCCCTCGCCCGGCGTGGCGTGACCTTCACCCGGCATTTCGGCCAGAGCGCGCCGTGCGGCCCGGCCCGCGCCTCCATGCTGACGGGCCTCTATGTGATGAACCACCGGGTGGTGGCGAACGGCGTGCCCCTCGATCGGCGCCATCCCAACCTCGCGCTTGAACTGCGCCGTGCCGGGCTCGATCCCTGCCTGGTGGGCTACACCACCACCGTGCCCGACCCTCGCTCCACCACGCCGGACGACATCCGCTTTACCGAGTTCGGCGACGTGCAGGAGGGCTGGCGGGTGTTCGCCCATTTCGACGAACGCGAATGGCGCAATTACTTCGCCTGGGTGCGCGGCAAGGGCGTGGCGCTGCCGGACGACCCGATGACCCTGATGGCGCCCGACGGGCCGCCCGGACCCAGTGCCGCGCCGGCCCGCATCCCGGCCGCCGCGTCCGACACCGCCTGGACGGCAGAGCACTCGATCCGGTTCCTGCATACGACCCGCAAGGACCGCCCGTGGGTGCTGCATTGTGGCTTCTTCCGCCCCCATCCGCCCTTCGCCGCCCCGGCCCCCTGGCATCAGGCGGTGGATGCCGACGCAATGCAGCCCGCCATCGGCGCGCCAAGCTTGCAGGCTGAAGCGGCGCAGCATCCGATGATGGCCCATTGGCTCGCCCGTCAGCAGCGCGCCAATTACTTCCAGGGTGCCTCCGGCACGGTACAGCCGCTGACCCAAGACGAGGTCGCGCTGGCCCGCCGCGCCTATTACGGCCTGATCGCCGAGGTGGACGACGCCATCGGCCAGATCCTCGCGGCGCTTGTGCAGACCGGGCAGGCCGAGGACACGCTGGTGGTTTTCACCGCCGACCATGGCGAGCAACTCGGCGACCACGGCTTGTTCAGCAAGCTCGGCTGGTTCGATCAAAGCTACCACCTGCCGCTGATCATCGCCGATCCCGCTTGCGCGTCGGCGCACGGCCGCCAGGTGGACGCGTTCACCGAGGCGGTGGACCTGATGCCGACCATCCTGGACTGGCTCGGCGCGCCTGTGCCGCGGGCCTGCGACGGTGTGACGCTGACCCCCTGGCTGCGCGGCGAGACACCGGCCGCATGGCGCGACGCGGTGCATTTCGAGTACGACCTGCGCGGCGGCTGGCCCGATCCGCGCCGGTCACCGCTCGGGATCGAGGTGGACGCGGCGGCGATGTGCGGGATGCGCACCGCGGAGTGGAAATACGTGCACTTCGCCGCACTCCCGCCGGTGCTGTACGACCTTCGGCAGGACCCGCACGAAACGCGCAATGTTGCGTCCGACCCCGCCTATGCGCCGCTGCTCTCAGAAGCCGCCGGCCGGATGCTGTCCTGGCGCATGCGCCACGCCGACCGCACGCTGACGCATCTCTGTGCGACGCAGGCGGGACTGGTGGACCGGCGGAGCACTGCTGCCAGTGCACCCGTTCAGGATGGCGAAACAGCTTGAGCCCGCCGTTCCCAAGGCGTGCCGAGCAATGCCACGGCGTTCGCAGGCAACGGCTGCGCGTGCCGCCGCCGCCGTGACAAGCGGCGCATTGGGATTCATTGCCAGAGCGACGGCTCGCGACGTGCGGAGATTTTAGGGGTGCCTCCCTCACGCATCGTTAACTTTTAGCCTGCTACACTGCTGCGCCGCAGCGAGCTGGTGCCGCAACCATGATAAACTCCGCCCTTGGTGTTGAGACTGCCCACATTGATTTGCAACCGGTCTCAGCCTCTTTGGTAATGGCCGATGCGGTCGAGTATGGCACGTTCAAACCAACATGCCGCCTGGACAGTAGCCGCCTGATGAAGGTGTCCGGGCAAGGGCACAGCGCAAGCCGGATTCGAGTCCGCCGGACACGGGAGTGCCGATCGCCAATGGCCTTGCATCGACGCAGGGGCTGACGCGATGCGGCTCACGCTGACCATTGCTGCCAAACTCGGCGTCGCTTACTGTCTGTTTTTGGCACCGATCACCTATCTTGGATATCAGATGGTGTCGGACAAGCAGACCAATATCGAATTCGCCAAGAAGGAAATCCTTGGCGTACACTATATCGCGGCAGTACGCGGCGTGCAGGACGCGGTGGTCCGCGGCCGTGGCATGGCCGCCTTGATGGAACCGATCAAGGCCAACGAAACGGCACATGGCACGGGCCTCAAGACGGCAGGTTCCGTCGATGCCCTGTTGCAGGCGTTGGCGGGCACAGACCGCGGCGCCGCAGCGCAAGCCGCCGCTGACCTTATCGGCAAGGCTGCCGATGGTTCCAACCTGACGCTCGACCCGGATCTGGACAGCTTTTACACGCAGGACGCGTTGACTGTGAAAGTGCCGACGGCCGTGGCGGGTGTAGCTTCATTGGCCATGTCAGTCGCCGGCACCGCCGGACATGACATCTCCGCCGCCGATCAGGTGACGATCGGCGTCCAGGCCGGCGCACTGCAACCCACGCTCGATGGTCTGGCCGCCGACATCCGCAGCGCGATAGAGGGCAATCCGGACAAGACGGTGAACGGCGCCGTCAACGGGTTGGCCGGAACGGTCACCGAAACGGCCAAGGTTGCCCTGGCCGGCCTGGCCGATCATGCCAAGGCAGCCAATGCGCTGACGATCGCACTGCCTTTGCTCGACGCCATCACGGCAGCCGGTGCCGCCGACGCCGGCGAGGTGGAGCATCTTCTGGATTCCCGCATCGCGACATTCCGTTCCGCTGAGATGATCCACGGCGGCATCGCGCTGACGTTGTTCTTCGTGGCCGTCCTGTACGTGCTCATGGTTGTGCAGTTTGGTGCCATAAGATCGCTGCACGCTCTGACGGTCGTCATGCTCCGGCTTGCGGACAACGAGCTGGGAATCGAAATCGGCGGGCTGACACGTTGCGATGAGGTGGGCGACATGTCCCGCGCCGTTGCCGTGTTCAAGGAGCACATGGTGGAAGGGAGGCGGATAGCCGCCGCGCGGGAGGCCGACCAGCAGCGCTCCGCGGCCGAGAAGCATGCCGCCTTGGTTGCAATGGCGGACAGGATCGAGGCCGAGACGACCACGGCTTTGCATGAGGTCACGACACGCACGAACGCCATGACGGCGACCGCCGAAGAAATGAACGCATCAGCCGGCCGGACCGGAAGCTTTGCCCAAAGCGCGGCGAGGGCTTCCGCGCAGGCTTTGGCCAATGCACAGACCGTGGCAAGCGCCGCGGAGCAATTGAGTGCGTCGATCGGCGAGATTGGTGGCCAGGTAGCCAGGTCCACCGAGGTCGTGGGCCGTGCCGTTGTCGCCGGCACCGAGACTCGCGCGACGATCGGCGCGCTGAACGAGCAAGTGAACCGCATCGGCGCAGTGGCCGACATGATCGGTGAGATCGCGGCCAAAACCAATCTGCTGGCATTGAATGCCACGATCGAGGCCGCACGCGCCGGCGACGCCGGCAAAGGCTTCGCCGTGGTCGCCTCGGAAGTTAAGGCACTCGCCACCCAGACTGCCCATTCCACCCAGGAAATCGCCCGGCACATCGATCAGGTGCGTGGTGCCACCAAGGCCTCTGTCGCCGCCGTGGCGCAAATTGAGCAAACCATCGATGAGGTCAATGCCATCGCGGGCTCGATCGCCGCTGCGGTGGAACAGCAAGGGATGGCAACGGCGGAGATCGCCCGCAACGTGACCGAGACTGCATCGGCCGCCAACGAGATGTCCTGCCGTAGCGCGGAGGTGTTGTCCGAAGCCGAGCAAACCGGCGTGCATGCCGGCGAAGTGCGGGAGGACGCGGTCGCCTTGAACGGCGCCGTGAGCGACCTTCGCCATTCGGTCATCCGTGTGGTGCGTACCTCCTCGGCTGAGGTGGATCGGCGCCAGGCCGTGCGGTTCCAGGTTGATCTGCCATGCCGCCTGAACGTGCCAGGCCAGGCAGCGTCTGGGGCGCGGGTTGCCAATATTTCGGAAGGCGGTGCCAGCATCCGTGGTGGACCGAAGCTGGCCGAGGGCACGCACGGCGAACTGCATCTGGATGGTTTTGGGTTTGTGTTGCCATGCGTTGTCCGCGGCAGCGACGACGGCATGCTGCACCTGGTATTCGAACTCGACGAAGCGGAAAAAGCAAAGTTCAGACCTGCTGTCGAACGTCTCGCTCAACAGCGCGCCGCCTGATTGGGTTGTACCAGGCAGTGTTACACAATCTGGTGTGGTGATCCCCATGCTTCGACCCGGGCCACCGCCAGTCCGCAAGCAGATTCACCACAAAGGCACGAAGGCACGAAGTTCATTGAAACTTTGTGCCTTCGTGCCTTTGTGGTGAAACTGCTTGCGGATTGGCGCATCGCGATGGCCCTTCACCGGTGGCAGCTCGCTTTACCCAGTCACCATCAGTGGAATTCCAATCGGTTGGGTCACAGCCTCGCCCAGCATCATCGCCCCAGCCGCCCCACTGCTCGGATCGGCCAGCGGCATCGCAGACGAACCCGAACCGCTCGTCGGGAAATCAACCAGCATGTCCGCCCCCGCGCTGCCCGGATCGATCGTCACCGCCGTGCTGGCCGTGGTTTCCACTCCCGCCTGGTTCCACACGTCGAACCGAATCGTATCGGAGCCGCTGCTGGCTCCGGCCGTATAATGCAGGCTCGCCAGGATCGCGTTGACATCCACATAGTCAGTCTGCACCGCGATGCTGTTGGTGCCGGAGCCCGCAACCGTCTGCCCTGATGCATTTACCGCACTCAGCGTTCCGGTGCTGTCGCTGATGCCCAGGAACAGCGATCCCGGGTTCCCCGCCGCGAAGCTGTCGGAATAGCTGCCATCGACCGCGATCGTGCCGCTTGCCGCCACGGTCTCGCTGGTTGGATCGGTCAACGTCGGGCCGCCGCCGGTGATGCTGATCGGGATCGATCGGGTGGTAAAAACCGGAGACGGCGGTGCGGCGGAGATTGTTACCGTATCGGCGGTCGCTCCGGCGGCGGGAACATAGGTCAGGCTGGCAAGATCGGCGTTCACTTGCGCCTGGGTCGTCGGGCCGAGCGTCAGACTGTTGGTGCCCGACCCGTTCGCACCGTTCATGTACAACGTGCCAGAACCGGCATCGATCGAAACGCTGCCGGTCGTGAAATTCTCGATCGACACGTTGTTCAGCGCGAGGGTGCTGCCCTGCGCCACCGAATCGGCGACCGGCGTCACCACGTCGGGATTGACCTGCCCGCTCGGCTGGCCGCCTGCCGCATACACGACGACCGAGGCGTTGCCGGGACCAGCGGTGGTCTGGTCCTCGAAATTCCCGATCGTGAATCCGTCGCTGCCCTGCAGCGGGATCGCCTGGACCAACGTGCCTTGCTCTGTCACCTCCAGGGTGCCATTGGCGAAGCCGAGTTGACCGCCCTGCCCGGCCGCGGCCTCCTCCATCAGGATCCGATCACCCGGGCCGAAACCGCTGACGGTCGCGCCGTCCGTGAACGCCATGCCTTGTTCGACCGTGAGCGCGCCGGCCGTGCCGTTGAACGCCACGTCGCCGCCCTGGAACGTGCCATCCAACACCACGCCGCCGCCATTCGTAATATCGACGCTGCCCGCATTGACGAACATCCACACCGGAGGACTGCCGGGAAACGTCGCCGTGGAGGCGAAATTGATCGTCCCTCCATCGGTGACGATGCTGCCGTTGTTGATCAGGTTGGCGGCGGCTGTGGCGGTCGATGGCCCATTGTAGATCAGCAAAAACCCGCCCGGTGCGCCACTGATCAGGCCATCGTTGACGATCGTTTCCGCGGTGCCGCTCATCGTCAGCGTTGCGTTCGCATCGCTCTCCAGCATGCCCTGCGCGCCCACCGTCAGCGTGCCGCCGATCTGCACCTCGCCCGCGTTGCCGGATTGCAGCAGCGAATTCAGCGTGACGTCGTTGAAATAGACAACGGGGGAGCTGTTGCCGCTGCCCTCCAGCGTGATGGTTTCGCCGGTCAGTGTGGCGTTCGACAACGTCGCGTCATTCGGGGTGTCGCCGGGAATGATCACCGTGTCGCCGCTGGCCGGCACCGTATCGCCGGACCAGTTCGCCGCGGTGTTCCACGCATTGCTCACCGCGCCGGTCCACGTCTCCGTGACGCCGCCATGACTGACCCCGGTGGTGACGGTGACCGGCACGGTGTCCGTGGTCTCGACGCCAGCCTGGTTCCAGATGTCGAAGCTGATGCTGTCCGGCCCGCCGCTGCTGCCCGCGGTGTAGGTCAGGCTTTGCAAGATCGCATTCACGTCCGCGTAGTCGGTGTTCAGCCTGATGCTGTTGGTGCCGGAGCCGGCCACCGCGGCGCCGGACGCGTTGGTGGCGCTCAGCGTACCGCTGCTGTCGCTGATGCCCAGGAACAGAGCGCCCGGATTGCCGGCAGCGAAATTGTCTGAATAGCTGCCGCTCACCGCAACCTGCGCACCCGCTGCGACGGTTTCACTGGCCGGTTCGCTCAACGCCGGCGTGCTACTGGTCGTGCCGCCTATCGGCGCGCCACTGCCGCCGCCACTGCCGTCGCCGCTGATCGTCACCGGCACGCTGCCTGTCGTTTCGACACCTGCCTGATTCCATATCTGGTAATCGATGCTGTCGGTGCCGCTGGAACCCGACGCGACATAGGTCAGGCTGTTGATGATGGCCTCGACATCGGCATACGAACCCTGGAAGGTGATGGTATTGCCGCCGGCCCCGGCCATGTCACTGGCCGCGCCATTCGGGTAGTAGCCGTAAAGGTCGCCGCTATCGTCGGTGATGCTGAGATACAGCGAGCCCGGGTTGTCCTCCGCAATACTATCCGTGTAGTTCGCGCCGGCCACCGCAACTGTGCCGTCGGTCTTTACTTGCTCCGATGCAGGCAAAGTCAGTGTCGGGTTTCCGCTGTTGGAAGAACTGCCAGCCATTGCTTGGACCTCCCGGAGCAGGGAAGCCATGTCTTCCCGCGCTACATTCGATATTCGATGCCGAAACAACGAACCAGCGACAAATAGATTCTCCGTGTTGGCATCAAGAACAAACGCACGTGACTGATTTACTCAGCGCAACGGCGCGGTACGGAACGAGATCGGATGAAGCGCGCGCCGAATGCGCCTCCGCCGCGCGGCCCGATGCGCTTCCGGTGCGATTGCGGTTTTCGGACTCAAGCCGATCCGGTTCGACAACGTCGTCGCGGCAGGCGCTGTAAAGGGCGCCGCAAAGGTTGAATGCCGATTGCCGCGCACGGCGTTACGCCTCACCCGTCACGGCCGCGCGACGCATGGGCGGCGAGCAACAACCAGCAAGTAAACGGGGCAGGTCCTGGCCAGGCCACGGCAACACGCCGGCGACCCTAACCAATTCCTAACCTATTTCCGGTTTCTTGCGGCATCGGGCGCGGCGCGTGGTTTGCCCCCTTCACCGGTGTCGCCGCACCCGCTTGTCAGGAATGCACCATGCGCGTCAACGAACCAATCACGCCGAACGAGCAGGATGTGCCGGATGGCCAACCGTTGGTGTCTCGCACCGATTCCGCCGGACGCATCACCTTCGTCAATCGCACCTTCACCGCTGTCAGCGGCTATTCCGAGGCAGAATTGCTCGGCGCGCCACATAATCTGGTCCGCCACCCGCACATGCCACCGGCTGCCTTCGCCAATCTGTGGGCCACCATCAAGGCGGGCAACCCATGGGACGGCCTGGTCAAGAACCGCACCAAGACCGGGGACTTCTACTGGGTGCGCGCCAACGTCACGCCGGTCATCGAGGACGGCCGGGTCACCGGCTACATCTCCATCCGCTCGAAGCCGACCCGCGCCCAGGTGGACAACGCCGAGCGATCCTACGCCGCGATGCGCGAGGGCAACGCAAAGCACATCGTTCTGCGCGCCGGCGAACTGGTGAAGCACGGCTGGCGCACCGCGATCGCCGACCTGGGATGCTCTGTGCTCGGGCGCATCATAGGCGTTGCGTTGGCCGCGATCCTGGTCATCGCGGCGGTCGGCTGGCTCGGCTTTGCCGGCATGGCGGCGTCGAACGACGTGCTGCGGCACGTCTACGAGCACGACCTGGTGTCGGTAAACCAGCTTCGGGGCGTGCTGGATCGGATGCGCGACAATCGCAACCAGATCGCGCAACTCACCGTCGCGCTGGGACGTGGCGTGCCACCGGAGCAAGCACTGAAGGACCGGGAGCCGCCGGTTCGCGCCGCCATTGCGCAGATCGCCGGGCTTTGGCAGGGCTACGAGGCGACCAACCTGACCCCGGAACAGCGCCGCCTGGCGGCGAACTTCTCCGGCGCCTATGGCACGCTGTTACGCGATGTTATGGAGCCGTCGCTCGACCTCGCGCGCCGCGGTGAGGCGGCACAACTGGACGATCTGTTCCAGAGGCGGGCGCCGGCGTTGTTCCAGGCCGCTTTCGACGCTGATCGCGACCTTGTCGACCTGCAGATTTCCATCGGCCACGCGGCGTACACCGAATCGGTCGCGAGCCTGCGCCGGCGTCTGATGCTGGGCACCATCGCCGCGTCGGGCGGCCTGATGCTGGTGCTTGGGCTCGGCTGGACATTGCTCCGCACGGTGCGGCGCTCGGTTCACGAGGTCGAGGGGCATTTCCAGGCGATCGTCCAGGGCGATTTCGATGCCGCGATCCTGACGCCGCCGGTGCGCGAGTTCCGCCACATGACGTCGATGCTGCGGGCGATGCGCGCACACCTGGCGTTCGGCGGCTGGGAGCGCGCCGAGTTCGAGCGCAAGGCGTCCACGATCCGCCGCGAGACGGTGGACAACATGGCGCTGACGATCGAGCAAGAGGCTGGCTCCGCGGTGGAACGGGTGGCCGATCGCACAGGCGCCATGGCGCGCGACGCGGACGAGATGGCCGGTTCCGCCGAGCGGGTGAGCGCCAATGCCGAAGGCGTGGCCGGCGCCGCGGACCAGGCGATGCGGAATGCCCAGGTCGTTGCCTCGGCAAGCGAGGAACTCGCGGCCTCCATCCGTGAGGTGGCGTCGCAGGTGGAACATGCCAGTGCGGTGTCGCGCACCGCCGCGACAAAGGGTGCCGGCGCGCGCGAGACGATCCGATCGTTGTCGGAGGCGGCGGGGCAGATCGGCAGCGTGGTCCGGACGATCGCCGACATCGCCGGCCAGACCAACCTGCTGGCACTGAACGCGACGATCGAGGCAGCCCGGGCTGGCGAGGCCGGCAAGGGCTTTGCCGTGGTGGCCGGCGAGGTGAAGACGCTGGCCTCGCAGACCGCCAAGGCGACCGAGGAGATATCCCGGCAGATCGCTGCGCTTCGCGGCGCGACCGACGCCGCGGTAACCGCGGTCGACGACATCGGCCAGACCCTGGACGAGGTGTCCCGCGTCGCGATGTCGGTAGCCGCGGCGATCGAGCAACAGACGGTGGCGACGCACGAGATCGCGCGCAACGTCGCCGAAAGCGGTGCGGCGGTGCAGGAGGTAACGAGCCGGATCGCCGAGGTGTCGAACGAGGCGGCCGCCACCGGCCAGCAGGCCGGTCAACTGCGGGTGGCCTCCGGGCAGGTGGCGGAGGAAATCGCCACGTTACGCGGCGCCTTGGTGCGCACCATCCGCACCGCGACGGCGGACGCAGATCGCCGCTTCGGGCAGCGCGTTGCCGTGAGCGAGCCCTGCACGGTGATCCTCGACACGGACCGCACCGAACTCGCGGGCACCGTGTGCGATGCGTCCCCGGGTGGGGCGGCGATCCGAACCGATCCTTGCCGCGCTGGCCCGGGCGAAGCGGGGACGCTTGTGTTGCAGCACCGCAATGGGGTGCGCACGCGCTTTTCGATCCGCGCGATCGCGCCGGACGGTCAACTGCATGTCCAGTTCGAGGAAGGAGCGCTGTCGGACGGCTTCCGGGCGGCGATCGAGGCCGTCATCGGTGGCGAGACGGTCCGCGCGGACGCCAAGGCAGCGTGACCGGAAAGGAAGCTCCCCCTCCCCTTGAGGGCTTGGGCCGCGAAGCGGACCAAGGTCGGGGGGGAGGAGTGCGTACATCCGCTGCCCTCGGACGTACGCACCCGTCCCCCCAACCTTGGTCCGCTTCGCGGCCCAAGCCCTCAAGGGGAGGGGGAGTATCCTACCGCGGCGATCTCGGCATGCGGCAACCGGCCGGTCACCGCCATTGCCTGCACCAGGGGGTGGAGTTCGCGCGTGCTCATCGGTCCGTCAGCCGCAATTCGATCCGCCGGTCCTTCGCATAGTCGTCGGGCGTGTTGCCCGGCACGATCGGCTGGTACTCGCCAAACGCGGCGGCGGCCAAATGTTCGGCTGGCACGCCGTCAGCGATCAGCAGCTTGACAACGGTGATCGCCCGCTCGGCCGACAGCTCCCAGTTGGAGGCGAACTGCCCACCCTTCACCGGCTGCGGATCGGTATGGCCGTCCACGCGCAGGACCCATTTCACGTCGGGCGGGATTTCCGTCGCGATGTCCTTGATGGTTATCGCCAGCGCGGTCATCTGCGCCACACCCGCCTGCGTCAGGTCGGCGCTGCCGACCGGAAACAGCACCTCGCTCTGGAACACGAAGCGGTCGCCGACGATCTGGATGCCCGGCCGGCCCGCCAGCACCTGGCGCAGCTTGCCGAAGAACTCGCTGCGATATTGCTGCAGCTCCTGCACTTTCGCGGCCAGCGCGGCATTCAGCTTCTGCCCCAGGTTGGAGATCTGAACATCCTTGTCGCGTCCTTGCGCCTGCGCCAGGTCCAGCGCCTGCGACACCGCGGCAAGCTGCGCCTTCAACTGGTCCACGTTCTGGTTGAGCAAGGCGATCTGCGCCCGCGCCGAATCACCCAGCTTCTTCTCGTCGCCAAGCTGCGCCTCGACCGCGGCGCGCCGCTCTTGCTCGGTCATCGCGCGCGCCGCGGCGTCCTGCGCCTGTTTCTCCAACTGATCGCGCAACGCGGCCAGCGCCTGCGTTTGCTCCTGCAGCTTCGCCAGGTCCGACAGCCGCGCCTGGATGGTCGCCTTGTCGGCCGTCACCGTCTTGTCCAGCTCGGCCATCTGCTGCTTCATGGCGGCAAGCTGCTGCTGCGCATCGGCAAGCTGGGTGTTGGATTGCGTCAGTTGCTGGCTGGCGGTTTCGCGCTGGGCGCCGAGTTGCTGCACCTGTGTCAGCAGCGCGTCGCGTTGCGCGGTCAGTTGCTGCGACTGCGACTGCAGCGTCGCAAGCTGCTGCGACAGCGTGTCGCGCGCCTTGGCGCTCGCCGCAAGCTGCTGATTGAGCTGGGCGACCGAGGCCTGGAGGTCCGCACTGTGGCCGCGTTCCAGCGACAAGGCGTCGGTCAGTTGGGAAAGCTGCTGCTTGACCTGGTCCAGTGCCTTGTCGCGCCCGGACAGCACGACGGACAGGAACGCCTGGGCCAGCACGAACACCAGCAGCACGAAGATGATGACCATGAGCAACGTGGACAACGCGTCCACGTAGCCTGGCCAGGCCTCCAGGCCGTTGCTGACATGCCGGCGCGAGCGCATCAGAACTTGCCTCTCCCGCACTGCGCGCGGGAGAGAGCCTGCCCCGGACGTGATCCGGGGTCGATAGTGCGAAGCACGGAGAGTGAGGGTGATCGGGCCGGCACGGTGCAGGTAGAGCGGGGCGACCCGATCACCCTCACCCTCGGTGCTTCGCACCATCGACCTCTCCCGCGAGGCGGGAGAGGTTTCACCATCATCATCATCATCAGTTCCGCTCCTCGGCCAGCGCCGCGACCGTGCGGGTCAGCACCCGCAAATCGTTGCGCAGTTCCGCCAAGGTGTTCGCACGCCCTTGCTCTGACTCCGCGAGCAATCGTTGCATATACAATTCTATATTGCGCAGATGGGCGCGTGCCACGTCGTCGCCGCCCTGGATGTCGCGCAGCCGGTGCAGCGCAGGAGCCAGCGCCTGCTGCGCCTCGGCAATGCGCAGCATGAGCTGCTGGCTGGTGCGCATCGTGTCGGTGAGCGTGCCCATGCGCTCGTTCAGCGTGACCACCGCCTGGTTGCCCTGTGCGCGGCTCTCCTCGCCGCGCGCCATCACGCGTTGCAGCGCCTCCAGGTTCTCCGCGGTTTGCTCCAGCAGCGCCTGCACGTAGATCGGCACCGAGCCCTCGCCTTCCGACAGCACGCCGGATCCCAGGCGGGTCTGGCCGGCGAGCCACTCCTCCAGCTCGTTGAAGAAACGGTTCTGTGCCTGCCCTGCCGTCAGGTCGAGGAAGCCCAGGATCAGCGCCCCGGCCAGCCCGTACATCGAGGCGGAGAACGCCGTGCCCATCCCGGCCAGAGGCTGCGACAGCTCGGACTTCAATTGCTCGAACATCGTGTTCACGTCGCCGCTGCCGATCGACATGTGGCCGATCACGTCGGACACCGCGCCGATCGTCTTCAGCAATCCCCAGAACGTGCCGAGCAAACCGAGGAAGATCATCAACCCCGTCATGTAGCGCGACAACTCGCGGCTCTCGTCCAGGCGCGATGCGATGCCGTCGAGCAACGTGCGCATCGATGTGGTGGACAGGGTGAAGCGGCCTTGCTCGCCTCGCGCATGCTCTTCACGTGAGGCGAACATGCGCGCCATCGGCGCCAGCAGCTTGGGCGGCGGCAGCGCGGCGAGGCGCGCCCGCGCGGTGTGGAACGTTTCGATCCACGTGACCTCGGGCGCCAGGCGCAGCACCTGGCGCAGGTTCCAGGCGATCCCCAGCGCCAGGATGAACAGAATGAAGCCGTTGAGCTCCGGGTTGTTTCCGAACGCGCGGAGCAGTACCGGCGACAGCAGTGCGGCAACGCCGGCGGCCGCCACGAGGAACGCCATCATGCGGACAAGAAAGACGGTCGGGCGGGTCATCACTGCCCCGATGCCGTGGCGCCGTTGGCACCGAGCACGCTGACATCGACGCGGTCCGTTGGCACCTGCCCAGGCTGAGAGCCGAGCGCGCGCAGGTAGATGTGGCTGGACGGCACGCCATCGACCAACAAAACGTCCCGCACGGCGATGGCACGGGCCAGTGACAGCCGGCGCGCCACCGACGGATCGTCCGGCTCACCCGACGCGTAGGCCAGCACGTTGAACGTGGTGTTGTCGCCGGGCGGCGCCGTCTGCACTAGGTGCTTGATCGAGTCGGCACTCCCGGGGCTCAGGTCGGACTGGCCGGTGGCGAAGGTGAGGCGCAGGCCCGCCTGAGTGGCGGCGGCGGTGGTGGCCGCGTTCGCGTCGATCGGTGGGGGTGGCGGCGGCGCGGCGTTGACCGGCGCCGGGGGCGGCTGGATGGGCGTGAGCGACGCGACGGCCGGCGGAGCCACCGGTATCGTGGCGGCCGGCGGGGCAGCTTGCGACGCGGCAGGCGGCGCGGGCGCAGCCGGAGCAGGAGCAGGAGCAGTGGGCTGGGCGGTGGCAAGCGTGGTGGACGGCGCGGCCGGCGGAGAGCCGGCAGGCCGTGCGGCTTGCTCGGTTGGCTGGGCGGTGGCGACCGTGGGTCGCCGGGCCGGGACAGCCGGCCGCGCCGACGCCACGCCAGGCGGCGGCAGCCTTTCGACCGGGCGGCCGGGGGGCGACCCGGGCGCATGAGGCAGCGCGTCGAGCGCGTGCAGGTCCACCGTCACCTGCGCCAAACCAGGCGCGGCAGGGCAGAGGAGGAGGGCGATGAGGAGAAGGAAATAGCGCATGGGCGGCGCGACCCTAGCCGAGCGCCGCCGCGGGCTCAATGAAGCCGGCCGTCATGCGGCGACGTTATTGTGAGGCACCTGGGCTCGACTTTCCGCGATTGTGGCGTGTGGTGGGGTTGGACAGGGCGCCAGTCCATGGCGGTGGCGGGGGCCGCTCGACAATCCGTGAGGATTCATCGCAGAGACAGTGCGAGGGCCACAGCGCAGCCGTTAGCCGCAACCGGGCGATAGCAGACCCTCGCCCAAAGGCGCTGCGAAATCGGGGCACCGGATGCTCTACCGCTGCCATGATCCGGATCTTCGCGATGTGGTGGCAAAGCAATCAAGCGGACACGGAGTTTCACGGTGTTAGCGCGGAGTTGCGCGGAGAAACGACACATCGCCGAGGACGCCTGTGAGGCGCAAGACCAAAGCACCTGACGCTGGCAGTTTTTGCTTTCCGTGCAACTCCGTGCCAACCCCGTGAAACTCCGTGTCCGCTTGATTGCTTTGCCACAGCCCGCACCAGTGCCTACCGCCCCGACCGGCGCGAACCAGCCGCGCATCCGCGGCGGCACCTAACCGGACAACCTTCGCAGGCCGCGGCGAATTTGAGGGTTAGCAGTGCAGAGAGAAGCTGAGGCCATTTGTGTCCCCGGCGGCTGAAACGGCACACGGCCTCGGCCGCTCACTGCGGTTCTCCGCACCGTCTCCGCGATGGACGTTGCACGTTCGCGAACCGCACGGTCAGCACCGCGTGTGCGACAGGCCCGATCGCCACGCGCCGTTCAGTGCCCGATGCGGCGATCGCCTGCGCGGTGGCCAGCGCTCCCCCCATGATGCCCAGCCCAATGACGCCCAGCGTAGTCCGCATCTCGCCCCCTTCTGCTCGCGCGCTCGCGCATTGGCAGGCGTCGATTCCGCATGCTAGCGCTGGGCGATCGATCGAAGGAAAGTCCATGCAGCTCGGCTTCTTCACCATGCCGATCCATCCGCTGGACAAGGATTGGCGGGCGTCGCTGCGCGAGGATCGCGAGGCCTTCGTCCTGGCTGACGAACTCGGCTTCTCCGAGGCGTATTGCGGCGAGCATAGCAGTGACGCGGCGGAGAACATCACGTCGAGCGCGTTGTTCCTCGCCACACTGGTGGACCAGGTGAAGCGGATGCGGCTGGGCACCGGTACGGTGAACATGCCGAACTCGCATCCGGCGCGCATCGCCGCCGAGATCGCCATGCTCGACCACTTGCTGGAAGGGCGGTTCAATTTCGGCATCAGCCCGGGCGGCCTGCCGTCGGACGCCGAGGTGTTCGGCAACTTTGACTCGCAACGCGGCGAGATGTTCCTGGAATGCATCGACCAGGTGCTGCGGATCTGGCGGTCGCAGCCGCCCTATGACATCGAGGGGAAGTACTGGAACATTTCCACCGCGCGCACACTGGTGCGCGAGATCGGCCAGGGGGTGCTGGCGAGACCGCTGCAACAGCCGCATCCGCCGATCATCACCACTGTGGTCAGTCCGTTCTCCGCCGGCGCAATGCAGGCGGGACAACATGGCTGGGACATCATCTCGGCCAATTTCCTGCTGCCGCAGTGGGTGAAGACGCATTGGCCGAAATATGAGGAAGGCTGCGCGAAGGCAGGGCATACGGCGGACCCGGCGCGCTGGCGGGTGGCGAAGAGCGTGTTCGTCGCCGACGATGCCTCGACGGCGCGGGACTATGCGATGGGGCGGGACAGTCCATACCGGTTCTACTACAGCCAGTTGCTGGCAAAGATGCGGAAGGCGGGGCGGACGGTGATCTTCAAGACCAACCCCAACCTGCCGGATGAGAGCGTCACGCTGGACGATGTGTGCGAACGCCTGATCATCCACGGCACTGCGGACAGCGTCGCGGACCAGGTGCTGGCGTTCCGCGAGGACGTCGGGCCGTTCGGCACGATGCTGTATGCCGGCCATGACTGGCGGGATCCGGCATTGGCGCGACGCTCGATGGTGCTGATGGCGGAACAGGTGCTGCCGCGGGTGAATGCCACGATCTGACGTGCGTTGGCGTTGGACGGCCATTCGCAGCGCTGTCAGTGCGAGCATCGTGTCATTGCGCGCGTCGTGTCATTGGAAGCGTAGGGTCAGTGCGAGCGAAGCGAAGCAATCTCCTGCCTGACGAGTCTCTCGCGGTTAGTCAGGCAGGAGATTGCTTCGCTGCGCTCGCAATGACAGGGTTCGCGGATGGGTCGCGACCAGCACCGAGGGAACAGATGACAGCGCACAGTCTTCGCATGTTGGGCCGCACCGACCAGGGCGGGCGGCCGGATGGCGTGCAGGTGATGGTGGCGCGGGGCCACGCCTATGTCGGGCACATGTTCGCCGACGGCATCAGCGTGATCGACGTCGCCGATCCGCGCGCGCCGAAGCCGGTGCGCTTCATCGCCTGTCCGGCCAACACACGCGCGAGCCACCTCCAGGTGCATGACGGGCTGCTGTTGGCGATCAACGCGGCGAATGTCTGGGCGTTGCAGCGCTACGATGCTGCGGGCGACTATTTCAGCAGGTCGCTGGCCGATAGTTTCAGCAAGCGGGAGCGCGATTTCGCTGCAGGGATGCGGGTATTCGACCTGGCCAACCCAGCCGAGCCGCGCGAGATCGGTTTCATGCCGATTGAAGGCATCGGGCTGCATCGCATCTGGTGGGTGGGCGGTCGTTACGCGTATGCCTCGGTGCATTTCGACGGCTTCACCGACCACATTCTCGCGACGATCGACATGGCGGATCCCATGAAGCCGGAGGTCGTCGGGCGCTGGTGGCTGCCGGGCATGCACCGCGCCGCCGGCGAGGCTCCGAGTTGGCGCGAGGGCCAGCGTTTCGCGCTGCACCACATGATCACCGCCGGCACGATCGGTTACGCGGCGTGGCGCGACGGCGGGTTGACGGTGATGGACCTGTCGGATCCCGCCCAGCCCAAGCTGCTGGCGCATCGCATGTGGTCGCCGCCCTTTGCCGGTGGCACGCACACGCCGCTCCCGTTGCCGGGCCGTGGTCTGGCCGTGGTCGCGGATGAGGCGACCAGCAACCGGTGTGCCAAAGGTCTTGCTTACACCTGGGTGGTTGACGTGCGCGAGCCGTCCAACCCGATCACGATCGCGACGCTACCGACGCCGGACGAGGAAGACTTCTGCGCCAAGGGTGGGAAGTTCGGGCCGCATAACCTGCACGAGAACCGGCCGGGCTCGCTCCAGAGCGAGGAAATCGTGTTCGCCACCTATCACAATGCCGGCGTCCGGGTGTTCGACCTGCGCGATGCGTATCAACCACGCGAAGTGGCCCGGTTCATTCCGCCGGCTCCGGAACGGATTGTCGATATCCGCCCGGGTGCCGAACTGGTGACGCAATCGACGGATGTATTCGTTGCCGCCGATGGCACGGTATATGTGACGGACACAAATGGAGGGATGTCGATCCTCGCGTACGAGGGATAGGCGGGATCGTCAGGCGTTGCCCGGTGGACGCAGCGCGCGTGCATGCGGCGGGGCAGCTCCATCCAGGCGTGCGATGCGCTCGCCGATCGCGCGCAATTCGCTGGCAACGGCCAGCGATGCGGCACTCTGCGCCGCCGCGCGGGCTTCAGTGGCTGCAAGCTCTGCCAGGCCACCGAAGCGAATCTCCAGCACAATCAGCCGGCGATCCAGGTCTCGCGCGTCCGAGCGAACCGACCTGATGCCGTCCTTCAGCTCTTTGACTTCGCGGTCGTGACGCTTTTCAAGATCCGATAGTCGCTGAACGATCGTCAGAATCTCCTGGAGTGCGCCGACGAGGCCCATCACCGGGACTCACCAGGCGTTCCGTTCCCGCATGCTTTGCCCTATTTCATCCAGGGTCGCGTTGATCTGCCGAAGCTGCACCTGCATCTCGGCAAGAATTCGCCGCTCACGACACGCGGCAGATTCCTTCGCTGGCACGGTATTTCTCGCGACACGCGTCTGACCACGCAGCGCTGCCGGCTTGGTCGCCAGCGACGAACGCACACCCTCGTATGTCGAAGCCTTTGGCGTGGCGTTCATATAGCACCTTCGGGGCTGAATGATAACATGGAACGCAAGGCTACATGCCCAAACGTTAGCGTTCGGTTACCCCATTGCACCCTCGCCCGGCGCTTTGCGCCGGCCTCTGCCGCATAGGCTGGAGAGATTAAGTAAATCCTGCTTCGATGCGGATCAGCGTCGGGGTCTCCAGCACCGTGTCCAGCGCGGCGATCCGCTCCAGCGCGGCGACCATCGCGCTTTCCTGCGTCTCATGCGTCACCAGCACCACCGGCACCGCCTCGCCCGGAGACCGCCCGCGTTGCAGCATCGATTCCAACGACACGCCGAGGTCACGCAGCACCGCCGTTACGTCGGCGATCACCCCGGGCCGGTCCACCACCATCAGGCGCAGGTAATACGGCCCGAGATGCATGCTCATCGGCACCGATGGTGCATTGGACAGCGCGGCGAATGCCGCGCCCCACACCGGGGTCAGCCGGTTGCGCGCGAGATCGATCAGGTCCGCCACCACCGCCGACGCGGTCGGCCCCGCGCCCGCGCCGCGGCCTTCCAGCATCACGCGGCCGACGAAATCGCCCTCGGCGACCACCGCGTTGAACACGCCATCGACCCGCGCGATCGGCGCC
>DATHNI010000460.1:0-5766 GCA_035486135.1 Acetobacteraceae bacterium
CGCCGGCGATTTCATCGACCACTGCGGGCCGCTATCGGCGCGCAGACTGCCGGCCAATGGCGCTGTGACAGGCGGCGCCGCCGCCTTGGGTGACCGGGACGGCGCGATGACGGTTGCCTGCGCGTCGTGTTCCGGCGACCGCGCCGGCGCGGCGATCGCGCCGCGTATCGCCGCCATGAAGTCGGACGCCGATGCGAAGCGATCCTCCGGCCGCTTCGCCATGGCCCGGCCCACCACGGTGTCGAACGCCTTTGGCACGGTGACCGCGATCCGTGACGGCACTGGCGGGTCGGTATTCAGCGCCTTGTGCATGATCGAGGTCATGCTGCCGTCGAACGGCCGTTCGCCGGTCAGCAGTTGGTACAACAATACGCCAGAAGAATAGATATCGCTGCGCGCGTCGACCGTCAGCCCCATGAATTGCTCGGGCGACATGTAAGCGGGTGTGCCAAGCATGGTGCCGGCCTGGGTCATGCTGGAGCTTTCGATCCGCGCGATCCCGAAATCCGCGATTTTTGCCTGACCTTCCTTGGTCAGCATCACATTCGCCGGCTTGATGTCGCGGTGCACGACTCCGCGGTCGTGACTGAACTGCAGCCCTGCGAGCAAATCCTCCATGATCCGGACGATCGTCGGGAGCGAAAACCGCTCATGTCTGTCGAGCAAGTCCTTCAGCGCCGGACCGTCGACAAACTCCATGACAATATAAGCGATGGCGTCGGTTTCGCCGTAATCGAACACACCGACGATGTTGGGATGGGTCAGCCGGCCGGCCGCCTGAGCCTCTCGCCGGAAGCGAGCGATCGCCTGAGCCGTCTCCTCGTCGGCGGCGTGTGGCAGTTGCACGGTCTTGATCGCCAGCCGACGTTCAATGACGGGATCCCACCCTTCATAGACCGTCCCCATGGCTCCGGCGCCAAGTTGGCGCCTGATCTGGTGCTTACCCAGAGTTCCAGGCACCTGCATAGTCAATTCCGCCCTAAAGTATTCCGGCTTGACTATATGGCAGACCACCGAACGGCGATACAGACGTTCAAAATGGTGCGCGGAAGTTACCGGCATGCGCCCCCGCCAGCCTCGGCCGCCCATCGTGTTCGATCGCGTTGACGGCCGAGGTAGCCCCGGCTCCGTCACGCAACCGCCACACGCTCAGGGCGTGACACCACGCTGCCGGCCGGGGTAAGGGGAGTGCACCCCTCGAGACCCCGTCGCCAGAGCACAATGTCCGCCACGATCCATCCTGCGCTGGCTACGGACCGGCGCTTGCCCAATGTGTGGGACGCCGTCGCCATCCTGTGCGTGTTCGGCGCGCTGGTCGGCGTCACCGAGGTCGCGCGCGGCACCTTCGCCCCGATCACACCGAGTGCCGTCACGGTCAGCCTCGACCCGATCCACCTTCCGGAATACGCCGTGCGCACCACGCTGCGCATGTTCGCCGCGCTGGCCGCCTCGCTGCTGTTCACCTTCACCTATGGCACCGCCGCGGCCAAAAGCCGGAGGGCCGGCCTGGTGCTGATCCCAGTGCTCGACATCCTGCAGTCGGTGCCGATCCTGGGGTTCCTCACCTTCACCGTCGTGTTCTTCATGCAACTGTTCCCCGGCAAGGTGATGGGGCTGGAACTGGCGGCGATTTTCGCAATCTTCACCAGCCAGGCGTGGAACATGGCGTTCAGCCTGTTCCAGTCGCTGCGCACCGTGCCCACCGACCTGGCCGAGGCCGCCGACAGCTTCCACCTCAGCGCCTGGCAGCGTTTCTGGCGGCTGGAGGTGCCGTTCGCCACACCCGGCCTGGTGTGGAACACCATGATGTCGATGTCCGGCGGCTGGTTCTTCGTCGTCGCGTCGGAGGCGGTGTCGGTCGGCGACAACACCTGGAAGCTGCCTGGCATCGGCTCCTACGTCGCGCTGGCGCTGGAGAAGCAGGATATCCGGGCGGTGGCATGGGCGATCCTGGCGATGCTCGTGGTGATCCTGGCCTACGACCAGTTGCTGTTCCGCCCGCTGGTCGCCTGGTCGTCCAAGTTCCGCTTCGAGACGACGGCGGCAGCCACTGCGGTCGACCCGTGGGTGCTGCGGTTGGTGCGACGCACGCGATGGCTGGCGGTGCTGGGGCACGGCTTCGGCGACGCGGCTACGGCACTCGGTGGCCTGCGGCTGAGGTTCGGAGGGGTGCCGCGCCGTGCCATGGAGCAACGGCCATCGCGCCTGCTGGATGCGATCTGGCTGGCGATGCTGTTCCTGGTACTGGCCTGGGCCATAGCGCGCATCGCCGGATTCGTCGCCGGCGACCTTGCCTGGTCCGACGTGGGGACGGCCCTCTTGCTCGGGCTGATCACACTGACACGGGTTGCTGTGCTCATTGCGCTGGCGAGCCTGGTCTGGGTGCCGATCGGCGTGTGGATCGGCCTGCGTCCGGTGTGGGCGCGGCGCGCGCAGCCGGTGGCACAGTTCCTCGCCGCCTTTCCCGCCAACCTGCTGTTTCCACCCTTCGTGCTGGCCATTGTGTATTTCCACCTGAGCGCCGACATCTGGCTGACGCCGCTGATGATCCTGGGCACGCAGTGGTACATCCTGTTCAACGTCATCGCCGGCGCCGCCGCCTTCCCGGGCGACCTGCGCGAGGTGGCAAGCAATTTCCGCGTCGGCGGATGGTTGTGGTGGCGCAAGGTGATCCTGCCGGGCATCTTCGCCTACTATGTCACTGGCGCGATCACCGCGTCGGGCGGCGCGTGGAATGCCGCGATCGTCGCCGAGGTGGCATCCTGGGGCAACACCAAGCTCGTCGCGCACGGGCTGGGTGCCTATATCGCCGAGGCGACGGAAAAGGGCGACATGGCCCGCGTGGTGCTGGGCGTGGTGGTCATGTCCGGCTTCGTCGTGCTGTTCAACCGGCTGCTATGGCGGCCGCTGTATGCCTACGCGCAGCGCCGGCTGACCCTGGCGTGATGGCGGTGCGAAGAGAAACGTCAGGCGATGACTGTAGCGCCGGGCGGCAAGGCAAGCTTTCAACACGGAGAAGGCCGAGAACCACGGAGGGCCACTGAGGTAATATCAACCGGCCTATGGAATGAGTCTTGAACGACGGTCGCCCCGTCATGCCGGCGCAGGCCGGAATCCACGACTTTGCCGCTTGCCCAAAGGAAAGTCGTGGATACCGGCCTCCGCCGGTATGACACCGAGGGTGCCGGCGGAGTTGGAGCGTGCCGGCGGAGTGGGAGGGTGTCGGCCGGGTGTCAGTCGCAAAGGTCCCGGAATAGTTTGTGTTGCGCTGTCCGCGGGGCGATGCATCGGGCCATGCAGCAGCAGAAAATCTGCTCCGTGGCCCTCCGTGGTCCTCAGGCTTCTCCGTGTTAGAAGTTGCCTGCTTTCAGGCCTAACGATCAATCAGCCGGGCCCCGCACCGCGAGGCAAATGCAACCACCCCAACGGGAATGGGGCCTGAGGAGAGCAGGATGGATACCGTCGCCGCCACCACCCACACCGCCGCCGCGTTGCTGGAAGTGCGCGGCTGCCGCCAAGCCTACCACAAGGACGCCAACGCCGACCTGGTGGTGCTCGACAACGTCAACCTGACCCTGCGCGAAGGCGAGATGGTCGCCCTGCTCGGCCGCTCCGGCTCCGGCAAGTCGACGCTGCTGCGGATCGTCTCCGGCCTGCTGCAACCGACCGCCGGCGAGGTGCTGTGGTGCGGCCGTCAGGTGTTCGGCCCGGCCGAGGGCGTCGCGATGGTGTTCCAGAGCTTCGCGCTGTTCCCCTGGCTGACGGTGCAGGAGAACGTCGAACTCGGCCTGGAAGCGCGCGGCGTACCACGAGCCGAGCGCGACAAGCGAGCCGAGGAAGCGATCGACCTGATCGGCCTGGGCGGGTTCGAGAACGCCTATCCCAAGGAACTGTCCGGCGGCATGCGTCAGCGCGTTGGCCTGGCGCGAGCGCTGGTGGTGCATCCCGATCTGCTGCTGATGGACGAGCCGTTCAGCGCGCTGGACGTGCTGACCGCCGAGACCCTGCGCACCGACCTGATCGACCTGTGGTCCGAAGGCCGCCTGCCGGTGAAGTCGGTGCTGATGGTGACACACAACATCGAGGAGGCGGTGCTGATGTGCGACCGCATCCTGGTGTTCTCGTCCAGTCCCGGCCGGGTGGCGAGCGAGCTGGCGGTGAAGCTGCCGCATCCGCGCAACCGGCTTGATCCGGTGTTCCGCCAGTTGGTGGACGACATCTATGGCCTGATGACCCGCCGTGCCGCGCCGAGCCCGCGTGCCCCGGCCGCGGCGGTGACCAGCATCGCCACGCCGCTGCAACGGGTCGGCACCAACCTGATGGCGGGCATGGTGGAGACGCTGGCCGGTCCGCCGTATAACGGCCGCGCCGACCTGCCGGCGCTCGCCGCCTCCTTGCAATACGAGGTGGACGAGTTGCTGCCGCTGGGGGAGACGCTGCAGTTGCTGCACTTCGCGGTGCTGGAGGAAGGCGACATCGCGCTGACCGACGAGGGGCGCGGGTTCGCCGCCGCCGATACCGAGGAACGCAAGCGCATCTTCGCCGCGGCGCTACGCGCGCATGTGCCGATCATCACCATGATCCGCAGTGTGCTGGACCAGCGCTGGAATCACCGTGCCTCCGCGGAACGGTTCCGCGACGAGTTGGAGGACTACATGTCCCCCGACTACGCCGAGGACACGCTGCGTGCGGCGATCGCCTGGGGCCGCTACGCGGAGCTGTTCAGCTACGACGAGGAAGCCGGGCAGTTCAGCCTGGAAGAGGCCGAGTAGAACCTCTCCCGCTTCGCGGGAGAGGTCGAGGCGCGACGCGACGAGGGTGAGGGTGATCGGGTCGGCACACTGCTAACTTCGCTCTCCCGCTCTCTTCGCAACCCAACCCAACGACTCCGATACGTTCGCAGGTGACGAAAGCCCCGCAAGCATTCATAATGTTGCCATGCTGGATGAACACACCCGGCCGGCGTCCCGGGACCCTGCGCAGCGGCAGGCCTGCGAGCTGACCATCCTGATGCCCTGCCTCAACGAGGCGGAGACGCTCGAGCGTTGCATCCGCAAGGCGCGCTCGTTCCTGATCCGCAGCGGCATCTACGGCGAAGTGGTGATCGCCGACAACGGCAGCACCGATGGATCGCAGGGCATCGCCGAAGCGGCCGGCGCCCGCGTCGTGCCGATCCGCGAGCGCGGCTACGGCAGCGCCTTGCTCGGCGGCATCCGCGCGGCACGCGGGCGCTACGTCGTCATGGGCGATTCCGACGACAGCTACGATTTCAGCTTGCTCGACCCGTTCGTGGCGAAGCTGCGCGAGGGTTATGAGCTGGTGATGGGCAACCGCTTCAAGGGCGGCATCCTGCCCGGCGCGATGCCGCCGCTGCACCGCTACCTCGGCAACCCGGTGCTTACCGCTATCGGCAGGGTGTTCTTCCGAAGCCCATGCGGCGATTTCCATTGCGGCCTGCGCGGTTTCGACCGTGTAGCGATCCTGGCGCTCGACCTGCAAGCGCCCGGCATGGAGTTCGCCAGCGAAATGGTGGTGAAGGCGACCATCCGCGGGCTGCGCATCACCGAGGTGCCGACGACGCTGTCGCCCGACGGCCGCTCGCGTCCGCCACATCTGAAAAGCTGGCGCGACGGCTGGCGGCATTTGCGTTTCCTGCTGCTGTTCAGCCCGCGTTGGCTGTTCCTGTATCCGGGCTTCGGCCTGTTCGTGCTGGGCGCTGTCGCCATGGCATGGCTGCTGCCGCACTCGCGGGCCGTGGCAGGCGTG
>DATHNI010000461.1:0-2248 GCA_035486135.1 Acetobacteraceae bacterium
GCTGGCCCACCTTGCTCCTCCGTGCGGTTCCAATAGTTGCGTGAGAGCATTTCCACCCTGGCTGGAATCGCGAGCCTCCTGTGATTGCAAGGAGCGCAGCGGTCCTCGCATGTGTGGACGGCCCCGTGGATGCAAGAGCAAAGTTGAGGAAATCTGACGGGCGGTTCGATTGCGGTCATGTGTCCGGCCTGTTGGCGCGGCCGCACGGCCGCTGGCCCAGATGGGTTCCGCGATCCAGCCCCAAACAATGACGCGGCCTGGTTGGCCGGCCGTTGCGAGTAACGGGTTCTCCGGATCGTCGGTTCGACCGATCGTCATCTCACTCAGCTCTGTCACCCCGGCATCAACGCACGGTCCGGCGGATTTGGCCGACTGCCGTTCCACCGTTTCGTGCGTCATCGCGACCCATGCCGACTGGGCCATCTGGTTGTTCACGCCCGACCGGAGCCCACGCACCTGCCGCGCGGGCTTGTCCAGGTAGTCCACAGGGAGGCAGGCCCGGCGCGCCGCGGAGCGCCCGCAAGAGGCTGGCGGAGCGGCGCGCCGGGCCTGCCTCCCTGTGGACCCACCTGGACAAGCCGGGCACGGACGGGCGTACATCGTCATGCTGCTGGCTAATCGCGTCCGAAGCCGCGCGGCGGCCGGATGGCGATGAGGTCGTCGAGATCGAGATCGACCACGGCCTGCAAGGCGTCCCCGGTAGCGCTGTCGCGGGTGGCCTCAGGCATCGTCTCCAGCCAGGCGGCGTACTCGGCCTGCAGCGAGACCAGCGTCGCGACGGTGTCGTCCCAGCGCTGCGCCCGGCCGCGGCGATCGATCGGCCGGCGGATGCGGATCACTGGCATACCGGCCGCCTGCGCGGCGCGGTGGCGCGCCTGGCGTTCGGCGTCGGTCATGGCTCGGTCCCCGATGGGATGGCGTGACATGGCTTCCACTCCCAATCGTTATGTCACGAAATAACCGCCGGGCGGCGGGCCGCTCCGGCGGCGGCCGGCCGGCGGTACGCCTCGCCGGTCGTCATCATCGCCCAGATCATCCGCGCCATCTTGTTGGCCAGCGCCACTGCGGCGACCTTCTTCGGCCGCCGCGCCAGCAGCCGCAGCAGCCAGTCCGTGGCCAGCTTGCTGCCCGGCCGTTCGGCCGCCCGGATCACCGCCGTCGCCCCGTTCACCAGTAGCGCGCGCAGCCGCTCGTGGCCGGCCTTGCTGATGCCGCCCATGCGCTGCTTGCCGCCGGTCGAATGTTCCTTCGGCGTCAGGCCGAGCCAGGCCGCCAGATGACGGCCCGATTCGAACGCCGCCGGATCGACCTCGATCGCAAAGCTCAGCGCGATGACCGGGCCAATCCCCGGCGCGGTGGCAAGCAGTTGGCTGATCGCGTTGGCCTTGTGCATCGCCGCGAGCTTCGCATCGAGCGCCTCGATCCGGTCGTCGAGGTGCTCGATCTGCTGGCCGAGCAGAGCCAGCATCTCCTTGCCAACCGGCGGGATCGATGCCTCGGCCTCGATCGCTGCGAGCAGCGCAACGACCTTGCCGGTCCCCTTGGCGGCGGTCATGCCGAACTCGGCCGCATGGCCGCGCAATGCGTTGATCAGTTGTGTGCGTTGCTCGACCAGCGTCGCGCGCACCTTCAGGACCATGCCCTGTGCTTGCTGATCCTCGGTCTTGGCCAGCACGAAGCGCATGTCCGGCCGGCCGGCAGCCTCGCAGATCGCTGCGGCATCGTTGCGGTCGTTCTTGCCGCGCTTCACATACGGCTTCACATACTGGGGCGGGATCAGCCGAACCTCGTGGCCGAGCGCGGTCAGTTTGCGTGCCCAGTGATGCGAGCCGCCGCATGCCTCCATCGCTACAAGGGTGGGCGCGCGCTTACGAAAGAACGGGATCAGCTGGGCCCGCCGCAGGTTGACCCGCAGCACCGGTCGATCCGCTGCATCCACCGCATGCAGCGTGAATACCGACTTGGACGTGTCGAGGCCAATGCGGCTAATCTCAGTCATGGGCGGCTCCTGTCTTGGGTTGTGAGACCCCCAAGTCTGGCACGCGATGCCGTGGGGCCGTCCACCCCAACAATGACGGGGGGCAATGACGGGGGTGCTTGCCCCGCGTCATGGCGGCGGCAGGCTGCTTTCGTGGAGGTGAGGGCCTATCCGTGGTCTTCCGCCGCTCTACCGGGGTCTTCCGCCGCTCTGCCGGCGTCTTCCGCCAGCGACCGCATCGCGTGTTCCTGGCGACGATGGCGGGCTGGC
>DATHNI010000462.1:0-3935 GCA_035486135.1 Acetobacteraceae bacterium
TTCAGCCCGAGATCCCACAGGAAGTAGAGCATGTACTCCACCACCCGCAGCGTCTCCGGCGCCGGTTCTTCGGCGGTGAGGAACAGCAGGTCGATATCGCTGAACGGCGCCAGCACGCCGCGCCCGTAGCCGCCGGTCGCCGCCACGCTCAATTGCTCTGGCTTGCCCAGGCCGGTGTCGGACGTCGCATAGTCGAACAGCGCGGAGATGACGCCATCCACCAGCTTGCCCAGCAGCCGCGCGGCCTGCAGCCCGCTGAGTTGCTCTTGCTCGAACGCGTGCTGCACGTGGGTCTGGATGCGGGCGAGGTGGCGCCGGAACGCGCCCAGTGCCGCATCGCGCGGAACCGCGCCTTCCTGGTCGGCCGACGCGGCGAGCGCGTCGGACAAGAACGCGGCGGCGGCCTCCGGGGCCTTTGGCAGGATGACGGGCATCAGCATTGTCGTGACCGTACTATGTCCCGGCGGTCGCGGAAACCGGCAACAATGCCCTGAGGCGGTAGAGCGCCTCCAGTGCCTCGCGCGGGGAGAGGTGATCGGGGTCCAGTTCGGCAATCGCGACGTGCAGCGGATCGATCTCCTCGGGCGCCGGAGGCGATTGCTCCGCCTGTGGGCCGGCGAACAGCGGCAGCGCGCCGAGCGGTGCGCCGGCGCCCAGCGGGCCGCCATGTTTCTCCATTAAAGCAAGCAGTTGCGCGGAACGGCGCACCACCGGCGCGGGCACTCCGGCGAGCTCCGCGACGTGCACGCCCCAGGACCGCTTGGCCGCGCCCGCCGCCACCTCGTGCAAAAAAACCACACTGCCCTTCCATTCTTTCACCCGCATGGTGTGCGGGGCGAGCCGCGGCAGGCGATCCGCCAGTTCCGCAAGCTCATGAAAATGTGTGGCGAAAATGGTGCGGCAACGAATTGCGGAATGCAAAGCCTCGAGCACCGCCCAGGCGATCGCGAGGCCATCGAGGGTTGCCGTACCGCGGCCGATCTCGTCCACCACAACCAGCGAGCGCGGACCCGCCTGGTGCAGGATCGCGGCGGTCTCGGTCATTTCGACCATGAAGGTGGAGCGGCCGCGCGCCAGGTCGTCCGAAGCGCCGACGCGGGAGAACAAGCGGTCCACCACGCCGATGCGCGCGGATTCCGCCGGCACCGGCAGGCAGGCCTGCGCCAGCACGACGATCAGGGCATTTTGCCGGAGGTAGGTGGACTTACCCGCCATGTTCGGGCCGGTCAGCAGCAGCACGCGGCGCTCCGGCGAGAGGTCGCATTGGTTGGGCACAAAGGCGGCATGGCCGGCCAGCGCGGCTTCCACCACCGGATGCCGCCCGCCGTTGATCTGGAACTCGTCGCCATCGGTCACGACGGGACGGCACCAGGTGCCGGATTCCGCCAGCTTCGCCGCCGATTGCGCCGCGTCCAGCAAGGCGAGCGCGTCAGCGCAGGCGGCGAGTGCCTCGGCGTGCTCCAGTGCGCTGCGCACCAGATGCGCGAACACGGCGCGCTCGCGTGCGGCGGCGCGGTCCCCGGCCTCGGAGATGCGGCGGTCGAGTTCGGACAATTCGGGCGTGGTGAAGCGCGCGCCGTTGGCCATGCCCTGGCGCAGCGTCAATTCCGGAAAGGCCCGCAGCTTCTCCACATTGGCGGCCTGGACTTCGATGACGTAGCCGAGTTGCGCGTGGTGCTTGATCTTCAGGCTGGCCACGCCGTAGCGCTGTGCGCAATCGAGCTGCATGGTCGTCAGCACGCGGCGTGAATCGTCACGCAGGCTGCGCTCGGCGTCGAGTTCGCCGTCGTAGCCGGGGCGGATGACGTTGCCGTCTTCCAGCCGGTGCGGCGCTGGGTCGGCCAATGCGTCGGCCAGAGTGCGCAGCAGTCCGGAATCCAGACCCGTCTCCTCCTCCCCTTGAGGGCTTGGGCCGCGAAGCGGACCAAGGTTGGGGGGAGGGGGAGAAGGGTTTGCGGGCTCCGCGCCCACGTGCCGACGCATCAGCGCAGCGCGAGCCACCGCCAGGACCGGCGGTAGCGGCCCATCCAGCGTGGCCTCTGCCTGTTGCGCGGCGGCCAGTCCGTCGCGCAGCGCGGCGAGGTCGCGCGGTCCGCCGCGATTCAGCGACAGGCGTGCCAGGGCGCGGGCAATATCGGGCGCCGACCGCAGCGCCGCGCGCAGCTTCGCCGCCGCGTCTTGGTTGGCCAGCAGCCAGGACCAGGCGTCCTGCCGTTCCGCGATCGCGGCGGGATCGGTCAGCGGCGCGGACAACCAGGCCGCCAGCATGCGCGCGCCGGCCGGGGTCAGCGTGCGCTGCACGGCGGCATACAGCGTGTGCTGGCCGCCGCCATCGCGGGCTCGCTGGATTTCCAGGCTGGTGCGCGTTGCCGCGTCCATCGCCAACACCCCGGCGCGGCCCTGCGGCGAGGGGCGGGCGAGCCGCGGCAGGCTGCCCGCCTGGGTGGCGCGCACATAGTCCAGGGCCAGCGCTGCGGCGACCGCCTCGCCATCGGTGAAGCTGCCGAACGCATCGAGGCTGGCGGCGCCGAACGCCTCGGCCAGCCGGCGGCGTGCGACGAGCGGCGGCGACGCCGTGGGCTCGGGCGCGCGTTTGTCCGCCCAGTCGCCCAACCCGATGGTGGCGGGTGCGAGGATTTCCGCTGGTTCGAGGCGGCCGAGCAAGGCGGGGAGTTCGGCTTGCAGCAGCACGGTGGTTTCGAACAATCCGGTGGAGACGTCGAGCCAGGCGGCGCCGATGCCATCCTGCCCTTGTGCCAGGGCCAGCAGCAGGTTGGGCCGGCCGGCATCCAGCAAGGCGTCCTCGGTGATGGTGCCGGGGGTGATGAGACGGACCACCTCGCGGCGGATCGGCGCCTTGCCGGTGCGGGCTTTCGGATCCTCCATTTGCTCTGCCACCGCGACGCGAAAGCCGCGGCGGATCAGGCGGGCGAGATAGGCCTCGGCGGCATGGTACGGCACGCCGCACATCGGGATCGGCGTGCCGGCATGTTCGCCGCGATGCGTCAGCGCGATGTCGAGCGCGGCGGCGGCGGCTTCCGCGTCGGCGAAGAACAACTCGTAGAAGTCGCCCATGCGGAAGAATACCAGGGCGTCGGGATGTTCCGCTTTCGCGGCGAACCATTGCGCCATCGCCGGGGAGGCGCCGTCAGCACGGGGAACAGAGGCCATGGGCGCCATGTGTAGCCCGTGGCGCACAGACCGGGAAACCCCGCAATGATTGCTCTCGCGTCATGCCAACCGCGCGTGCCGGCGCTCGCGCCACGCCGGCCGTGCGTCATGCTGACGAAGAGCCTGCCCCGAGCGAAGGCTGGGGTCGGCATCCACACCTTCGCTTTGTCGATGCGGTGAGCCCGTGCCAACCGCCCGGAATACTGATGCTCTAACTGGTGGCACCAGCCGCCCCAACCGTCATGGCCGGGCTTGACCTTGCCATCTATGCAGCGCAGGTGCGGCGATAGATGGCCGGGTCAAGCCCGGCCCTGACAGTTGGGTCGGCCGGCGCGATTCCGCTCCGCCGTTTGAAGACGCGGCAAAGTCACGGATTTTGACCTTCGTCACCATTGCATCAGATCGTAACCCTGGCCAATCTCCTACCGAACCGGCGAGATCGGCGGTGCGTTCCAATCATTGCAAGCGCAAGGAATTACGTCATGCCCACCCCGATGACCCCCGGCATTACCCAGCAAGGCAGCAGCCTGGACGGACAAGTCTGGCACATCCTTGGCCAGACCTACACGCCGCTGAGCCTCACCGAGAGCAGCTTCTCGTGGCACGCGCTGCTGCCGCCGGGGACGTTCGTGCCGCCACATGTGCATCCGACCCAGGACGAGTTCATTTTCGTGTTGGAGGGCAAGTTCGACCTGTTGCTGGACGGACAGGCGGCGACGGCCAAGGCGGGTGACCTGATCCGTCTGCCGCGCTGCATTCCGCAC
>DATHNI010000463.1:0-5425 GCA_035486135.1 Acetobacteraceae bacterium
CGCTTCCAACTGCACCCGCTGCTCTTCGAAGCGGGCGATGTTGTCCTTGCTGGCGCGGAGCGCCTTCTTCTGCGGCAGCAGATAGTTGCGGGCGTAACCGGGCTTCACCTTCACCCGGTCGCCCATCTGCCCCAGCTTTTCAACCCGCTGGAGCAGGATCAGGTCAACGGCGGCCATGATTGGCTCCTGTTCAGGTCACGATGTAGGGGAGCAACGCCAGGAACCGCGCGCGCTTGATCGCCTGCGCCAGTTCCCGCTGCTTCTTGGCGGACACCGCGGTGATGCGGCTGGGCACGATCTTGCCGCGCTCCGACAGGAAGCGGGACAGCAACCGCACGTCCTTGTAGTCGATCTTCGGCGCGTTGGGGCCGGAGAACGGGCAGGACTTGCGGCGGCGGTAGAACGGCCGGCGAGCGCCGACGGCGGCGCGCCGTGCGGCCGGGTTGACTTCGGTGCTATCGGACATGGCGGCCTACTCCTCGAGCGCGGCGCGGAAATCGGGAACCGCGAAGTCGTCGCGGGCGCGGAATTCCTCGCGCTCGTCGTAGCCGCGGCGACGGCCGCTCTCGAACCGCCCGGCGGGCTTGGGGCCGCGGAAGCCGCGCTCCCGCTCGTCGGATTTGCGCGACAGGATGGCGGACTGGGCTTCCTCGATCGCATCCACGTGGATGGTCATGAAGCGCAGGATGTCTTCGTTGAGCCGGAGCTGACGCTCCATCTCGGTGACAAACGCCGGCTTGGCGTCCAGGCCGAGCAACATGTAGTGGCCCTTGCGGTTCTTCTTGATCCGGTAGGCCAGGCCGCGCAGGCCCCAGTATTCGCGCTTCTTCACCGCGCCGCCGTCGGTTTCGAGCTGGCTGGCGATGTTGTCGGCGATCAGGTCGACCTGCTGCTGCGTCACGTCGTTCCGTGCGATGAGCACGGTTTCATAAAGCGGCATCCGTTAACCCCTCTGGCTGTCGGCCCCGGCCGGGATGGCCACGCCCCTTTGGTCCGGGACCGAGGGGGGCGGCGGGCATAGCCGGGGTGGGTGCCACCGCCCCGGCAGGGAAGGGCGGGGGTTAAGCACGGCAAGCGGCGGGAGGCAAGGCGGGGATCGGGCGGGTGGCCGCTCAGGATGCCCTTGCCGCGGGATGTCGCCGGTCGTCCAGACGCGGTGCCTTCACGGTTCCGCCCCAGTGCCGGGAGGATGGGCGGTGGCCTACGTGGCGCAGGGCACGTTTCCTGGTACGCAGTCTGCCCCTCGAAACGGAGCGCCCCAGCAGGCTGCTTCCACCAAGGGCACAGAAGCTTTGCGTTATTTGCGGCCCTTTGCGTTGTTTGCGTCAAAACCTTGCTTCAATCCAACCCACAAAAAGTCATAACGCAAATAACGCAAAGGGCCGCAAACAACGCAAAACAGTCAGGCCCCCGTCACCGGCCACGGCGCATATCTCACAGATCGAAGACGACCCGGCGCACCTCCAGCCGCGGCCGGCCGAAGTTCATAAGCAGGCACAGGTGCATGCCTGTCGCGCGCAAATAGTTCAGGCATTGCGCGCGATGGGCGCTGCTCAGCTCCGCCACGGTCTTCAACTCGACCAGGATCGATGCCTCGACCAACAGGTCGATAAAGTACTCGCCAACCACGACCCCGTCATACATCACGGTGATCCCGCGCTGCTGTGCGACGTTCAGCCCAGCCTTCCGCAATTCATGCGCCAGTGCGTTCTCATACACTTTTTCCAGGAAGCCGTTGCCGAGGGTGCCGGCCACGTTCAAGCCGCAACCGATGATCCGCTTCGACAGTGGGTTCAGCACGGCACCATGCTCGTCCATGCCCGTTCCTTCACGACCTGCAACCTTGCACACTGCCGTCGAAAGCTTACCGAAACATTGACGATTCATCTGTGCGGAGGCGGCGCTGATGTTGCAGTCGCCCGGTTTCACGGTCTCGCCCCGGGGTCCGCAACAAGCGGCGTGAAGACGATGTCGCGACCCATCATGGCCCCGACCCGCTCGAACCTTGTCCCGCCACCTACCGATGCGGCAACGGCCCTTCCCGATGCAACCCGTGCCAGGCCAGCACGCTATCGGCCAGAAAGGCAATCAGCGCGCTCGCCGTGCAAACGAGTGCCAGCCCGAACAACGCGATCAACCACGTGGTGATTGCCGTGTTGCGCAGGCTGCCGAGAAACAGGACAAACGCAGCGCCACAGGTAGATGCGCCACCAACCGCGCCGAACGCGATCGACGCGTCCAGCACCAGCGTGCGCTGCCGCAGCCGCCGCAAATGGGCGCGCAGCAAAGCGTGGTCGACCGTCTCGTCTTCGCCACGCAGCATCTCCATTGCGTGCTCGCGGTGATCGGACACCCGGCTGAGCCGCGTGTTGAACACGTTGAGCAATGTGCCGATGCCGGAGAGCAGGAACACCGGCGTCAGCGCGACCTGGACGATATGGGCGACGCTGTCGACGGCGTCTCCGTAATCCTGCCCCAGCAGCGGATCAGCCATTGATGTTGCCGCCGGTTTCACCTGGTACGTCGTTGTCCACTCGCACCCCCCGGCACCTCGTTCCCTGTTGCGGACACCGGCCGCTACACCGCAGGCCGGCGCAATGAAGGTTGAACGTGGCTGGGACAGGACGCAAGCAAGCAGCGTGGGTGCGCCGAGGGTGAACGCGCCAGGGTCCGGCGTGTCCCGATCTCCGCACGGCGGCCGGATGCGACGCGAACCTGTTGCGTGGTGGTCCCACGGCAAGACGGCGACACATCGGCCGGTGAACCGGCCCCCTCCATTGACACTCAAGTGACCGCAAGGTTACGCCCCCGGGCCAGCGTCCAGGGGACCACGCGATGCCAATCCACGCCTTCATCTTCCCCGGCCAGGGAAGCCAGTCGGTCGGCATGGGCCGCGACCTCGCCGCCGCCTTCCCCGCCGCGCGCGAGCTGTTCCAGGAGGTGGACGAGACGCTCCACCAGAAGCTGTCGCGCCTGATGTTCGAAGGCCCCGGCGAGGAGCTGGTGCTGACCGAGAACACCCAGCCGGCGCTGATGGCGCACTCGCTCGCGGTGCTGCGCGTGCTGGAAAAGGAAGGCGGCATCGTCCTGAAGCAGAAATCCGCCGTGGTCGCCGGGCACTCGCTGGGCGAGTACACCGCGCTGGCGGCCGCCGATGCCTTCACGCTGGGAGACGCGGCGCGCTTGCTCAAGCTGCGCGGACAATCCATGCAGAAGGCCGTCCCCGCCGGACAGGGCGCCATGGCGGCCTTGCTCGGCGCCGAACTGGCCCTGGCGCAGCAGCTCTGCGATGCCGCCGCGCCGGTGCCGGACAGCGATCCCCCGGAAACGCAGGTCATCCAGCCGGCCAACGACAACGGCGCCGGCCAGGTCGTGGTCTCCGGCCATCGCGAGGCGGTCGAGCGCGCTGTGGAACTCGCCCCCGGGCTGGGCATCCGGCGCGCCATGCTGCTACCGGTGTCCGCCCCGTTCCATTGCGCGCTGATGGCCCCCGCCGCCGACGTGATGGCGGAGGCGCTGGAGACGACCCCGCCGCGCGCCCCGGTCGTGCCGCTGATCGCCAACGTCTCGGCGGCCAAGGAGACGGACCCCGCGCGGATCCGCGAGCTGCTGGTGCAGCAGGTCACCGCCACGGTGCGCTGGCGGGAATGCGTGCAGGCTATGGCGGCGCTGGGGGTGGACAGCTTCATCGAACTGGGCAGCGGCAAGGTGCTGTCCGGCTTGATCCGCCGCATCGCCCCGGACGCCAAGACGGCGTCGGCGGGCACTCCGGCGGAGATCGAGGCGCTGCTGAAGGTGCTGTAAGGGCCACGCCGCACCAGCCGGCTCGATGCGCCACCGGGACCAGGCAGGGTTGCCAACCCTGGCCGCCTGCCCTCTTGTTAGTTGGGCGGCCCGTACCACGTTAGTTTAACACATCACTGCTGCGACCGGGCAATCCGCCCCTCGCCAGGCAAGCCAGACCCTGGACCCATTCCCAACGCATTCCCGGGTCTGCTCAAATTTTGCGTCATCGCCCGCCACGTGGAGCTGTGAGCCAGATATGTAACGACGATACAGATCTGAGACGCAATCGTTCATCATTGGCGCGACGGACCGGCCTTGGCAGTTCGCCCGCGTGATCCGTTCCCACGTGTTGCGCCCCGCACGGGGGCGATCCTCGCCGTGACTGCCCGAGGCCCATGCGCCATGAGGCACATGGCCAAGCCGCGACGCCGCACCGGGCCTCTCCCGGGCGGCGACGGTGCGGTACGCGGCCCAGCAAGAAAGACTCAACGCGGATGCAGCAGGGATGCACACTGAACACGCGAATGGGCCTGGGGCCAGCGCGGTGCTTCACGGCAGACATCGCACAACCGAACCCGGGGAGCCCGCGCCGAGGCGATTGCTCCCCCACTTATCCGCGTGTTCAGCGTCGATCTGCCTGCATCCCCGTAAAACCTTGCTTGCTTCGCCGCGACCCGCACGCTGCCGCGACGGGACCCCGAACTCTGCGAGCCGGCCAGAACCCCATGCACCAATTCAGGCCGCCCTGTCGGCGAGACAGAGGAGCAGGCAGAACCCATGCACCTGTACGGACCACCGCCAGCGGATTGCTCCAGCCGCCACGCTGCTCAGCCGGGCCGAGCCAGCGGCACAAAACCCCATGCACCAATTCCGCACGGTGCGGCGAGGGCGGCGTCTCGGCCGGCGTGTTGCACGGCGGCGACAAGACCCCATGCACCAATTCGGCGCGGCACGGTGGGCGACAGGCGGACCAACGCGATTCAAGGCGTCAGCGCCCCACGTCAAGCGGTACGGCCAGGCCGGTGTCTCATCTGGCCGGGCGAGCGCCGCGCCACGAGCGGCCAGCCCCCCCGACACCACGCAGGCGGCTCCCCGCGCGGCAACGGTGCGATACGCGGCACGGCAAGTGTCAAACGACATCCAAAACTGGTCCACCGGCGGCGCAGTGCGGCACGCGGCGAGGCAAGGGAATGGAACCACCGATGCACACCGATCCACACCGATGGTCCGAGTCCGACACGGCCATTCATGGTGAACATCGAAAGACCAACCCTGGCGAGCGGCGCAGGAGCGGTGGCCCTGTCTTATCGGTGTGCATCGGTGTGCATCAGTGTGCATCGGTGGTTCCAAATTCTTGTTTGGTCGCGAGGCGCTCCCGGCTGCCGGAGGGTTGGTCATCACCACAAGCAAAACCCCATGCACCAATTCGGCCGCGCCCCGTGACAAAACCCCACGCACCATGAGGCACATCGCCAAGCCCCGACGCCACGCCGGGCGGCTCCCCGCGCGGCAACGGTGCGGTACGCGGCACAGCAAGCAAGACTCAACGCAAATGCAGAAGGATACACGCTGAACACGCGAATGGGCCTGGGGCCGGCGCGGCGTTTCACGGCAGACATCGCACAACCGAAACCGGGGA
>DATHNI010000464.1:0-18888 GCA_035486135.1 Acetobacteraceae bacterium
ATCGATGGCACGGCGTAGCTGCCTGGCATGGTCGGTGAGGCCGACATGATCCAGCATCAGGCCGGTGGCGAGCAGTAGCGCCGTGGGATTCGCGAGCCCCTTGCCGGCGATATCTGGCGCCGAACCGTGCACGGCCTCGAAGATGGCAGCCTTGGCGCCAATATTCGCGCCTGGGGCGGCCCCAAGCCCGCCGACCAACCCAGCGGTGAGGTCGGAGAGGACGTCGCCGAACAGATTGGTTGTGACAATCACGTCGAACTGCCAGGGGTTCAAGACGAGCTGCATGGCACAGGCATCGACGATCCGATCGTCGCAGGCAATTTTACCCTCGTATTCCTTCGCGATTTGCCGCCCCGTCTCCAGAAAGAGGCCAGTCAGCGCCTTCAGCACATTGGCCTTGTGCACGATGGTGACCTTCTTCCGTCCAAGCTTCAGCGCATAGTCGAATGCATAGCGGATGATGCGGGCGGCACCCTCGCGGGTGTTGACGCCCGACGAAATCGCCACCGCTTGCGGGTCGTCACCGACCTGAATGTAGTGTTCGAAGGCAACGTAGAGGCCCTCGAGATTCTCCCGGATCAGCACCAGGTCGATGTCGTCGAACCGCCCGCCGGGGATCAGGGTATGGGCCGGACGAACGTTGGCGTAGAGCTGAAACTCCTCCCGCAGGCGCACATTGACCGAGCGGAAACCACCACCGATCGGCGTTGTGAGCGGACCTTTCAACGCCAGCCCGGTGCGCCGGATGCTGTCCAGGGTTGGTTGTGGCAGCGGATCTCCGCTATCGGCGATGCTGGCCAATCCTGCTTCCTGTCGCTCCCAGTCGAATGGCGCGCCCATCGCTGCAAGAACTGAAACGACAGCATCGACAATTTCCGGTCCAATGCCATCGCCGGGGATAAGCGTGGCAGGTATCTTGTTGCCGTCCGACACTGAGTTCACTGGGGCCTCCTGCGTTGCTTATCAAAGGGTGTGCGGACCACCGCGCAATCGATCAGGAGACGGGCTCCTGCATCAGGATCGAGAGCAAGCTCGATTTAATCTGCGCAGTCTTCGGAGGTATGAGGCGGTTAATTCTCGGACGCCCGCCGGATATCCGAACTCGTGGCGTACGCTCCACTGCTCTGTCAGCTGGTTGGCCAGTACATGGCACCGGTCTCGGTCCGGGATGTCAGATCACCTCGCGGCTGGTCTTTATCGCTCGACATCTTTCCTCCAAACACGCCGGATCTGAGCCGGCCATGATCGGATCGGTGCGGCGGGTTGGTATCTGACCGCGTGCCCAGACAACTAAGGACGATGGACGACGGGTCCATAGCTCGCTTCTGAGCTTCACTGAGAAAATCTGAGCAACCGACACCAACGCCCGGCGACAAAGCTGAGCTCGGCATGCCATCCCCCTGACGCCATCTGCTGAAACAACAGGTAGTGACTCTGAACGGTGCTCGAAAGCAGCGGCGGTGGAAGCGATGTTTGCGCCACCCGGAAGCAAGATGGTAGCCCGACCTGCGCACCTCGAACCCAGTGAGATCCGCGCCCGTCGTCAGTTCGGCCGATGCTCGAGTCCGTCGCCCACCAGGCAAGCCGGCACGGCGCCGGCAAGCGCGGATTGATGCTTGGCTCTTCGGTGTTTAGGTCCGATCGGCTTGCAAACTCCGGCTAAATTGCTCAGTCAGCTCCGCCGCTGGCCTTCAATCCTCCGCCTGCCGCGACGAACAGATTGACCGTTTGGAGGAACCGCTCCGTACGCGCCTGGACGAGGCTGAGTTCTGCTAGTTGCTGCAGGCGCTGTGCGTCCAACACTTGCAGAATCGTCGTGTTGCCGGCGGTATAGGCTTCGCGGTTCAGCCCCAACGCCTTGGTTGCGGAATTGAGCGCCTGACGCTGCGCCGTCACAGCATCGGCGTCGTTCTGAAGTGCGTGCAACGTGTCGGCGATTTGCCGGAACGCGGTTAGCACGGTCTGCTGATATTGCGCGAACGCGGCCTGGTAATCGTCCTGCGCTGCTCGGAGCCGCGCGGAGAGGGCCCCTCCGTGAAAGATCGGTGCAGTGATCCCGCCGACGAGGCTCCAGGCAGCGCCCGCCGGACCGGCGAACAGACCTTGTTCTGCAACATTGGCGCTCAAGCTGAACCGAGGATAAAGATCGGCCGTTGCTACACCCACCGCGGCGCTCGCGGCATGGAGCTGCGCCTCGGCCGCCCGGATATCGGGGCGCGAACGGACCAGTTCCGATGGCACGATCAACGGAACGTCCTGGGGGAGGCTCATGCCAGTCAGGCTGAAGTCCGGCGCTGACCAGTCCGCAGGCGAACTCCCGACCAGTGTCGCGAGCGTATCCTGGGCTATGTTGAGTTGCTGATGCAGCCCGGGCAACAACGTCCGGTCCCGGTCGAGTTGGCTCTGCGCCGTGGTGACGTCCTGATCCGATGACGCGCCCGCCTCTAGCCGGGATTGCACAAGGCTGAGCGTCCGCTGGTCCGAGGCAATAACGTTCTTGACGACGTCGATCTGGGCGCGTGTCGACGCGACCTCGATGGCCGCGAGGACGGTGTCGCTGGCGACGCTCAATTGCGCGGCGCGGACAGCCTCCTGCTGGACATCTGTGTCCGCGGCGGCGAGTTCGATGCTGCGGTGGGTCCCGCCGAACACGTCGAGGTCGTAGCTGACACCGATGCCAGCGGAATAGGCCCAAAAGGATGGGAACGTCGCTGCCTCCCGACCCAGGAAGGAGGCGCCGTACTGTTGCCCGGCGAGCCCACTTGTCGCGTCGAGTTGCGGAAGGAGCCCCGCGCGCGCCACCTTGACCCCTTCGGCTACTTTCAAAAGATTCGCACGCGCGACTTCGAGCGTCCGATTGTTGCTCAGCGCCAAAGTAACCGTCCGATCCAGGTCCGGCGACCGCAGGCGTGTCCACCAATCCGCCTCGAGCACGCCGCCGAGGTTTATCTGTTGCGTGGCGTCTCCCGACGCCTTGGCGGTGACAGTCGCGGCTTGTCCCATGACGTAGTTGGTCTCATGGGGCTGTGCAGGAGCGACAAAGTTCGGGCCGACGGTACAGGAAGTCAGGTCCGCCGACATCAAGATGAGTGCAAACTTGATTCGGTATCCTGTCGACCATTCCGCGAGGATGGCGATCATCCGTCGGTAAACGGTTTCGTTATCGCAGCCGCGTCCAGCATGTCGCGGGCAAGTGGCGGCGACCGTCATCTGTCCACCCGCGATGAAAGCTGCCGGCTTATGGCGTGCAATGTGGTGTTTCCCTTGGAAACATGGCGTGCATTCCATATTGCACGCCCTGCGCCATAAACTGGATCGCACCATGACAAACAGTCGATTCAAGAGCAGAATCACCTTTGGCGTGCCGCTGATATTCTGCGGGAGCCGAGGTCCCTCGCCGGCGTGCACCTCGACTCCCTCGAAGTCCTATGGGCGAGCGGACCATGCAGTGTCGTAGGCAAAAAATGGAGGCACCGGCGTATGGCACCGAAGCAGTGTACCGCAACCGCGCCTCGATCATCGTACTGCATGCACCGGTCATCCCCCAAGCTTATACTGGCTCGCAACAAAGCCGACCGGGCCACGACATGGGGATGACGCCGAACGCACATCAATAACCCTTCGGAATGTGACTATGCAGCGCGTGCATAACACCGAGACATGCCAACCAGGCACTGCCGGGTTGAACCCAGCGTCGCAGCCCGCCTGCATCCGTTAGCTTCCGAACCTTCGTGCTGGCGGCATCGATCGGCACGTCGCGTCGCTCAACACCATGAAAGATGTCTCCTCGGCGGAGACAGTGCCGCCCGGTGGGGATTGGATGGCACACGGGACGGTAGCCGGGGAGGGGAATGGTGCCCAGGGGCGGAATCGAACCACCGACACTGCGATTTTCAGTCGCATGCTCTACCAACTGAGCTACCTGGGCACGGCGCACGCGCTGCGCGGCCCGAGGCCATACAGGATGCCCGCCAGCCGATCAAGCCGCGTCGGGGTCATCGTCGGAGATCGTGGGCGGGTCCTCGTCCAGATCCGCTGAAGGCCCGGGTATGCGGTATTGCCCGGTTAGCCAGCGGCCCAGGTCCACATCGGCGCAACGCGTGCTGCAAAACGGCCGCGCCGCCGCGACGGAGGGCTTGCCGCACACCGGACAGCGCGGGCCAGCGGATGCAGCGGACGCTGCGGGCATGCGGACGATCATGGCGCCTCCATGGTCCAGGTGTTTCCTGCCAGCGACGGGTCACTGCGCAGGATCAAGGTGCGCCCGGTCCGGCGTGCAAGGTCCTCCATCGCCGCGCGGTCCTGCTCCAGCGCCCGCACCACGGCCGGGGCCGCGCGCAGAGCTGCCATGCGGCTGGGGTCGGCGGCGGCGGCCTCGGCGGTCGCGCGCAGGGCTGCCAGGCCGGCTGTATGCGGGCCCGTCAGCAGCTCGTGCAGCGGCGGGTGAACGCGAGGGCGGACGATCTCCGCCAACCCCAGCGCGGTAAACCCGAGCAAGCGCGGGCGGACGGGATCGTCTGCCAGCGCCTCCGCCAGAGCTGGGCCCAGTGCCGACCGCCGTCGCGCCGGCAGCCCCGCGAAGTCCACCAGGATCGCCCCCGACAGGTTGCGCAGGCGGATCTGCCGCGCCAGGACCGGCACGAGGACTCGGTTGATCGCCATGTGGCCGCCGGTCGCCCCCCCGGTATCCACGTCGATTGCCACCAGGGCGGGGGTCGGATGGAACGACAGCCGGGCGCCACTTGGCAGCACGAATTCCGGCTGAGCCAGCGCGTCGATCTGGCCCAACAGATCGTCGTCGAACACCCCCGCGCGGACGGCCAGCCGGCTGCCGAGCCCCGGGCGCAAGGCGGCGGCCAGGGCCGGATCATCGACCCACACCGCCGCGTCCGGATGCAGCGCTGCCAGCCTATCGACCGCCCCCGGCCCGCGCCGCACCAGCGCCACCGCGCCCTTGCACGCTCTCGCCGGCTGTTCCCCCGGGCGACCCGCCTGCCCCCGTTCTCCACCCGCGCGACCCGCTGATATCTGCTCTTCCCCGGGCCGTCCCACCCTCCCCTGCTCTTCCGCCGACAAGCGTGCGCTGAGCCGCGGGCCCTTGCCGCCCTGCGCGGCGCGAATGACCCGCACGCCGAGGATGGTGCCTTCACTGGCGGTCTTGCCGCCCTCGGTATCGGGCAGGAAGCCTTCCGCGCCGTCCAACGCCACAAACGCCCCACCCAGCGCCGGCGCGCGCGCCATGATGCGGCCGCGATGCAAATCCCCCACCCCGTCGGGCGCGCCCGGCCGCCAGATCGCGTAGTCCAGCAGGTCGTCGTCGCGCAGCACGGCGACGCGCACCTCGCCCGGGCTGGTGGCGGCGAAAATCCGCGTGGTCACGGCACCAGCCAGCCGGCACCGCGCAGAAGCTGGGCGGTCTCGAACAGTGGCAGCCCGACCACGTTGGAATAGCTACCGGACAGGAAGCGCACGAACGCCGCGGCGGTGCCTTGGATCGCGTAGCCGCCGGCCTTGCCCCGCCATTCGCCGCCGGCGAGATAGGCGGCAAGCTGCGGTGCGGTCAGCCGGGAGAAGGCGACGATGCTGGTCACCAGGCGCTCGGACCGGCGGCCGTCCGGGGTGACCAGCACAACCGCCGTCAGCACTCGATGGCGGCGGCCGGACAGCAATGTCAGGCAGCGCTGTGCCTCGGCCTCGGTTTCCGCCTTGGGGAGGATACGACGGCCGACGGCCACAACCGTGTCGGCCGCCAGCACCAGGCAAGCCGCTGGCGGCACCGCTACTGCCTTGGCGCGGGCGACTCGCAGCGCATAGGAGCGCGGCAACTCGGCGCACAGGGGCGCTTCATCGATCTCGGGGGAGACGACGCGGTCGGGGACGATCCCGATCTGGCGCAGCAGATCCAGCCGCCGTGGGCTAGCCGAAGCCAGGACCAGCGGCGTGCCGCGCGCGTCGGTCTGGGCTATTTGAAGCGGAAAGTGATGCGCCCCTTGCTCAGGTCGTAGGGCGTCATTTCGACATTCACCCGGTCGCCCGCCAGCACCCGGATGCGGTTCTTGCGCATCTTGCCGCTGGTGTGCGCCAAAATGCTGTGTTCGTTGTCGAGCTTCACGCGGAACATGGCGTTGGGCAGCAGCTCCGTCACCGTGCCGCTGAATTCGATCATGTCTTCTTTCGACATCAGACCTCGTTCATCGGTTGATTCTGCGGGCGAACATGAGGGTGGGGGGGCGTGAGGTCAAGGCGAGTCGGTCGCCATGGCGACAATACCACCGGGATCGTAGGTCAGGCGGCGCACCGGAAGCCTGGACCTGGTTCCGGTGCCCCAACCCTACGCCCCCTGCCCCAGCCTTATCGCAACGCTGCGGGCGTGGGCCTGCAGCCCTTCCGCCTCCGCCAGTGCCACCGCCGCCGGCCCGACCCTGCCGAGCGCCGCCTGGTCCGCGGCGACGAAGGTGGTGCGTTTCAAAAAGTCGAACACCGAGAGGCCGGAAGCGAAGCGCGCGGTGCGCCCGGTCGGCAGCACATGGTTGGGGCCGGCGACGTAATCGCCCAGCGCCTCCGGGCACCATCCGCCTAGGAACACCGCCCCGGCATGGCGAATGCGAGCGAACACCGCTTCGGGGTCCGGCAGGAGCAATTCCAAATGCTCCGGAGCCAGCCGGTTGACCAGGCCGGCCGCCTCCTCCCAATCACGCACCAGGATGATCGCGCCGTGCGCCTGCCAGCTTGCACCGGCGATGATAGCTCGCGGCAGGCCGGGGAGTTCGGCGGCGACCGCCTCGGCCGTGGCATCGGCCAATGCGGCGCTGTCGGTGATCAGGATGGCCTGCGCCGCCTCATCGTGCTCCGCCTGCGCCAGCAAATCGAGCGCGACGCGGCGCGGATCGTTGGCCGCGCCGGCAAGTATGACGACCTCGGATGGCCCGGCGATCGAGTCGATGCCGACGTGGCCGAACACCTGGCGCTTGGCCTCGGCGACATAGGCGTTGCCGGGTCCCACGATGCGGTCGACCGGGGCGATGGTGGCGGTGCCATAGGCCAGCGCGGCCACCGCCTGGGCGCCGCCGACCCGGTAGATCTCCGCCACTCCGGCGCGGCGCGCGGCGGCCAGCACCAGCGGGTTGAGCGCGCCGTCTGGGGTGGGCACGCACATGGCGATGCGCTCGACGCCGGCCACGCGGGCGGGAATGGCGTTCATCAGCACCGAGGACGGATAGGCCGCCTTGCCGCCCGGCACATACAGCCCGACAGCGTCCAGCGCCCCCCAACGCATGCCCAGCGTCAGACCGGCCGCGTCGGTGAAGCGCAGGCCGGCGGGGAGCTGGGCGCGATGGAAGGCCTCGATGCGGGTGGCGGCCAGATCCAGGGCGGCGGCGAGGTCGGCCGGGATGGTCGCGACCGCCGCGTCGATTTCCGCCCCGGTGACACGCAGGCGGTCCGCGGTGAGGGTCAGCCGGTCGAACCGCGCGGTGTAGCTGAGCAATGCGGCGTCGCCGCGGGCGCGGATGTCGGCGATGATGGCCGCGACCGCTTGGTCCACGCGTTCGGTGGTCTCGCGTGATTGGCCGAGCAATCCGGCGAAGGCGGCGGGGAAATCTGCGTCTGCGGTGGAGAGGCGGATCATGCGGTCACCCGGTGAATGCAGGTCCCTTGCCGGCAGTGACCCACGAACGGGGCATGGTCCGGCGGTTGACCACCTGCAATCCGGGACAAAGGGCAGGCTGCGGGCGGATTGCCGTTGCGGGTGGACCTTAGCGGCATAGGTGGTGATCGGCCACCCTGCCGGCCCGGTTCCTCGCGCGATGCCGAATGCGTGGCCGAATCGCCACCGGCGGCGTCTCATGGACGTCTCGTGTGACGATTATGGTTGCCGATGACGCGCGGTGCGAGACGTGGTCCACCCGGAGCGCAGGCGTCCCACGAACGACCGTGGAGTGTCTGTCGGTGCGCCGGCCGTGCAAGGCGGGGAACACCCTGCATGGCCGGGCGGGCGAACCTTTGGCCAGGGGGCACCTTGTCTCGCGCGCGTCTCGTTACCCGAAAATGTGGGATCGCGACCCATGGAGCGAGACACGATCGGTCTTGAGCGCGGCATCGCTCTGCTCGCGTTTGTACCGCACCGCCTGCGCGCGAAGCACATGCCCGTGCGCGCCCTGCGAGACCCGCGTCATGGCGGCACACATCGCGCTGAGCCGCCCGACGACCTTGAGGTCGTGCCCGGCGTGCGCGCGGATTAATTGCATCAAATAGTCGGCCTGGGCGAGGGCGGCGACGCACTGAGCAGCGAATGCGGCCTCGTTGGAGTTGGTCGGCAGCATGGCGGCCACCTGGTCGATGGCGGCCTGGTTGCGGGCGAGCAAAGCCTCGGGCGTGTCCTCCACCGGCGGCGGCAGGCCGCGGTGGAGGGTGCGCTTAAGGTGCTGGTACTCGCGCAGGATGGCGCTGCGTGGTCGGGCCGGGCTGGTGCGGGTTCGGAAGGTCTTTCATCCGTTAGTGATAAGTTATTACAAATAACTGTGTCAAGGCAATTTTTCTCATGGCTGATTTGGGCTGGGGCCACCGGCAGGCCGGCGCTCGCCAACGCTTCGGCACGCCTTTCTGGTCGGGATCGGATAGCCGGACTGGCCGCCCCTACACCCGGATCAACTCGCGCGAACCGGACGTCCCAGCGAAGCATCGGTGTGCGCGATGGACGCTGGGTAAGCCGAGCTGCCGCACCCGGCGCTGGCCGGATTGCCCGTGTCATTGGCTGTCTTTTCGGTCGCACCTTTTGGAAACCGCAACTCCTTGATAACCCTGTCAAGATGCCCATACAGCTACCGCTTCCCATATCGATAATATGTCATTATCCGCCGTTGAGGCAGGACATTACCGATGAATCATCCTGAACCCGACCACATCCTTACGACAGGAGAATGGGCTCCTCGACAAACCTGGTTGGACGCCAACCCGCTGCAAAATGGTTTCGGCCATTTGTGGCTTGGTCAAGCCGGAGCGAATGGGGTTTTTTCTGAGGTGTCCAAGCGTGTGAAATATCCACAGGAGGATAGCGGCTGATGGTAACATCAACGGCTTTCGATGGGCGCAACTCAGGCGAGAACCCTTTAACTACCTCGGATGTTCGGCTGCCTGCCACTATGGACGCAGGTGAAGATGGAGACCGTTGCCCTCTTTGCGCCGGCGTAGTTGCACCGAAGGGCAGCATTGACCCACGCGCGCTGAATAGAGCCTATAAACGTATCTACCGAATTAATGTCGCTCACCTGATGCATGACGTAAAAGAGATTCTGTTCTGCGAGTGTTCCAATTGTGGACTTCGGTCTTTCTGTCCCCCAATTGCAGGCGACGGGAGTTTCTACGCGGAGCTGTCAGCGTGGTTTGATTCTCGATTTCATACTGACGTAGAGAGTAACGAAGTCGCCGCTCCGCCCTCACGGCGTGCGGCATCACGGCAGATCCCGCCCGTGCTTTTGCATCAGCTCAATCCCCGAAGTCGCCAGGAGTTTGAACTTGCATCTTCTTACATCCAAGGTGGTATGTCGGTGCTCGAGGTTGGCTGCGGGAAGTGCTTCTTCTGGCATTCGCTTCCAACCAACATCCGCACGGATATTCGCTATGTCGGCCTGGAACTTGATTTGACGGCCGCTGCGGCGGGTAAAGCTCGCCAAATTGATGTACGCACAGAGCTGATTGAGCACCACGCCCGCACCGCCATGTCGCAATACGACGTGGTTTGCTTCTTCCAGGTCCTTGAACACATCGTTGATCTGAGATCCTTTCTGGATGCCTGCGTGCGCTGCCTGAAACCTGGCGGACGCCTCATTTTCAGTGTGCCCAATGCGCGGAGCTTTCTTGGGCATCAGCCCGACAACATTCTCAATATGCCGCCGCACCACGTCACGTGGTGGACGGAAATGCCGATCCGTAATCTCGCAGCCGAATTGCAGTTGCAGGTCGAGACAATCGTAGAAGATGACCTCACTCCGTTTTTTGGTCGTGACTTCGTGAAAGTGCTTGCCATGAATTACCTCCGCCGGCTCTTTAAAGTCCGACCACAATTCGAATTGGAAGGCTACTCCTACCTGGCCAGACGACATGTCGCAGCCTTGGTCTCGCGGCTGCTGGCGCCCTGCATGACAGGAATTGGCTCCGCTGCTCGAGGCCACTCGATAACCGCTGTTCTACAAAAGCTGGCATCCTGAACGTGTCGCAGCTTCAATCGGAGCGGGGCGGGAGACCGGCGAAACCAATCGCGGTTCCCCGGCGGGGGACCTTTCCGTCAGCCCCCGTCCGAAAGAGGCTCGATCCTCACCCTGCCTGCTCCAGCGCGGCGCGGAAACGGGCGATCCAGGCGCCGATCGCCTCGGGCTGGGTCTTCAATGCGCTGCGGTTGACGATCAGCCGGCTGGTGATCGGCGCGATCACCTCGGTCTCCACCAAGCCGTTCGCCTTGAGCGTCGAGCCGGTCTGCACCAGGTCCACGATCAGCCGCGACAGGCCCAGGCCCGGGGCCAGTTCCATCGCACCGTTCAGGTGCACCACCTCGGCGTGCACGCCGCGGCTGGCGAAATGGCGGCGGGCGATGTTGGGGTATTTCGTCGCAACCCGCACGCGCGACCAGCGCGAGGGATCGTCGCTGCCAGCAGTTTCCGCAGGCTCGGCGACCGACACGCGGCAGCGGCCGATGCCCAGGTCCAGCGGGGCGTAGATCTCTGGATAGTCGAACTCCATCAGCACGTCGGCGCCGCAGATGCCCATCTGGGCCGCGCCGAACGCAACGAAGGTGGCGACGTCGAACGGCCGCACCCGGATCACGTCCAGGCCGGGATCGTCGGAGGGGAAGCGCAGGCGACGGCTTTCCTCGTCGGCATAGTCGGGCGAGGGATGCACGCCGGCGCGAGCGAGCACCTGGCCGGCCTCGGCCAGGATCCGTCCCTTGGGCAGCGCTATTACCAGCGGCCCGGTCAGTTCCGGTTCCAGGGCCGAGGTGGGATAGGGAGCGGTCATGCGATCTCCGGCGCCAGAGTGTGCGGCGTCTTCTAAGTGCGCGGGCGTCTACACGAGTCCGGGGCCGGCCGAAAGATGACCCAGCACCGCTTCCGCCAGTTGGTGCACCGGAGCGGCGGAATCCAGTCGCATCACCGGGCACGTCACCGTGGCGATCCACTGTTCGTGCGCGAGCAGGCTGCGGTGCTCTGGGCCGGCGGTATCGTAGCTCTCCGCCCAGTCGAGGAACGCATGGCTGGTCGCGGCCATGTCGCCGCCGGGGGCGATGCGGGCGCCGAAACGCTCGGCCTCGCGCCGGCACAGGCGCGCCATGCGGAGCGCGGGATCGAGCCGCAGGAAGACCACCAGGTCGTAGAGGCGCTCCAGCTCTGTCCCCCATTTCAGCGCCGAGCCTGACAGTACCCAGCGCGTTCCGGCCAGCCGGGGCAGGAGCAAGGCAAGCCGGTCCTTGGCGGGGCGGGGCGAGGTGAAGGGGGGATCGGTCGGCAGCCAGAAATACGTGTCGGTGTCCTCGTGCGGGCAGCCGAGCCGCGCGGCGAGCGAGGCGCCCAGCGTTGTGGTGCCGGAACCGGACGCGCCGAGGATATGGATGCGGGCCATGCGTGCTACCGATGCCGCTGAGCGTTGTTGTTGCGAGCACGGATAACCGCAGGGATTTCGATTGGCTGCAACAACTGGTTCCGGCCGTCGCTTCTATCTGATCCGAACGCAAGGGGGCGCGTAGGCGCGCGTCACGTTGTTCTCGAGCTATTGCGGCCCTAGGTGGCGCCGCGGGAACTGCATGGCGAGCACAGTCGCGCCGGCGGGTCCAGCGATTGCCTCGAACGATGGGTCGCTCGGATAGACGAACGCGCAGGACAGCGGCCCGAGTTCCGCCGCGTCGCGTTGCAGGCTGCCATCCAACACCAGCCAATATTGGCCACGTCCGCGGTCTGGCGCCGAGCCGCAAACGTGGGCGCCCGGTGCGATGCGGTAGCGCCACGCGGCCATGCCGTCGGGCTCTGGCCCCAGTAACACTGTCGAGTTACCGTCGGCACCCAACGCTTCGGCCACCGCCTCGCGATGCCGCCGGCCCGGCACCGAGCGCAACGCGACCCGGTTCTCTCGCCGCATCACGTAGCGGGCGCCGGGGTCGAAGGCGTTGCGCAGGGTGAAGTAGGTGAGCCCCGCGGCAGCGGCGTGGATCGGGCCGTACGCAGTGAAGGCACCGGCGAAGTGCACCGCGATCGGCCGCACGGCGTGCGTCCCGAGCGTGCCCTCACCCGCGACGACAACCTGGAACTGGTCCGCCTGGTGGAAATGCGCGTTTGCCACCTCGCCCGGATCCTGCTCGACCAGGAAGGCCATTGGAAACACCGCATCTTGCGGCGGATCGGCGTCGCCGGCCGCCATGTTGTAGCGCGTCGTGCCGAGATAAAGCGTGTGCCAGAAGCCCATGCCGTCGCCCGCCGTAGCGCGCCGGCGGTTGGCTTGCGCAGCCTCGGCGGTGGCGACGAGCGTCACGATGTCACACTCCCTGGCGCCGCGATCAGTGTCATGCCGGCGCCTCCGTAGCGCCTGAGGCGCAGGCGGCGCACTGACCTTCCGCCTCGATCGTCGCCTTGCCGACGGTGAAGCCCAACCGCTCCGCCGCGTCGGCCAGGGCGTGCGCCAGTTCGTGGTCCTCCAATTCCGTCACCCGCCCGCAGCTCCGGCAGATCAGGAATTGTGCCGCATGCTCTTGCTCATGCGCCACACACCCGACGAACGCCGACAACCGCTCCAGCTTGTGCACCAGCCCCTGCTCCTGCAGGAAATCCAGTGCACGATACACGGTTGGCGGCGCCGCCCCGCCGCGCGAGCCACGCAGCCGGTCCAGCAGCTCGTAGGCGCCGGTGGGGCCGTCGGCGTCGAGGATCAGACCCAGCACCTCCCGCCGCAGATCGGTCAGGCGGGCGCCGCGCGCGGCGCAGATCTCCCCGGCGCGGTTCAGCAATGTCTCGGTGCGGGGCGAGAACCCCATGCGGGCTCCTTTGCGGGACGACAGCGAAGCCTCATGTTAGCACCCATGAACGCAGATGCCACGGATGCCGTCCTGGCGGCGATTTGCTTCGATGCTCAGGGCCTGGTGCCCGCTATCGCCCAGCAGCACGACAGCGGCGAGGTGCTTATGCTCGCCTGGATGAACCGCGAGGCGGTGGCCGAGACGCTCGCCACCGGCCGCGTCTGCTACTTCAGCCGCAGCCGGGGAAGGCTGTGGCGTAAGGGCGAGAGCTCGGGCCAGGCGCAGCATTTGCGCGAGCTGCGCGTCGATTGCGACGGCGACACGCTGCTGCTGCTGGTGGAGCAAGAGGGGGTGGCGTGCCACACCGGGCGGCGCTCGTGCTTTTTCCGCGCGGTGCGCGATGGCACGCTGGTGGAGATCGCGGCGCCGCTGGTCTCGCCGGAACAACTGTACGGGGCCGGCCACACGCATGGCTGAGGTCACCCCGGTCACGCTGCTGATCGGCCTGCCGGGCGCCGGCAAGACTATGCTGCTCAACCGCCTGCTGCGCCAGCCGGAGATGGAAGGCGTCGCGGTGGTGGCGGCACAACCCGATCCGCCGATGTGGTGGTGGGCGGGCGGTTGCCCCTGCTGTGCCCCGCGCGACGACGTGGCCCGGGCGTTACGCGCGATGCTGCTCCGCGCACGGCGCGATGAGGTGCGCCGGGTGGTGATCGAAACCACCGGCATGGCCGATCCCGGCCCGATCCTGGCGACGCTGCTGAGCGACACGGTCGCCGCCAGCGCCTATCGGTTGGACGGCATCGTCACGGTGGTGGACGCGACCAGCGGCGGCGCGGCGCTGGACGGGCGGGACATGGCTGTGCGGCAGGTCGCGGTGGCGGACCGGATCGTGCTGAGCAAGACCGATCTTGGCGATGATCCGGACCTGCGCGCTCGGCTGCGGCGGATCAATCCGGGAGCGCAGGTGGTGGCGATGCGGCCAGAGCATGCGGCATCGTTGGGCGGTGGGCTGTTCCGCCCGCCGCCTGATCTTCAGGGCTGGGTGGACGTGGAGGCGTTCGCTGCGGTGGCGCGGGAGGCGCATCCGGACCGACTCACCGGCCGCGACGCACGCATCCGGGCGTTCTGTCTGACGTTCGGCCGGGCGCTGGCCCGGGGTGGAGTGATGGCGTGGCTGGAGCGGCAGGTCCTTCTGCACGGCGACGCGTTGCTGCGTATGAAGGCCATTCTGCACGTCCAGGGGGAGCACCGGCCGGTGGCAATCCACAGCGCGGGGCACCTGCTATTTCCGCCGGTGAAGCTGGCGGCATGGCCGAAGGACGATCCGCGAACCTCGCGGCTGGTCTTCATTACGCGCGATCTGCCGCGCTCGGCGGTGGAGGCGGAGTTGGCGGGGTTTGTCGATGCGCCGGCGATCGGGTGACGCTCGTGCCGCGATGGGTCTCGTTGGACAGCCGCTCGCTGCTGAGCGTCGGCATCATCAAACAGGCACACGAATTCGGGCAGCGCAATAGCATTGATCCAAGCAATTTCAATCAGGCGGGACTCTTAGGGGTAAACAACTGGCACCAACCATTCGGGGTGATCTCGCCTTGGACGAATTTGCAGGCATTTGGCGGTTGGAAGTTGCTGCACAGCCCGCAGTGATCGTTGCCGTTCGGCTTGTTCTGATATTTCGCGAGCACCTGGGTGATCTTGTCCTGCCCGGCCGCCTGCCGGACCACCGTCACGACTGTCGCCGCGCCGAGCGCAAGCGCCGTTCCGGTCAGCGCCGCTCGGCGTGACAAGCGCTGGCGATCATTCCCGCATTCAATCATGCTGAACCCCATCCAACGTGACGACGCGCCGTGACGCAGCGGGCGCCGCTCTAGCCGAAGGCAGCGGCGCCTTCACCGCTTCGGGTAGGCCGTAAAAACGTAATCTTTGGCCGCCACGATCGTGTGGCACGCGAATCCGCATTTGGCGTCGTGCGCCTGCGGCGGCATGTCAGTTGACGTGCCGGGCCTGAATGCGTCAGTCGCGGCATCATACTCGAACTCGGCGTATCCCCATCCGCCGCTGTCAGCGAACCTCTTGCTGTCCTTCACCATGAAGTCCACGTCGTGCAGGGTATCCGGGACTGTCGGGTTGCCGGGTTCCTCGGCATTCTTCTTTGCGTTCCAATGGATCTTCGCCATCCTGACGCCGTCGGGGAACGCCTTGCCGTTGCCGGGAATACCCGCCTTGTAGGCCTCGATCATCGCGGGATTGCCGAGGATCGTTTCAATCATGGTTCCATTCTGGCTAACGGCGACAGTCTGCCATTCGTCGTATCCCCGGAACTCGGAGAACGCGAGACCGTCCGGCACCTGCAAGGTGTACTTGTCCTGTTCCGCAAGAGCGATGCCGCCAAACGCGGTGAGCAGCGTTACAACGGCGACGGGCGGGATTCTTGTATGCTTCGTGTGCATTTCATCCCTTTCGGAGTTGGTCACTGATGCGATTGCACTCGGGCCAAGAAGCCTGGCTTCGCCAATTCGATCCAAACGATCCGACAGTCTCCAGATGACCAACTCGTCCGGCCATCTGAGCAGCACGATAGCTGCCCGGCGGCCGGTTCCACAATGACGTCGCGCCGTAGGAAGACGCCTACGGAGGTCACACCAACGCGAATTGATGTCTCTAAGTCGTAATCAGCATGTTTGACGACGAAACAAACCTCCGCGGCGACTTGCTTCGTCGCGACACGCTTCCCAGTGACAGGTGGCCTCACAGTGGCACGTGGGCACCGTTTCGCGTTTCATCGGTTCGTGTAGGTGTCCGCAGGCGCGCCCGTTGCGATCACAGGAAGTCGCGGGCCCGTTCGATATCTTCCAGCACGCTGGAATGCGACACCAGCAGCACCTCGTCGAAGCCGAGTTGCTGCATGCGCCGCAGGCGCCGGCGAGCCTCGTCGGGAGGGCAGACCAACGACGTTGCGACTTCGGCGAGGGCGGCGGATTCTGGCCGGTTGGCAAGGTCGATCGCGACGTTGGCAAGCACGGCGTTGGTGCCACCAGCCTCGCGATAGATGCGCATGCCGTGCTCCAGGTCGTCCCAACTGCTGAACCGGCCCGAGGGAGTCCAGCCCTGGCACTCCTGCGCCGCAAAGGTGATCCAGCGCGGACTGCGCCAGGCGCCCATCAGGATCGGCGGGCCGCCCTCGCAGCCCGGCCATAGCGAGAGTGTGCCGCCGGTATTGACGGCCTCGCCGCGCCAGGCACGCCGCATGGTTTCAAGCGAGCGCTTCATGATGCCGAAGCGGTGGTCGTAGTCGTAGCCGAGCAATTCGAAATCTGCGCGGGTCGAACCGCTGCCCACGCCCAGCCGCAAGCGGTTGCCCGACAACGCCTGTACCGACTGCACGCGATGGGCGAGTTCGATCGGATTCCGCAGCGGAATCTGTAGCACCGAGATGCCCAACTCGACACGCTCCGTCACCGCGGCAAGCACTGATAATTCGATCAGCGGATCCAAGGTCGGCCGGCCTCGGCCGAGCGAGTCTCCGACCCAGATGCCGGGGAACCCGCTGGCTTCGATCCGGCGCGCATAATCGGCCACCCGGGCCAGCAACCGATCCTGCGGATCCATGCCGGGTGTGAAACGGATAATCGTGCTGACGCGCATGGATGTCCTCCAATCACGGGTTTCATTGTCGCGAAAATCTGCCGCCGTACGGCGCTGCAACAAACGCCGAGGCGAGGCTGCAACAGAACTGCCGCGCGCGCCAGTCTTGGTAGAATCCCCAGCGTTGGTAGAAGCTAGAGTGAACGCATTTATCATGGCGGCGTCCACCCAGGTCATGCCGGCCACCGGCTCAATCGCCCGGCGGCAGGCTCCGGTCGGCAATCCACCAATCCGATGCGGCGGGCGTCAAAGTCGTGGGTGGTGGGCCGGAGCCTGTCCTCGGGCGGGGCTTCGGCCCGACCCGTGGGCCGGCCATGACGCACTTCAATATGTCGCCTTACGTGCTGACCCCTGCGTACCACTTACGCGGCCCGTGCCGGGCATGACACTGCAATCGCGACTGCCCCTCATCGATCCGTGGAAACGCTGGACAAGCAGGCGCTACGCCCCGATAGTCTCGGGAAAATCAGCGGGCCGATAAAAACCGATCACGCGCTGCACTGCGGTATCCGTGGCGAAGACTGGGAGGAATATTCGTGGCCGATGACGTTGCCATTCCGATCGGGGCCGCTTCTCAGGCGACGCTCTCAACCACCTCAACCACGCCGCCGCCAACGATTGCGGCACGCATGGACCGGCTGCCGCCGTCGCCTTATGTGCGCCGCTTCATCGTGCTGCTGGCGCTCGGTGCCTTTTTCGACGTGTTCGACAACGGCCTGATCTCGTTCATCGCTCCGGGCCTTTATAAAGCCCATCTGATGGTGCCGACGACCTCGGGGTTCTTCGATATCCACGGCTATGCGAGCCTGGTCGCGGCGACGTTCGCCGGGATGTTCATAGGCACCCAATGGCTGGCGCCGCTGTCGGATTACTTCGGCCGCAGGACAGTCTTCACCTATGCGCTGGTCTGGTACTGCGTCGCCACCTTCGTCATGGCGTTGCAAACAAGCGATGTCGGCCTGGTGATCTGGCGTTTCATCGCCGGCATCGGCATCGGCGTCGAGTTCGTCACCATCGACACCTATCTGTCCGAACTGGTGCCGAAGGAACGCCGCGGCAAGGCGTTCGCTTCCGTGTCGCTGATCGGCACAACGGCGTATCCGATCACAGCGTTCCTCGCCTGGGCGCTGGTGCCGCACACCGTGTTCGGTCTCGACGGCTGGCGCTGGGTCGCGATCATCGGGGCCAGCGGTGCCATCGTCGCCTGGTTCCTGCGTCTGGCGCTTCCGGAGTCACCGCGCTGGCTCGCCCAGAACGGCCGCACCGCGGAGGCCGAGCGCGTCACGCGAATGATCGAGACTCGGGTCGAGACGCAATCCGGCCGCGTGCTGCCGCCGCCGCACACGCTGCATGACGAAATCGAGCTCAGCAAAGGCTCCTATCGCGAGATCTTCCAGCCGCCCTATCTGCAGCGCACATTGATGCTGATCGTGTTCCAGGTGTTGCAGGTGGTGGGCTATTACGGCTTCACCAGTTGGGTTCCGACGCTGTTGCTCGCGCAAGGGATCACTGTCACCCGTTCGCTCGCCTATACGGTGATCATCGCCGCAGCCAATCCGATTGGTGCACTGTGCGCGACGCAGTTCGCCGATCGCTGCGAGAGGAAATGGCAGCTCGCGTTTTCCGCGCTATCGATCGGGGTGTTCGGCATGGCGTTTTCGCAGCAGACCAGCGCGCTCGGCGTGATGGTCACCGGCGTCGGGATCGCGTTTTCGAACACCGTGCTGGCGTATTCGTTCCACGCCTACCAGTCCGAGCTGTATCCGACCCGGATACGCGCCCGCGCCGTCGGGTTCACGTATTCCTGGAGCAGGGTCAGCACGGTGTTTGTAGGGTTCATGATTGCGTGGTGCCTGCGCTACTATGGAACAGTCGGCGTGTTCGCCTTTGTCGCCGGCGCGATGTTCCTTGTGTTCCTGATCATCGCGGTGCTGGGTCCGCGCACGACCGGCCTTCGGCTGGAGGCGATCTCAAGGTGACGATCGCAGGTGAAAGGCCAGGGGCTCTGCCCCTGGCCCCCGTCAGGGGGCTTTGGCCCCTGGACCCCCTGCCCCCGGGTCAAGTGCCCCGGGGCGGGTGCCGGCAGCGCCTTTGGCGGGGATCCAAGGGGGAGAGCCCCTTGGCGGGTCCAGGGCCGAGCCCTGGCCTTGCGCAGCGCGGCGCGGTTGCGCATCTTGGCAGAACCCAGCCCACGCAGTGAGGGACAGGAGCAAGGACTGATGGACGGCGGAACCGACGCGAGACGC
>DATHNI010000465.1:0-7795 GCA_035486135.1 Acetobacteraceae bacterium
GCGATGGCGAAATACGGTGCCCGGCGGAAAGCCGGCATCCGGCGGATACTTGTCCGGCTCGTCGGACACGACAACGATCTTGCGCGCGCCTTCCGCGGCCACCTGACGCGTGATCTGCGGCACCGTCAGGCCGCCTTCCACGCGCTGGCCACCGGTCATCGCCACCGCATCGTTGAACAGAATCTTGTAGGTGATGTTCACACCCGACGCGGCCGCCGCGCGGATTGCCAGCAGCCCACTATGCGAATAGGTGCCGTCGCCGATGTTCTGGAACACGTGCGGTTCGCTGGTGAAGGGCGCCTGGCCGATCCAGGCCGCGCCCTCGCCGCCCATGTGGCTCCATAGATGAGTGCGGCGTTCCGGCATGAAGATGGTCAGCGAGTGACAGCCGATCCCGGCCAGCGCCCGGCTGCCATCCGGCACGTTGGTGGATGTGTTGTGCGGGCAGCCGGAACAAAAATATGCGCCCCGCGTCAGCAACGGCGGCAACGTCGCCGCGCGGGCTTCCAACTCGCGCAGCCGCGCGACGCGCTGTTCCAGCGCGGGCATGCCAACACCGAGACGCAGCAGCCGCTCCGCGATTACGCGCGCGATCAGGATGGGAGATTGCTCGCCCTCGCTCGGCAGCAGTGCGTTGCCGTCTTCGTCCTGCTTGCCGATCAGGCGAGGCCGGTCGGCCAGGTTGAACAAGACCTTGGCGAACTGGTCTTCGATGAAGCCGCGCTTTTCTTCCACCACCAGCAGTTCGGTCAGGCCGCTGGCGAAACGGCGCGCACCCTGCCCTTCCAGCGGCCATGTCAGCCCGATCTTGTATAGCCGGATGCCCAGCGCGGCGACGTCGGCGTCGCTCAGCCCCAGCTCATCCAGCGCCTCCTGCACATCGAGAAAAGACTTGCCGGCAGCAGCGATTCCCAGAAGCGGCGCCGGTGGCTCGATCACCACGCGATCCAGCGCATTGGCACGCGCGAACGCGGCCACCGCCGCCATGCGCGCCCCGTGCAGCCGCTTCTCCTGCTCCAGCGGCGGATCGGGCCGGCGGATGTTCAGCCCGCCCTCCGGCATGATGAAATCGGCCGGCAGGACGATGTCCGGCCGCGCACTATCCACCGCGACGGAACCCGACGTCTCGACCGTTTGCCCCACCGCCTTGAAACCGACCCAACAGCCGGAATACCGCGACAGAGCAAATCCCAGCAGTCCGAAATCCAGATAATCCTGCAACGTCGCCGGGTTCAGAATCGGCATCATCGCCGCGGCCATCACCTGCTCGCTCTGGTGCGCCAGCGTGGAGGAATTCGCGCCGTGATCATCGCCCATGATTGCCAGCACGCCGCCATGCCGTGAGGTGCCCGCGGCGTTGGCGTGCTTGAACACGTCACCGCAACGATCGACACCAGGCCCCTTGCCGTACCAGATGCCGAACACGCCATCGACCGTGGCGCCGTCGAACAATCCGACCTGCTGGCTGCCCCACAAGGAGGTTGCCGCCATGTCTTCGTTCAATCCGGGCAGAAATCGTATGTTGTGTTGTTCAAGAAACGCCCGCGCACCATGCAACGCCGTGTCGTAGCCGCCAAGCGGCGAGCCGCGATAGCCCGAGATGAACCCGCCGGTGTTCAGGCCGGACGCGCGATCGCGCGCCTGCTGCATCAGCGGCAGCCGCACCAAAGCCTGGATGCCAGTGAGATAGACCCGGCCTTTATCCAGCACGTACTTATCGTCGAGGCTGACTTCGGCCAGGGTCAGGTCCGCGCTCATCATGCTACTCCGCCGCCTGCCGGTAGCGGCGTGCATAAGCCAGCAGGGCACCGTCGTCCGCCGGCTCGATCGGGGTGAAATCGCGATGCGCGATCCAGTCCGGACGGGTCGGCGTGCGGATATAGTTGGAGACGGCGTTCAACGTCAGATAGACGATCTTCCGAGGATACGGCGTGATGTTCGGCGCCGAGCCGTGCACCAGGTTGCCGTGGAACAGCAGCAGTCCGCCAGGCTTGCCGGTCGGCGCGACGATACCGCCGTGCTGCACAAGCCGCGTCACCGTCGCCTCGTCCAGCGTCCACAGCGGATAGGACGTCGTGGTGATGTCATGCTCTGCCGAGAGCACACCCTGTGTGTGGCTGCGTGGCACCAGCATCAACGGGCCGTTGATCGGCATCACCTCATCGAGGAAGACAGCGATGTTCATGGCCCGTGGCTCCGGCATGCCGTCGTCGCGCGCCCAGGTGCCGTAATCCTGGTGCCACTGCCACACATCACCCGTGAACGATGCCTTCGCATTGATCTTGTACTGGTGCATGTAAACTTGCTCGCCGAACAATTGTTCGACGGGGCGGATCATGCGCGGATGGCGACCGAGCAGGGAGAAGGCTTCGTTGAAGAGGTGGGCGGCAAAGGCGGTGCGGGGCGCTCCGGATTTCTCGCGCCAGATCTCGGGACGATCCTGGCGGTAGATGAGTTCCGCCTCGTCGCGCAGCACGGCGATCTCCTCATCGGAGAACGTTTCCGGCAGGAACAGATAGCCCTCCGTCTCGAACTGCCTTACCTGCTTTGGCGTGAGCATGGTTCATACTCCTCCCGTCACGACACGGCTTGCATCAGTTATAGAACTCCCAGCGCGGGTCCGGCCGCGTGGGTTTGCCGAGATTTGGCAGCTTGTAAAACGAACTGGCGAATCCGCCCGCGTCCCAGTAGGGCTCGATACCGCGCTTTTCCGGATCGCTGAACCAGTGCGGCATCGACGTGGCGGGACAATAATGCGTGACGCAGGACAGCCGCGGCGTTTCCGGCGGCAGGGTCCGCGGATGGCTGCGATGCACCAGGTCCGCCGTCCAGAAGAACACGTCGCCCTTCCTGGCGAGCAATCGCCCGTAGGCAAGCTGGCGCGACTGACAGGCTTCCTCCAGATCGCGGATATATTGGGCGCCATCAGTGTTGCCATCGTGATGCTTCTGGCCGTTGCCGAACGTGTAGTGCGGCAGGCGGTGGCTGCGATCGTAATAGGCCAGTTCACCGCTGCCCTCGACGATGTCCTGCAGCGCGATCCAGGTTGCGGCCAGCAAGGTCGGCGTGTCCACCACCACATAAGCGGTATCCTGGTGCCACTGGTGACCGTTGGTGCGTTGGAACAGCAATTGCTGGAACGCGAGGACCTTCGACTGGAACACCAAACTCAGGAATCGGGTGATCCTGGGATGCATGCACACAACACGCGACGACTGCAAATTCACATACAGGTCGTAGAGGCTCTCGGTCTCGTCGGGCCGGTTGCCGTTCAGCTTCTGGGCGCGGCCACCGCGGAAATCGGTGGTGACGAACATGCCCGGTGTCTGGTGCAGATTACGAATATCGGTCACGAAGGCGTCGATCAGCGCGGGCTCGATCGCCTGTTCCATCAGCAGCCAGCCGTGATCGGCGAAATGTGCCAGCTGGTCCGCATCGGTCTGGTTGACGAAGCCGGTCGCTGCCAGGGCACGCAAGTGCGTCAACCAGTTGGGCCGGTCGGTCCACAGGGCCGGGAGCGTAGTATCGAACCTGAAGGCGCCTGGCATCGGGGCTTCCTTGTCGGGGCCGCTGGTTAACTGACTGGTGAGTGCACGGCCGGGTTAACTAACTGGTTCATGCACCACCGCGGCCATTCTGCACCAATCGCCGCCCCGGCGCACCCTCCCCCATCGCTCCAACGCACCCTCCCCCACTGCGCTGGCGCAGCTTCCCGCACCGGAAGTCCGCGCGACCCGCCTGCCGCGCAGCGACATGTCCGCCACCGCCCGCTTCGGCTAGCCTCAAGCCTACCGGTGGTGGAAGATCGCGCAGCAAAGGAGGGCCAAGCGTGGACATCGCCGTATGTCGGCCCGTGCCGCCGAGCCCGGCGGTGATCGATCCCGCCAGCCTGCGTGGCACCCCGGCGGGCACGGCGGTCCTCACCGCGCCGGGCCCGTACTGCTGCTTTTTTGGGTCCAAAATGCTTGATACGATCTGCCGCGATCGTCGTTACCGCATAGCGGCGAGGTAGCACCCTGCCCACCGTGCCTCACGCCCGCGCCTGGGTTCGGCTGCCTTCCGGGCGCCGGCTCGATTTGCTCGATCCCACACCTTTCGATTGGGCCGACGAAGACCTCGCGCTTGGCCTCGCTCGCACCTATCGCTGGGGCGGCCACTCCGCCGGGACGCTGCCGCTATCGGTGGCGCAGCACAGCCTGTTGGTGCTGGCGTTGCGCCGCGCCCGCAGTCCCACCGGCCTGTCCGACGCTGCCGCGCGGCGCGAGTTGCTGCACGACGCGGACGAAGGATTGCTCGGCTTCGATCCCATTTCGCCGTTGAAGCCGTTTCTTGGTGCGGGTTACGCGGCGCTCGCCGCGCGCCTGCAGACGGCAATTGCGCAGCGCTACGCATTGGAGAAATGGGGCGTCGAGGAACGCCGCGCCCACAAGCAGGCGGACCGTATCGCTGCCGCATCGGAGGCAATTCACGTCGTTGGCTGGACCCGCGATGAGGTGCGGCACGTCCTGCGCATCGCCGAACGCCCGGTGGAGACCGACCCTCTGGCGAGCTGGTTCGACACGCCGGCGTGGCAGCCATGGGACGCCGTGCTGGCGGCGGACCGGTTTCTGCGTGTGCTGCACTCGTTGTTGCGCAACCACAGCGGCGAGGATGATCGGGCACGCTGAACCGGCGACGCCGTCATTACGAGTTGGCCACCGGCCAGCGGCGGCCGGCCCACCGTGAATGAAACTGACGCAGCGATGCGGCCTTTCACGCCATGATGGGCGCAGGCCCGCCATCCACGACTTGCCTTGCCACACGCAGCACAGTCGTGGATAGCGGGCCTTCGCCCGCCATGACGTGAAAGGCGAACATCACCGGTCGCTTCTTGCCATGTTGACCCCGGCGACGGTGCTTAACCCAGCGCCGCCGCCACCACGCGCCGCGCCTCGGCGACCCGCGCCAATGCCTGCGCCGGCACGAAATCGAGCGGCGCGGTGATGTTGATATGCGTCACCCCGCCCGCCTGCAGTTTCTTGCCGGCCGCGATCCATGCCGCCTCGCCGCCGTCGCCCGCCATCAGCGGACCACGCACCATCAGCGTCGCGGGATCGCGACCTGCCTCCTGCATGTATTGCCGCAGCCGCGGCAGGTCCGGGATCGGGTCACCCAGCGACATCCAGCCATCCGCCAGCCTTGCCACACGCCGCAACGCCGTCTCGCCCGATTCGGAGCCGAACCACAGCGGGATGCGCGGCAGCGAGGCACGGTTCAGCCCGACCTTGTCCAGCTTGTGGTAGCGGCCGTCGAACGTCACGTATGGCTGCGACCACAGCAGCCGCAACACCTCGATTTGTTCCTCGATGCGGCGGCCGCGGTCACGGATGTTCTGTCCCAGGGCCTGGTACTCCGCGGCGTTCCAACTGATCCCGACACCCAGCTCGAACCGGCCACCGCTGAACAATGCAAGCTCCGCCGCCTGCTTGGCGACCAGCACGGTGGGCCACGCAGGCAGGATCAGGATACCGGTCAGGAAGCGCAGCTGGTGGGTTACCGCCGCAAGATGGGAGAACGTCACGAACGGATCGTAGAACGGGCCGACATACTGCCGGTCCGGCCGCTGCGGATTGGTGCCCGGCGGCTGCGCCATCACATGACCGCTGGTGGAGGTGAAATCGAACCCAGCCCCCTCCAACGTCTGGGCATACGCCTTCACCGCGCCGGCATCGGCGAACGCCGTGATCGGCAGCGCGCTACCGTATTGCATCACGCACCTCCTGCCCTGTTGGCATGCTTCCGACGGTGCAGCCGGCCGTCCCGCCTAGCGCGCCCGGCTTACCGTGTAATCCGCCACGTCCGCCAGCGCCCGCCGCCAGGGGCCGTCCGGAAACACGCTCAGTGCCGCCTTCGCCGCCGCCGCGAACCGTCCCGCCCGAGCCAGCGTCGCCCCGATCGCGCCGCACCCCGCCATCAGCGCCATGGCGTGCTCCAGGTCCGCATCCCCTTGCTCGCTCGCCTCGATGGTCCGCCGCCAGAACGCCCGCGCCGTGGCGTCCCCCGCCCCATAGGCCACCAGCACCGGCAGCGTGATCTTGCCCTCGCGGAAGTCGTCGCCGACCGTCTTGCCCAGGGTCGCCTGGTCGGCCGCATAGTCCAGCGCATCGTCCACGAGTTGGAACGCGATACCCAGGTTCAGGCCGTATTCCGCCAGCGCCGCCTCCTCTGCCGCCGGCCGATCGGCCACGACGGCGCCCACCTGGCAGGCGGCAGCGAACAGCGCGGCGGTCTTGCCCTTGATCACCTCCAGGTAGCGCGCTTCCTGGGTGGACAGGTCGTTCTGAGTGGCAAGCTGCAGCACCTCGCCCTCGGCGATGGTCGCCGCGGCGCGCGACAGGATGGCCAGCACCTTCAGCGAGCCGTCCTCCACCATCAACTGGAAGGCGCGGGCGAACAGGAAATCCCCCACCAGCACGGACGCCTGGTTGCCGAACACCGCGTTGGCCGAGGCCATCCCGCGGCGCAACGCGCTTTCGTCCACCACGTCGTCGTGCAGCAGGGTGGCGGTGTGGATGAACTCGACGCAGGCGGCCAGCGCGACGTGGCGCTCGCCCCCGGCGCTGTCACCCCCTGGGCCGGGATAGCCGCACAGCCGCGCGGCGGCCAGCGTGAGCAACGGGCGCAGCCGCTTGCCGCCCGCCGCGACGATATGCGCCGCGAGTTGCGGGATCAGTGCCACGGGGCTGTCCATGCGCGCGACGATGGTGCGGTTGCAGGCCGCCATGTCGCCGCCAATCAGCGCCGCCAGGGCGGTCAATGCGTCCTCATCCGGCCCGCGCAGCGCCCGTGCCGACGTCACGCCTGGTTCGAGCGGACTGGCGACGTCCAACGTCATGTTCCGGCCGGGTTCCTTAAGGGGCACGGTCACCATATCGGCGGCGCCGAAACAGGGTCAAGCCAACCACCGCCCGTTATGGCACCGCCCGTTATGGTTGCCTTTGCGCCGCCCCTGCCGGCACGATAGGGGCATGCGCGTTGTCGCCATGACCAATGACCCGGTGCGACTGTCGTTCCTCACAGCACTGCTGGCGGACGCCGGGATCGAGTCGGTCTTGCTCGACCAGCACATGAGTGCGGTGGAAGGCAGCATCGGCGCGATCCCTCGCCGGCTGATGGTGGCGGAGGAGGATTACAGCCGGGCGCGGCGGGTGCTGACGGAGGCGGGGGAAGTGTAGGGTGGATTGGTCCCGGCTCGGCTTGTCAGCGAACGCGGCGCTTGATCCCATCGGTCAGCGAGACAGTATTGAAGTTGATCAGCAACCCGATGCGGACGTCCGCCAGGCGAAGGTAGGTCAGCAATTGGGATTCATGCACGGGCAGAAGATGTTCGACCGATTTGAGTTCGAGGGTTACATGATCGGCGACGATGATGTCGGCGAAGTATCCGCCCTCTAGCATGCTATCCCGGTAGTGCACGGCAAGCGGTACCTTGGACCGGAATGGTATCCCGGCGTCGGCCAGTTCGTAGCAGAGGCATTTGTGATAGACGGATTCGAGGAGGCCGGGGCCAAGTTCCCGGTGCACGCGCATTGCCAGACCGATGATGCGATAGGTGAGGTCGCCGCCATGCGCCAGATGGTCATGCATGGGTTTGAATCTGCACGTGCGCGGATTGATGAATGGTTAATGACGTGGCGGACCGTTGTTTTGGTTTGGTCGAAAAGTAGAAGAAAGAACGGACAGGCTCTAACACGGATCAGCACGGATTTGTCCACGGATTAGCACGGACAGGTTTTCTTGCTTTCCGTGCTAATCC
>DATHNI010000466.1:0-2439 GCA_035486135.1 Acetobacteraceae bacterium
GCATCGAGCTTTTCGCCGTCCTGGAACTGCACATTCGGCCGAAGATGGATCAGCAGTGTCTTGCTGTCGGTCCATTCATAGTCGGTGGCGAGCATCGGGACGATGTTCAGCTTGGCATCGAAGTCGAACAGCTTGTCGCACAGCGCGGTCATCACCACCGTGCCGACATAGGTGCGCGAGAAGGTGGGATCGAGCAGATCCGGGTCGTCGCGGATGCCGATGCGGAGGGTGGATTGGGGTTGGGCGTGGGACGGAGCGAACGGGAGCAAGCTGGCCAGAAGTGCCAGGGCTGCCGGCCAGCGCGCGTGCGACATCAGCCCCGCCCGGGCGAGATGAACTCCCAGGGCTGGTACTCCTGCTTGATGTCCGTCATCACCTCGATCAATGCGGGAGAATTCGCCGCCAGTGCCTGCCGCAACGCGCCGCGCAGCCCGTCGGCGTCGGTCACCCGCCAGGACGGCACGCCGAAACTCTTCGCGTACAGCTGGAAGTCTGGGTTGCGCAGCCGAGAGCCGGAATCGCGCCCCTCGAACAGCCGGTGCTGGTCGCGCAGCACGTTGCCGTAGGATGAGTTGTTGAACAGCACCGTGACAAGGTTGATCCCGTGCTGCACGGCGGTGGCGAGTTCGGAACTGCCGAACATGAAACCGCCGTCGCCGGTCACCGCCACCACCGGCTTGTCGGGGTGTGCCACCTTGACGCCCAGCGCCATCGGGAAGCCGGCGCCCAACGTGCCGGAGAAGCCCGACGTGATCAGCGTGCGCGGCGCATGGAATGGGAAGCCGAACCAGGAGACGTAGCCGACCTGCGTCATCTCGTCGCAGAAGATGCCGTCTTCCGGTAGCACGTCTCGGATGGCTTCAAGGAACGACATCTGCGGCTGCACCTTGCGAATCGCGTGAGCAGCGTCTGCCTTGGCGTGCGCGATCGCGTCGGCTCGCGCGACGCTTTCCTTCGGGGCCACTGCATCGGTCAGCGCGCGGGCCGCATCGGCGGTATCGGCGACGATGCCGATATCGACCTTCAACCGCCGCATCTCCGCCGGATCGATGTCGATACGGGCGATTTTCATGCCGGGCGGCAGCGCGCCCCAACGCAGCGTCGGCACCTCCAGCCGCGTGCCAAAGGCGATCAGCAGATCGGTCTGTTTCCACAACTGGTAACCCGCCGCGATGGTCAGCCCGAGCGGATGGGCATCGTCGACCACCCCGCGTCCGTTGCGGAACGATACAACTGGCGCACCGATACATTCGGCAAGTGCGAGGATTTCCGCAGGCGCATGCAGCGCGCCGCCGCCGACCCAGATCATCGGCGCACGCGCGGCGTCCACCAACTTTGCCAGCGCGGCGATCTTCTCCGGGTCCGGCGTCGGCAGCGGATGCAACGGCAGCGGATCCTGCGGCGTGACCTCGGCGGTGGCGGAGAACTGGTCCCATGGCATTTCCAATGCGACCGGGCTGCGCCGGCCGGACTGCATCTCCTGGAACGCACGCGCAACAAGATATGGCGCCTGCGAGGGATGCTCGATGCGGTCTGCCCATTTCAGCAGGCTGCGCAAGGTTGCAAGCTGGTCCGGCAATTCGTGCAGCGAGCCGCGCAGCCGCCCGATCATCGGGCTGGGCACCTGGCCGGTCAGGCACAGCACCGGCGCATTCAACCCCCACGCGGTCGCAAGCGCGGCGCTGGTGTTCAGCACGCCGGGTCCTGGCACCACCGCGTAGGCGGATGGCCGGCCGGTCGCACAGGCATAGCCGAGCGCCATGTAAGCCGTGGTTTGTTCATGCCGCGCATTGATCAGCCGCAACTGGTTGGACGCGCGCGCGAACGCATCGAACAGGCCGTAGACCTGTACGCCTGGCAGCCCGAACACTGTATCGATGCCGTGCCGCAACAGGCCGTCGACGATCGCTTCTCCACCGGTCATGCGTGGCATGCTATGAGGTCCCCTCTTCCGCGTTGCGGGTTCGATGCCGCAAAGTGGATCGATGGTAGGGTGAGGAACGGGAGAGACGCAAATGCTCGCACTGGTCAACACGCCCAACGGATCCGCGCCGGTCGAACTGCGGCAGGTGCCGGAGCCGATTCCGGGCCTACATGATGCGCTGGTCGCGGTGAAGGCGTTCTCGCTCAATCGCGGCGAGTTACGATCGTTCCGGAACAATGAAGAAGGCTGGATACCGGGCCAGGACGTCAGCGGCATCGTGTTGCAGCAGGCTGCGGACGGCAGCGGCCCCCCGGCCGGTGCCCGCGTCGTTGCACTAACCGACGAGTTCGGCTGGGCGGAACGCGTCGCCGTGTCGGGGCATCGCATGGCGGAACTGCCGGACTCTGTCAGCTTCGCTGCGGCCGCGGCGCTGCCGGTCGCCGGCCTGACGGCCTTGCGCACATTGCGGCACGGCGCACCATTGCTTGGCAAGCGCGTCTTGATCACCGGCGCGG
>DATHNI010000467.1:0-2749 GCA_035486135.1 Acetobacteraceae bacterium
TGCTGGTGGAGGGCGGCTGGTGGCACGTGGGACCACGATATTGGCCCGGCCGGTCGCGTTGCGCCGGGCGATCTCCAATCTGGTCGATAACGAGATCAAGTATTGAGGTGGCGCAGAGGTCGGCCTGGCCGTTCAGTAGCAGTCCAGGAAGGCGGTGACCTGGGCGGTCCCATTAGGCTGGCTTCTCGAAAGGCGGGCTAGTGACCGCAATTGTTGAGAGGGGCGAGGTAGCAATCGGCGATTGTTCAGAATCGCGCCATAGACGTCGAATGGAACCATCGGATCGTAGGGCTCCTTAGTTCCAGCGATCCGCCCGCAACCCGCCAGTGCCGCGACCGCGAGGCTTACAAGTAAACGGCAGACATCCCTCCGCTACCTCCAATCCGCGAAATCGGCGCGGCGGCCCCTGAGTGATGCTGGCTCATCGTTTGGCATTGACCCCATCGGGGATCTGGCGATGCGCGCTTGCCGGCCAGGAAGGACCCGAATGAGAGGGCCAAGTCCGACGGTTTCCGCGCCGCCTTCTACAGCTCCTGGTACACGTCCCACGACTCGCGCGCGGCCGTCGCCAGCCGGTCGCCATCTTCGGCCAACAGCAGCCGCTCGGCGACCAGTCGATCCACGGCCTCGGCCAGCCGAGCGGACCAGGCATCACGCGATGCGTAGCGCGCTTCGAGGGAAGGCCGCGGATCGTCGGCCCGCAGCCTCTCGGCTTCGGTCCGCGCGAACGGGATCATCGACCCCTGAATCGTGAACAGTTCACCCTCGCCATAGCCCTTCGCGCGCAGTGACCAGCCGACATGCGTGCCCAATGGTGCCGCGAGCAAGGGGTGGCGGATGCCCCCAAGGGCGTTGCCGTCGGCATCCGTCGATTGCACGAACACCGGGTAAGCCGTGCTCTCGATCGGCGGTTCAACCGAGTGGTCCCGCAGCCGCAGCTCGTTCAGGACGTCCGGGTATTTCACTTCTGACAGCCCGGGGAATGTCCGGCGGGCCTCTGCGAGCGGCACCAGCGTGGCGGTGGCGCGCGACGGGAAGCGGCTGTCCGGCGGTGCGGTGCCGCGCTCCACCCACTCAAACAGCGCGACCAGCAGCGCACGCATGAACGCGCCGTAACCGAGCCGATTGCCGGGAAGCTGCATGACCGGCTTGGTCAAGGGCCGAAACGGCGCATGCGACACACCGCTCACCGTATACACCCGCACCTCGTCCGGCATGGCGATGTCGCCGCCGCTCGTATCGGTCGCTATGAGCGAACTGCGCGCCTGCCAGAAGTCGCTTTCGGTATCGAGATGCAGCACCTTCGGGCACGCGCCAGCATCACGGGCGCGCTGCAGGATGCCGCCGCTCCGGCCGCTGATCGGATCGGTCAGCGTCGGATAGCTGAACGGGAACTGGTCGTCGCCGTAGGAGTGATCCTCGTGCTGGCGCGAATAGCGACCGGCCTGCGCAAACTGCCAGTTGACGCAGGTGCGTCGCGATCCCGCCACGACGGGAAGGATGCCGTCGAACACCTGGCGTCCCGCAAGATCCTGGTTGAACCCGAGATGCACCAAATCACGAAGCACGCGGCCGCTCTGCGAGATGCCGAAACCTAGCGCGTGCCGGATGCACGGGCGCTCCTGCGGCGCCAGCGGATTGTCCTTCGTGGCGTGCCGCAGGAACGAGACGATGTCGCGGATCGCGGCGAAGCCGATGCCCATCACGATCGGATCGCGCGCGCGGTAGATGAACTCGAAGATCGCGCCGTGGTCGAAGCCCGGCGCGGTCGGTCGCGTGATCTCGACATGGCGGTCGTCGACCAGACGCCACGCAAGACCAGCCGGCGTGACGCGCGGATCGGCCTCGCGTTGCCGCACCGTCAACGTCGCACCGTCCGGGTCGGCAACCGGATAGACGAGCGTGCCGACGAAGCGCTCCTCAGACAGCTCCTGGATGTTGCTGTCGCCGAGCAGCCCGGTGGCCTCGGCGATGAACTCCTCCCGCACCATGCCGGTGATGCCGGGGATGGTGGGAAATTGCGCAGTCAAGCGATCGGCACCGGGCGGCACATCACCCTGCCAGCCACTCCACACCAGCGTGAAGCCGCGGCGCATCAGGAAGCCGTTGCCGGCGTGCTGGGGGTGTCCACCGTCCGGCGCACCGTTGAGCCGCGGCATGATCGGCTGGTTGCCGCGATTGGGCACGTCGTACACGAGGCACCCGTTGCCGCGATCGAGATCGAGCGGCTTCAAGATCCGGAAGTCGCTCTGATAGTCGACGTTACCATGCGTGTTGCGCGCGGCCCGATCGAGGTTGACGATCCCGACATTCAGGCGATGTGTCGGATCGAGTTCGCCGAATACCGTGCCGTGCAGCCGTTCATAAGGCCCGACGGCGGCGAATTCCGTGCCGCCAAACACCGGCCTTTCCCGCTCGGTCACCTCGATCCGCCGCACGCCGCCAACGCCCATGTTGTCCTCCGGACCGACGCTCGCCATCGGCGGGAACCTAGCAACCTCGCAAGGCCACCGGAAGGGTGCTCCCTCGCTCCCCGACCCCGGCGGATACCGGTCTGGCCCGGTTGCGTTGACACCGGAAGCGCCTCGTTGGTGGCTATTTCCCTATATGCACGTTGCGGGACTGCCTGATAACTCCCCCGGTCTGTCCAAGTGGACCGCAAAGGAAAGGGTATGATGACGCGCACGGAGAGGGATAAAATGCTGGCAGGCGACCTGTACGACGCTGGCGCGCCCGAACTCCAGGCAGA
>DATHNI010000468.1:0-5965 GCA_035486135.1 Acetobacteraceae bacterium
GCGCAGGGCGACGTGGGCCACTCCAGGAATCCGATACCGGAGCAGAGTTACACCTTGATCGTGTAATATACCCATTGCTTGGAAGAATCTGGCAGCCGCCTAGAATTTCCTGAGTCCCGTCAGGCACTTGCCTGGCATCGTCGCCGGATTCCCATCGCAAAGGGGTATACCAACCGCCCGAAACACTGACTCTCGAACTGGTCGCACCGGCCGCCCCAACCGTCATGGCCGGGCTTGACCCGGCTATCTATGCAGCCGCGGTGCCGCGATAGATGGCCGGGTCAAGCCCGGCCATGACGGTTGGGGCGGCCGGGGCCGGTACGTCAACCTTTAAGGCGGCTGGTATAAGTGGGTTACTGAGTCCATTTCACCGTGCGCTGCGGCGGATGCGCGCGGATGACGTCCTCGTTGACGTCCGCCCCCCATCCCACGCCGGTCGGGATCAGCAGATGCCCGTCCTCGATCACCGGAGGCACGGTCACCAGTGCGTCCTTCCACGGCACGTCCTCGATATCGATCTCCATCACCCGGAAATTCGGCACCGCGGCGGAGAAATGCGCGCTCATCAGCGAGCCGATATGGCTGTTGAAATTATGCGGCGCCACGTTGATCTCGTAAGCATCCGCCATGGCGGCGATCTTCATCGACTCCAATATCCCGTTCCACGCGATGTCGATGATCGCCACATCCACCGACTGATGCTCGAAGAACGGCCGGAACTGCCGGCGCCCATACAGCGATTCGCATGACGCTACCCGCGTGCGCGCACTGCGCCGTATGGTGGCGAGCGCCGCCGGGTCGTAGCTGTCGATCTCCAGCCACACCAGGTCGAATGGCTCCAGCGCCTGGGCCAGCCGGATATAGCCCTCGGTCTTGAAGTTGAAATTCAAATCGAGATGCAGCCCGACGCGCGGCCCGGCGCCCTGGCGGAATGCTGTCATCTGCGCCACCAGCCCCTCGACCAGCGGCGCGTCGATGTTCAGTTCCGGCCAGCCGGGAGCATTGAAGCCGGGCATGTGAATCGCCGGCGTGTCGCCGTCGAACCGCATGATGTTGGTCTTCAATCCCTTGAATCCGCGCCGGGCAACCTCGGCACCGGCGCTCTCCACATCCGCCAGTGACCGGATCGGCTTGAACCCGGTCCATGCCTCGATGCGGTCGGCGAAGCTGACGCGCCAGGTGCCGCAATGCGACCAGTAGAGCCGCAAGCGGTCGCGCACCGGGCCGCCGAGCAATTCGTAAACCGGGATGCCGAGCGCCTTGGCCTTGATGTCCACCAGGGCATTCTCGATCGCCGCGATCGCCTGCTGGTTGAGCCCGCCGGGCGTCTGCCGGGTCAGCCCGTGCAGGAACGCCGTGATCTTCTCCACCGGCCGCGGGTCCATGCCGATGATCCGCGCGCCCAGCTTCTGGATGACCGTGCCGAGCCCCTCGGCGCCGAAATTCTCCAAAAACTCCGACCAGCCCACCAGGCCCTCGTCGGTGGTGATCTTCAGGAAGGAAAAGTCGCGCCAGCCGGCGGCGCAGTGCAGGTCCTCGATCTTGGCGATGCGCATGATTGTTCCCCCCTCCGGTGCTCTGCGGATGGTAGGGCATTTCCGCGGCGACCGGTATCGGGGCGGAGGCAGCGCAGGACACGGCGCAACTATGGCTCCGTTCGGGAACAATCGAATCAATTGGGGCGGGTCACAGATCGCTGTGTCATGGCCGGGCTTGGCCCGGCCATCCACGACTTTGCTGCTGGCAGTGAGAGAAGACGTGGGTGGCCAAGCCAAGCGCGGCCATGACACAGGGCTTTGCGGCGAGGCTGGTCGAAGTAGTTATCTCCCTCCGGCTCCTATGATTGCCGTGGCAGCACGTCCCGTGGCGATTGCCGTGGCACGCCGTCCGCCCGCCTGCGCCGCACGCCGGGCCGTTGCGCCGCCCAACCGCATCGGCCAAAGACCGGGCATGACCGGCGACCGCGCGCGAACCACAAGACTGCTGCTGGCAACACGCTTCGTCCGCAGCATCGGCCAGGGGGCGCTCGCGGTGGACCTGACGCTCTACCTGCGCGCGCTGGACTGGCCGGCGGTCTCGATCAGCGCGGTGCTCAGCGCGGCGCTGCTGGCGGGGGTCGTGCTGACCTTGCTCTCGGGACCTCTCAGCGACCGAGGCGGGCGCCGGCGTTTCCTGCTGCTCTACGAGGCCGCGCAGTTCTGCGCCGGCCTGGCCGCGGTGCTGTCCGCCCAGCCGGCGGTCCTCAGCGCGGCGGCGATGGTCGGCGGCTTCGGCCGCGGCGGCAACGGCGCCGCCGGCCCGTTCGCGCCCGTCGAGCAAGCCTGGCTGGCGCAGTCGGTCAGCGCCTCCCGCCGCGGCCCGGTTTACAGCCTGAATGCCGCGCTCGGTTTCCTGGGCAATGCGGCCGGGGCGGTTCTCGCCGCGCTGCCGGACCGGCTGCACGCCATGCTGCCCGGCGCCCTCGCCTTCCGGCCGCTGTTCGCGCTCTCCGCCGCCGGTTCGCTGCTGTGCTGCGCGCTGATCCTCCGCACGCCAGACAGCGAGGCTGGCCCGCTGCGTCCGCGTCCCGCGCCGGAGCAGGCGTCCGTTGGAGAGCAAAGCCGGGAGAACCGGCTGGTGCTGCGCCTGATGATCGCGAACATCATCAACGGCGCCGGCGTCGGAGCGACCGGGCCGCTGATCGCCTACTGGTTCGCCCTGCGCTTCGGCGAAGGCCCGGCCGAGATCGGCCCGTTGATGGCAGGCGGGTTCCTGATGGCAGCCGTGGCGTCGATCGCGACCGGGTGGCTATCTAAATCGCTCGGCATCGTGCGCGCGGTGGTCGCGATGCGGCTGGTCGGGCTGGCGTTGCTCGTGGCGCTGCCGTTCGCACCCAGCTTCGGGATCGCGGGCGTGCTTTACATCCTGCGCGGGATGTTCAACCGCGGCACCACCGGCGCCCGCAGCGCCCTGAGCATCAGCATCGTCCGCCCGCAGCGGCGCGGCTTTGCCGCCAGCATGGCAAATGTGTCGATGCAGGTGCCGCGGGCACTCAGCCCGGTGCTGACCGGGGCCCTGTTCGCCGCCGGCGACCTCGCCCTGCCGTTCCTGATCGGCGCGGCGTTCCAGGGGGCGTACATCGCGGTGTATTACTGGAGTTTCGGGCAGCTCGATGCCGGGTTGGCCGGCCGCCGCGCCCCCGGATCGCCGAGCAATGCGGCGTAGCCGTTCACTTCGGCAACCGGTTCGCGCCACAATAAGACCGATGCGAGGTGTGAAATGGCAATTGGACTGAGAAAGACCGTTGCCACAAGGCAAGGGATCGGCACACATCGGGATAGCGAGACGGTCGATCTTTTCGAAATGGCAAACCTCTTCCCTCGCACCACCGGTCTGCCGATGACCGTCTGGGTCAGCCCGCGAGGCCCCGCGCGGCATGATGCGCGCATCAAGGTATGCCTGACGCCTGGCCCACGCATGGATGCCACCGATACGGCGGTCGTGGGAATCAGGCCTCGGCCAGGGTTGATCAAAGACCGGCCGCGAGGTCCTGACTTCGACCTCGTGGTCCAATGGATCATGCTGAACGAGGCGGTGTTGCTCGACTTCTGGAACGGCGCCATCGACACGATCGAACTGGCCGGCCGGCTGCGAAAGGTCGGCGCCGAAGCCGCGCCCTGATGCCGTCAGGTGCGGGCGTATCCCGGCTCGCCGCTTGTAGCGGCGATCTCTGGTGGTTCCCACCGTGGATAGCGGCCTTCTTACCCGACCGAGGATAGCCGCCTTGGTACCCACCGTGGATAGCGGCCTTGGTGCAGCCAGCGTCAGTCCCGCGTAATCCGCAACCCTGGCCAGCTTCGCGCCAGTTGCGAATGAGTTGCAATGACGCGGCGCCGCGTGGTAGAAAGGTTGCCGTTCCATGGCGCTCCGGAAGGGCTGTCACGCGATGTATGTCTGCCTATGCAACGCCCTGACCGACCAGCACGTGCGCACCGCCGCCCAGGCCGGCGCCAACCGCCCCAGCGAGATCTACCGCGCCTGCGGCTGCGCTGTGCGATGCGGCACGTGCTCGGTGAACATGCGCCGGATCCTCAACGAAGCCGCCGCCGCCGCGCCGCAGCCCGATTTGCTGGCCGCCGACTAGCGCTGCCTCGCGACGCCCTGGTATCGGCCGCAGTGCGCGGCTAGCATCGCGTCGATTGCGGCCGGCGCGCGCTTCGCGCGGCCCGTGGCATGGACTTCCACCAGGAGACGGACGATGCAAGGTGATCCGAGGGTGATCGAATACCTGAATACCGTCCTGACCAACGAACTCACTGCGATCAACCAGTATTTCCTGCATGCCCGCATGCTGGACAACTGGGGCCTCACCAGGTTCGGCAAGCGCGAATACGACGAGTCGATCGAGGAAATGCGCCACGCCGACTGGCTGATCAAGCGCATCCTGTTCCTTGAGGGCCTGCCCAACGTGCAGCGGCTGAATGCCGTGCTGATCGGCCAGACGCCGGAGGAGGTGCTGCGCGCCGACAAGCAGCAGGAGGACAAGGCGGCCGCCGACCTGCGCGAGGCAATCCCCTATTGCGAGAGCGTCCGCGATTTTCCCAGCCGCGACTTGTTCTCCCACATCCTGCGCGACGAGGAAGAGCATATCGATTTCATCGAGACGCAGCTCGACCTGGTCGGCCGTATCGGCGCGCAGAACTGGATGCAGCTCAACAGCGCTCCGGCGAACGACAGCAAGGACAGCTAACCCAATCCGCGGCTGTCGCGCCGCGTTGTCCGTCCGGGCCGCGCCGCTTTCCGGTGCGTTGGCGGGCATCCGCTGTTCCGATTGGTTCGCTTATTGGCCGCGAGCATCACTTCGGTGCCCGGCGCAGCCCCGGACGGCGAGGCCGTGTCATGCCGGGCCGAGCGCCAGTCGCGCGGTGCCGCCGGCCGGTCGGCACACGGATCGGCTTGATCGTTATTATTTTTAACCTATCTGGTGGCTTGTGCAGGATCACCGCAGCGGCCTTCCGTCCCCGACCACCCGCTTCGGCGGGAACTCGGCTGCGATCGCGCACGGGGTTTCAGCGCAGAGCGATCGGATAGTCCCGGTGGCCGGCGCGGGATGTGGCATCGCAAGAATTTTCAGCACGGAGACACAGAGCGAGAGCACGGTGAACACGGAGCCGGGGCGTACGCAGCCGCGTGCGCTGCCTTGACCGCAAGGGTCCTTCGGGTAGTTCCCCGCATACCGTGCAGGCACGAGTCTGCGGTCATCCTCAAATCGCACCCCAACGCGTGTGTAGTCCGACCAATTCGCATGCCATGCAGCGCTGTCTCTCCCATCGTAAAGCGAGACGTTCATGAGACGCTGGCAACGACGGCATGCGTGGTCCCCTGCCTGCACACGACAGAAAGCCGCGACACGACAGACAGCCTGGCCCGGTTCCGTTGCCGGCCTGCAGGAACGCGGCGGAATCGATACCGTCGGGCGAGATGCCCCTCGGCCGAGGTCCGGACGGACACGGGGCACAAACCCTCGGCATGACCCCATGCACATGTACAGGCACCAGCCGCTACAGGCGCCACCTTCATCGCGCCGCATTTTCACTGGACGGATCCATGCCACATGCCGCAACGCAAGCGCGGCATGCGGCAAGGCAAGGGAATGGAACCACCGATGCACACCGATGGTCCGAGTCCGGCATGGCCATTCACGGTGAACATCGAAAGACGAACCCTGGCGAGCGGCGCCGGAGCGGCGGCCCCTGTCCCATCGGTGCGCATCGGTGGTTCCAATTTCTTGCTTGGTCGCGAGCCGCTCCTGGCAGCCGGAGGGGTTGGTCATCCCCACGAGCAGAACCCCTATACCTTCGAAAGCCACGCAGCCGGTATTACCTGTGTGGTTCGGGTCGAACTGCCGGGAGCCGCCAAAGGACCCTGCGCCTCGAGCGCCTTGCATGGATCGGCGCCCCGGCAGAACGGCCGCGATGACAGTCCA
>DATHNI010000469.1:0-16385 GCA_035486135.1 Acetobacteraceae bacterium
TGGCATCACCCGAACGGTTGGCATCATCGGAACAGTTCGTATCGCGCCCGGCCTGGCGCCGCCACGATCAGGGGCGCTGGGTGGTCTCGAGCAGGCCGGCGAAGGCCGGGAGTTGCTCGGGCGGCTGGCGCGACGCGATCCGGAGTTTCGTGCCGATGACCCGATAGCGGTAGGGGAAGCGGCCCCGCTCGAGGAATTTGTCGGTGAGCGGCTGGTGCGGCTCGAACTGGCCGACGGTTATCAGGCCGCTGCAGTAGAACAGCATGGTGCCCGCAAAGGTCAGGAGGACGCGCGCGCCAAACAGCGAGTACAGGCAGGCGAAGACGGCCAACAATAGAAGACCGTCGAGGATGCCGTAGGTCAGGCCGAACCAGGTCATCCGGTCGACCGGCATCAGGTAGCTGAGCGCGTTTGGCAGGTAGTTGATTGGGGAAAGGTGAATGTGCAGGAACGACCGGCCGCCGAAGCTGCGGGGCAGCTTCAACGCCAGGCCGCTGCGCCAGATGATCGTCTGGAAGATCGTCGAATCGTAGAATGTCGCCCCCGAATCATAGGCGTTGTTGAGCACCGTGGCGATGTTGGTCAACACAGCGAAGCCGAACAGCGCTGCCGCGGCGAGGATGGCGCCCGTGGTCCATCGCGGCGTCGGGATTGCGGCGGGATGCACCAGGCAGAAGCTCCGTCGGGACGTGGTGGACCGGATGATGGCAGGTTGGGGTCTGTTCGGAAACGCACCAGGCGGAGCATTTTCGAGGTCTGCGGCGACCTTTCCCGGTTGCACGCTGGCATGGTGTGAGGCACGAGAATCCGTTCTGGCGAGTTATCCGATCATCCGCCGCACAGGCGGGCCGCTGGCCGCTGTCGCCCCTCACGGGCATGACCCACCATGCTCTCGGCTCAGAGCATGATGGGGCATGCCATCAGCACTTGCTTCCCCGGCCGCGACGGAAGCGCGGCTTCAACGCATCGGGAGAGCCCCGCTAAACCGGCAGCGGCGCCGCCTTCAGCCGTTCCATGCTGAACCGGCTACTCACGTTGCGCAGCTTCACCTGCCCGATCAGGCGGCGGTAGAAGTCGTCGTAGGCGGCGATGTCCGGCACCACGACGTGCAGCAGGTAGTCCACGTCGCCACTCATCCGCCAGGCGTCGATGACCTCCGGCATGTTGCCGAGCACGTTCGCGAAGCACTCCAGCCATTCGGCGGAATGGTCCGCGGTTTCCACCTCGACGAAGACCGACACCGGCAGGCCGATCTTCGCCGGATCGATCACCGCGACGCGGCGCATGATGATGCCGGCTTCCTCCATGCGGCGGATGCGCTTCCAGCACGGTGTGGGGGTCAGGCCGACCTGGGCGGCAATCTCGGCCAGCGACAGCGACGCGTCGGCCGAAATCAGGCGCAGGATTTCGCGGTCCAGGCGGTCGATCTCCTTGTCGGCGGCCATGCGGGGTCAGTCCCTTCCGGTGGAAGGGGTGATGTAGCAGGAAATTTCCTGGGGCCGCAAATTGGTGGTGCGACAAAGAAATTTCTTCTTTCCCTTTACCACGAAGCGGGAGGGATCAGGGGAGGGCGATGCGTGCGGCACGTGACACCCTGACCCTGCCCTCTCCGGCTCCGCGGGAGAGGAGAGTCGGGCGGCCCGCCGGCGCCAGGCCCCCGTTTCGAGCAATACCTTCAGGCGTTCCAGGTCGCGGACCACCGACCACCGCAGCAGCGGGTTGATCGCGGCCCCGACGAAACGCAGGCGGCCGGTCGGGCGTCCCCGGGCACGGATGCGCGCGATGGTGCCTTCCGGAATGCCCTCCAGATCGTAACGAATCCGCAGGCCGAATGGCACTGGCGCGATCATCTCGACGCGGCGGTCGGGCTCGTGATCCACCACTTCCCGGACGTTGGCGACGCGGCGGCCGAGCACGCGCGACACCAGGGCGACCTTCATGCCGCGGCGCAGAGGCCCGGGCGTCGCCGGGCGGACCTGCAACATGCCGCCGATCCACGCGGTGTCGTAGCGCGGGTTGAACATCACCGCCGCCACGTCACGGCGCGGCCGGCGGATCGTGACGGCGACTTCGACGTCGATCATCGGCTACTCGAACATCGCGACAGCGCGGATCGGGCTGGCCGTACCGCCGCGGATCTTCAGGGGGAAGCCGATGAAGCGGAACCGGCCGCGGCCGACCAGCTTGTCCAGATTGGCGAGGCATTCGATGTGGGTGATGCCGCGCTCGGCGCAGGCCATGTGGGCGAGGTAGTTCAATTCGCCTTCCGGTGCCGGGCTGATCGCCTCGACGCCGAACATCAGGATGCCGCGGTCGGCCAGCCAGTGCACGGACTCGATCGCGAGGCCGGGAAAGTCGTGCAGGTAGCCGGGCTTGCCGAGCAACCGGTCATTGGTCGCCATGTAAAGCAGTACCGTGTCGCGCGGGCGGATGTCCTGGCCGGATTTGTCCAGCGCCGCCTGCATTTCCGGCACGGTGACCGCGTGTTTCAGGGGGACGTCCGACAGGTCCAGGCAAATGGCCTCGGTATAGAAGTTCTCCAGCGGCACTTCGTCGATCGATGCTGCGCCGGGGCGGGGATCGAAATGCACCGGCGCATCGACATGGGTGCCGGCGTGATCGGAGAACGCGATCGACAGCGCCTTCGATGTGAACACCGTGTTGCCGGCAACCTTCTTTTCGCTGTGGTCGCCCCAGACGGAGACGATCACCGGCGGGTGCGAGGGATGCACCTGGGTGCGGTGGAACAGTTCGCGGCTGAGGTCGACCAGTTCCATGCTGCATCCTATTGGCGGGCTCACGTGTTGCCACCCCGACCATTACACGAGGGTGACAGATGCGTTCAAGGCACTTGGCGCCTCCCCGCAGCATAATCGCGTTCTGGCCGCGTTGCCATGCTCGTCCCGGCGCTAGCCCCACGCGGAGATGTTGTTGGTCAGGCAGGCTCTTCAGGCGGGGATTGCCGCGACGCCGTGCGCCGCGCAATGTCAGAACCGGGCAATGACCGGGAGGACACAACAATGGCGGCCTTGTCAGACATATTGGAAACGACCGAGTTGCAAAAGGTGGCGACCGGGTTCGTCTTCACCGAGGGACCGCTCTGGCACCCGGACGGCTTCTTCTATTTCGTCGATGTGCGCGCGAGCGTGCTGTATCGCCTGGCCCTCGGCGACAAGCCGCAGGTGGTGCGCGAGACCCAGGGGGGCAACGGCCTAACCTTCGACCTGCAAGGCCGCCTGATCAACTGTGAAGGCGACGGACGCCGCGTCACGCGAACCGGACCCGACGGCACGGTGACAACGCTGATCGATCGCGTCGAGGGCAAGCGCGTGAATCGGCCGAACGATGTGATCTGCGCATCGGACGGCGCGCTGCTGTTCACCGACCCCTCGCTGCGGGTGCCATTGGCCGAGCGTGAACAGGAATATGCCGCGGTGTATCGCATCGCGCCCGGTGGCGCGGTGACGATGGTCGCGCCGTTCGAGTATCCGAACGGACTGGCATTGTCGCCGGACGAGCGCACGCTGTACGTCGCCAACACACGCTGGACGAAATACATCCACGCGATCGAGCTGGACGCGGCGGGCGCGATGGTGCGGCGGCGGATCTTCGCCGACATGTCTTCGGACGGGACGAACGGTGTGCCGGACGGGATGAAGGTCGATGCGGCCGGGCGCGTGTTCTGCACTGGCACCGGCGGCGTGTGGGTGTTCGCGCCGGATGGCTCGAAGATCGGCATCATCGAGACGCCCGAGGTATGCGCCAATGTCGCGTTCGGCGGCCCCGATCTGCGCACGCTGCTGCTGACCGCGAGCACGTCGGTTTATACGCTGCGGGTGAAGACGCCGGGGCTGCCGCATCCGTGGTACAAAGTGCGGGGCGGATGATGAAAGATCCTCTCCCGCGGACGACAGCCTCAACGTCATGCCGACGAAGGTCGGCATCCACGACTTTCCTTTCGGGGGCAGTCAAAGTCGTGGCTGGCGGGCCTTCGCCCGCCATGACGCTAACGGCCGCATCGATGAGTCGAGCGTTTGGCGGGCTGGTATTATCGTTCCGCCACGCGCCAGGTTGTTCCCGCTAGGCGCCGCGACCCGCAAAGAGCAGTAGATTGTTGTCTGGATCGCGTACTATGAAGGTGCGGGCGCCCCATGGTTCGGTCCTGAGAGCTTGATGGAACGTGACGCCGGCCGCTTGATATTCAAGGAAGAGGGGCTTTGCATCGTCGAGTGTTATCGATGCGGATAGCAGGTCTTCCTTGTTCCGGCGCTGCGGATCGATGACCGGCTGCGACACGCACCGGAGGTTCAGTCGCGCACCGTCGCGAAACACCTGGCCGTAGAACGGCGGCTCGCCATAGGTGAAAGCAACCGCGAACCCGAGCTTTCCGGTAAAGAACGCGCATGCGGCTGTGACGTCGGCGACGAAGAGCTGCGGCTCGGCAGCCAGCAGGACAGGCTTGATCAGGGTGTGGGCTTCCGTGTTGGACATGGCTTGGACTCCTTTGCGGAGCGCCTCCCAGCTTTCGAACCCGGCTTGTCTGGCGACAAGTTCCTGTGCATCGGACAGCCTGAAGCTGTGCGCAAGCACCTCCTTGTCGCTCAGATCGCGATAGCGTGGCAGTACTGCTCTGATTCGTGCCGCGACTGGATAGTACCGGTCGTGGTGCCAGCGCCGATACAGCTTTGCTTGCTTCTTCAGGTTCTCGAGATTGGGCATAGGGCGCGCGGTGGTTGACAATCCCGTAGGCGGGCATGGCCCGTCCGGCCCGAAGGCCGCTGCGCCCTACAGCACGCGATCAGAAGTAGATTCAAACGGCGTCTCTGTCAAGGTTTTCGCATCAGCAGCGCAGCGCAGTCGCGCGTGGGCCTGTGCCGAGGTTTGGCCGGCTTCAATCAGGCACACCAGCGTGACGGTGCCAGCCCGCATCACGCCCGGTCCCGCCTTCTCAAACCTGCAACCATGATGACCCAAATTATTGCTCTGGATCAATGCTCCAGACGAAAGCGCGGCGGCTGGCGGGCTGCGAGATTTGACGTCGGAAACTCGGTCCAAACCGATCGCTCCCCGCGGAGCGGCCGGTATGCGGCGATCCAGGATCCGTTGAGGCAGCCGCGGCGCGCTGCGCGACGCGTCGCCCGTCGGCAGGCTTAGGATGCGCGGGGCAATAAACGAATCGGTCGGAGCGACGCGCCGGCCTCTCCGCGTCATGGTGCGCGAAGGCGCACCATCCACGACTTTACTGCCGGCACCAAGGAGAGTCGTGGATGGTCCGCCTCCGCGGACCATGACACACAGGGCACCGCTCGCGCTGAACTTGACGTGGTTATTCCCCGGCGGGCCCTTACGACAAGAGGAGGCATCGAGAACAGCAAGGAATCGGTGGCATGAGACCAACCTACGATGGCAAGCTCGACGGCTTATATTTTGCACTGTGCGGAACGGCGGCGGCAGCCTTTCTCATAGTGGCGGTAATCGGTGCCTCGCTGCGACTGGCAGACCAACTTAGGCCGCGAACCGGCGACATCCTGTCGTTCGATCTCGCAAAGGGCGCCGTGAGCGACAACCAAACGATGATCACAGCCGGCTTGGTGGGAAATCCCCCGGTTGCCTCGTGCGTCCTGAAGCCGCATGTCATGCAGACGCTTGGCGGAAGCCTGGTGATCGAGGCCACGCAATTCGAGTCTAGCCTGAACGATCAGGTCCTGACCTATCAGGTCCACTGGGCTGGCGGCCACACGAGTGACAATGGCGCAGATTGCGGCACGTCGGCTGATTTGCTGCTGCGTCCCGCCGATCTTTCCACCCTGTCGCTGGCGGCCGGCGGCTGGGGTTAGCGGATCCGATTGCGACGGCGCCCGACAGTTGCTCGCGCGCGCCGGGATCACGGTTGTCCGGGGCGAGGCCGTGCTACAGCAGGCCGGGTATTCGTTGACGCGAGAGGTAGCGCTCCTCGAAGCCCGCGAGAGCCGACAGCGACGCAATATCGTGAATGACAACCCGCTGACCCTCAATCGTGGCCAAACCTTCGTCCCGCAGATTTCGAATCATGCGATTGACATGCGGCACGCTCAATCCGAGCACGTCTGCCATCAACTCCTGGGTCAGCGGCAGCGTATAGGAAACGTCGTCGGCCAGGCCTGCCGCGCGCAGCCGGACCAGCATCTCGAGAACGAGGTGAGCAAGCCGTTCATACGCCGAGCGACGTCCGAGATTGACGAGATGCTCGCCGTACATCGCTGCCTCGCATTCCGAGGACCAGAACAGCGCAGTCGCGACTCGCGGGAAGCGGGCGAACAGGCTGAACAGCTTCACGAAGGTGACCGGCGAGAGCACGACGTCAGTCAGCGCCGAGACCGAATTCACAGCCACGTCGAACAAGCAGGACGGCAGGCCGATGAGGTCGCCCGGCAATCCCAGGTGCAAGACCTGTCGCTTGCCATCCTGCAACACCTTGTAGCGGGACACGACGCCGCTGCAGAGGATGAAAAGCTGGTCGTACCGGCGTCCCGCGACGATGACTTCCCGATGCCGGGCGATCTTTCGCCGCGGCTCGTGCAGTTCCGCCAGAAATTCAATCTCGGCCTCTGAAAGGGTGAGGTAGGACGCCAGCTTGTCGACCAGCGGCAGCGGCGGCGGCAGCATGATCGCAGCCGCGGACGCAGCGAGCACTGCCCCCTTAGCCATAGCCATTCTCCCCACATCAACGGTCCGCAGCAGCGGCGGTCGTACGAGCAGATCGAACGAGTATGCGACGTGTGGGTGTCCTAAACGGGAACGCATGACAAGGCAAGCTGGATTATTAATCCAGATTAATAGCAAGGATTATGGCCCCGTTCAGGGCCCTCGCTGAGTATCGCCTGACTTACGTCCGGCGAGAGAGGCTGTGGTCGGCGTTCGGTGCAAAGTTCGAGTCCCGGAACTCAACTGCCGCAGATCCTGCGCGGCTGCAGTTTTCGTCGCGCGGGCGGCTCGCGCGGAGTCAGCCGAAGGCTGCTGCCGCAAAGGACCGTGCCCGTGTCGATGTCGCGCTTGAATTCGATAACCCGGTGCCAACCGCCCGGTCGTCCAATAAAGCGACAAAAGGAGGGACGAGATGACCATCAACAACAATCGCCTGGCGGCCTTGTCCGCTGACGAACATAGCGCGCAGCTTCGGCGTGCCGTTATCGCCAGCACTGTCGGCACCACGATCGAGTGGTACGATTTCCTGTTGTATGGCACGATGGCCGCACTCGTTTTCGGCAAGCTGTTCTTTCCGAAGTCGTCGCCGATCATCGGCATCCTCGAATCGTTCGGCGTGTTTTTCGTTGGGTTCGTCGGGCGGCCGATCGGGGCCGCGATCTTTGGTCATTGGGGGGATCGGATCGGGCGCAAGGCAACGCTGATTGTCACGCTGTTGGTCACCGGAATCGCGACGACTGCCATCGGACTGGTGCCCACCTACGACAGCATCGGGGTTTGGGGTGCGGTGCTGCTGACGCTCATCCGACTGATCCAGGGCATTGGCGTTGGTGGCGAATGGGGCGGGTCGGTCCTGTTGGCTATGGAATGGGCGCGTACCGACAAGAACCGCGGCTTCCTCTCGGCGTGGCCGCAGTTCGGTGCGCCCGCTGGGTTGTTCCTGGCCAACGTGGCGGTGTTGGCATTCAGTTGGTTGTCGGGCGATCAATTCTATGTCTGGGGTTGGCGCATTCCATTTCTGCTCAGCCTCATCATGGTTGCCATCGGGCTGTGGATCCGGCTTGGCATTTTTGAAACACCGGTCTTCCAGCGAGTGCTGGAAGAGCAGCGGGTTGAACGCGTGCCGGTGTTGGAGGTGTTGAAGCGCCAGCCGAAGCAGGTGCTACTGACCGCCCTGCTGCGCATGCCGGAGCAAGCGCCGGGCTATATCGTCGGGGCGTGGATCTTCAGCTACGGCACGACAGTACTCGGAATGTCGCGTAACTTTCTGCTGATCGCGGTGATCACTCAAACGATCCTCGGCTTTCTTTGGGTTGTTGTGGCCGGGCATCTGTCGGACCGCGTCGGCCGCAAGAACATGTTCATGCTCGGCTGCCTGTCCATGGGCATCTTTGGCTTCGTCTATATCGCATTGCTCAATACCGGAATACCGGCGGTCATCTTCATCGCCGTCGCTCTCTCGTTGTTGCCGGTGATGACCCAGTACGGGCCTGAGGCAGCGCTGATCGCGGAGAGCTTCACGCCACGGTTGCGCTACAGCGGCGCCTCGCTCGGCTACCAGCTCGCCTCGATCATCGCGGGCGGGCCATCGCCGTTCATCGCGACGTGGCTGTTCGCGACTTACCATTCGGCCTGGCCAATCGCGATCTATATCGCGACCTGTGCCATCATCGGCATCGTCGCGACTGCGATGCTGACGGATTACACCAGCCAGGACATTTCAACCGAGTATGCCGGCATTTGATGGCCTGACGACGATGGGGTGGGTCCTGGCGGGCCCACCCGGCGTCCTCGCCCGCCCAATTCGCTCGAGCGGCACAGCGCAGCGCGTCCCGCATCAGCCCCGTTAGCGCGCCGACGCGCTCGCCTCGCTCCGCGTCGCCCCGGAGCGTGCCGCCAGCGCCGCCGCCATGAACGCGTCCAGATCGCCGTCCAGCACCGCGTCAGGGTTGCCCTTCTCCACGCCGGTGCGCAGGTCCTTCACCAACTGATACGGCGCCAGCACATAGTTGCGGATCTGGTGGCCCCAGCCGATCTCCGTCTTGGCATCTTCCTGCGCCGCCGACACCGCCTCGCGCCGCTGCAGCTCCGCTTCGTAGAGCCGGGCCTTCAGCATATCCATCGCCATCGCGCGGTTACGGTGCTGGCTGCGATCGGTCTGGCAGGCGACGATGATGCCGGACGGCATGTGCGTGATGCGAATCGCGCTTTCCGTCTTGTTGACGTGCTGGCCGCCGGCGCCCGACGCGCGATACGTATCCACCTTCAGGTCCGACGGGTCGATCTCGATGTTGATGCTGTCGTCGATCACCGGATACACCCACACGGACGCGAAACTCGTATGCCGCCGCGCCGCGGAATCGAACGGGCTGATCCGCACCAGCCGGTGCACCCCGGCCTCCGTCTTCAGCCAGCCATAGGCATTTGGCCCGCTCACCTTCATCGTGGCCGACTTGATGCCGGCTTGTTCACCCTCGCTTTCTTCCAGCCATTCCACCTTGTAGCCGTGCTGTTCTGCCCAGCGCGTGTACATGCGCTCCAGCATTTCGGCCCAGTCCTGCGCCTCGGTGCCGCCGGTGCCGGCGTTGATCTCGACATAGGCGTCGTTCATGTCGGCTTCGCCGGACAGCAGGCTCTCGATCTCCCGGCGCTTCGCCTCTTCCGCCAGGGTGCGCAGCGCGGCCAGCCCCTCCTCGGCCATCGCCGCGTCGCCGTCGGCCTCAGCCAGCGCGATCAGTTCCAGCGTGTCGGAGACCTCGGTTTCCAGCTTCGCCACCGCCTCGATCTGCGCTGCGAGGTGGTTCCTCTCGCGCATCATCTTCTGCGCGGCAGCTGGGTCGTTCCACAGCGCCGGATCCTCGGCGCGGTGGTTCAGTTCGGCGAGGCGGGCTTGCGCGGCATCCCAGTCAAAGATGCCTCCTCAGCAGCGCGACGGACTGCTTGATTTGTTCGTGCAGGGAGTCGGATTCGGCGGACATGTCGGTCTATCCCGGTTCAAATGATCATGTCGGGGAACGGCGCGTTCAATACAACCCGCCCAGCGACATGTCACCACCGCGACCGCCACCGCCCGAGCCCGCCGCGGCGGCCGGCGTCGCGCCATCAGGGTTGGACTGGCTGGCAACGCCCATGCCGGTCGGCGCCGACGCCCCCGGCACCTCGTCCGGCTTGAATGCATCGGTCACCACGCCCGAGCCGGTGTCCCATTGCGCCATGGTCACCCCTGGCGGCTGCGGGAAGTTCAGCACCGGCCGGTTCTTCAGCGCCACCGCCATGTAGTCGTGCCAGATCGGCCCGGCCACGTTCGCTCCGGTCTCGTTGTTGCCCAGCGAAGCAGGGTTGTCGTAGCCCACCCATACCACGGTCACCAGGTCGGGCGTGAAGCCGCCGAACCAGGCGTCGGTAAAGTCCTGCGTGGTGCCGGTCTTGCCAGCGATCGGCCGCCCCAGGTCCTTGGCGACCGGCATGCCGGTGCCGCGCTGCACCACGCCCTGCATCATCGTGATCAACTGGAACACGCTCTGCGGATCGGCGATCTGCTTGCGGTCATCGGTGATCAGCGGCGGCTTGGACGGATCGGAGCAATCGGCGCAGCCCAGCCCGCTGGGCCGCCACACCACCTGGCCGTCGCGATCCTGCACGCTGTCGATCAGCGTCGGCAAAACCTCGCGCCCGCCCTCGTCGAGGGAAGCGTAGGCGCCGGCCTCCTTCAGCACCGTCGTCTGCACCGCGCCCAGCGCCGCCGGCAGCACGCGCGGCATGTTGTCCACCTCGTGGAAGGCGATCGCGTTATTGGCGATCGCCTGCATGCCCACGTGCTGCGCGACCCGCAGCGTCACCAGGTTGAGCGATTGCTCCAGCGCCACGCGCAGCGGCGTCGGGCCGCCGAAATTGCCCTCGTAGTTGCCCGGCCGCCACCGGCCGTCCGGCGTGTCGATGACGACCGGCGCGTCGAGGAACCGCTGGCTCGGGGAAATGCCGTGTTCCAGCGCGGTCAGGTAAACGAACGGCTTGAAGCTGGAGCCCGGCTGGCGCTGCGCCTGGGTGGCGCGGTTGAACTGGCTTTGCTCGAAGCTCCAGCCGCCGACCATCGCCAGCACCCGCCCGGTGGTCGGATCGAGCGACACCAGCGCGCCCTGCACCTGCGGAATCTGCCGCAGCGAGAGGCGAATGACCGGCGTCGGCTGTGCGGCGGGCGTCGGACGCGGCTTCCCGGCATTCGCAGCCGCGGCGGGGGATGCGGCGGCGGTAGGTGCTCCGGCCGCCGGAGTCGATCCGGCGCCGGCGGCGGCAATGCCTCCCGGGGCGGACGGGTCGACCATCACCACGTCGCCCGGCTGCATGACATCGGCCATCTTCCGCGGCGCCGGCCCGGGCTTGCCGTCCTTCACCACCCGAGCCCAGGCGACGTCCCCCAGCGTCAGCACGCCAGTGCGCGGCTGCGGCGGCTGGTTGGTTTGCGCCGCCGGCTCCAGCCAGCCCAATTTCGCCTCACTGTCGGAAAGGCTCAGCACCACCGCGAGCCGCCAGTCCGGCAGCATGCCTGGCGGCCGGGCGACCTGGGCCAGCGGCCCCGTCCAGCCCTGGCCAGTCGAGCCCTGCCCCAAGTCACCCGTCTTGGCGGCGCCGACCGAGGCGCCGCCGGCCGCCCAATCCAGATGGGTCACCGGCCCGCGCCAGCCGCACTGCTTGCGGTCATACGCCATCAGCCCGTCGCGCACCGATTTCTCGGCGGCAATCTGCAACGCCGGGTCCAGGCTGGTGCGCACCATCAGGCCGCCCTGGGTGGTCACGTCCTGGCCGAACTGCTGGATCAGCTCCTGGCGCACCTCCTCGGTGAACCAGTCGGCCCCCGGCACCGGCGCGGGACGGTGGAACTCGGCGGGGATGATCGGCGTCGCCTTCGCCGCCGCCGCCTGCGCCGCGGTGATCGCATGGTCGTCCGCCATGCGATCCAGCACGTAGTCGCGCCGCGCCCTCGCCGCTTCGGGGTACTTGAACGGATTGAGGTTGTTCGGCGCCTTCGGCAGGCCCGCCAGGAACGCCGCCTCCGGCAAGGTGAGTTGGTCCAACCCCTTGTTGAAATAAGCCTGTGCCGCCGCCGCCACGCCGTACGAGCCAAGGCCCAGGTAGATCTCGTTCAGGTACAGCTCCAGCACCCGCTGCTTCGACATTACCTGCTCGATGCGCATCGCCAGCAGCGCCTCGCGGACCTTGCGCGAGATCGAGACCTCGCTGTTGTCCAGCAGCATGTTCTTGGCGACCTGCTGGGTGATGGTAGAGGCGCCGAGCGGCCGGTGCCCCGAGCCCATGTGCATCAGGTCGAAGGCTCCGGCGCGGGCGATCGCCAGCGGATCGACGCCGTTATGAACCCAGAAATTCTGGTCCTCGGCGGAGACGAACGCCTGCTTCACGACCTCCGGAATGGCGGGGAACGGCACGAAGATGCGGCGCTCGGCCGCCAGTTCCGCCACCAGGCGGCCATCGCCGGCGAACACCCTGCTCATCACCGGCGGCTGGTAGTTCTTCAGCCCGTCCACGTCCGGCAGGTTGGCGCTGTAGTGGCGCCAGGCGAGGTATCCCCCCGTCGCGCCGACCGCGCCGCCCAGCACGACGACCCCGAGCAAGGCCCCGAACAGGCCGCGGACCACGCGCACGAAGGGATTGCGCCCGCGCCTGGGCGGCGGCGGCTCGCGCCGGGGGCGGCGAGGGCCGGAGGGCGGTGTCAGAGGGTCGCCGGCAGTCAGGGGAGTCGTCATGATGTCGCGCCATATGAGCCTTTTCGAGAGCGACCGCCACCAACGAGAGCGCTACCACAAACACGTTACGGATGGGTGTGGCGTGGGGGCGTCAGTTGACGCGGCAACGCCGGCTGAGGTGGCTCCGGCTCCGACGGATCACGCGCGCCGGCCACACCGGCTGTAACGATCCGCTGCCACCATTGGCGTGCAGGCCGGGATATGCCGTGCGGCGCGGCAGCAAGAAAGCCCTTAACACGGAGGCAGAGCGAGGGCCACGATGGGCCACAAGAGCCGGGGCGCATGCACGCGGGGAACGCCGGGAAGCAAACGCGCGATAGGACCTTTATTGCGCGAGTGGGATCTAGCAGGAGTGCTGGCAATGGCGGCAGGACCGTTGGTGGTGACGTTCGGGCTGAACAATGCGAATCGCGCGATCGTGGAGCAAGCCCTGGCCGGGACGACAGAGGTGATCTCGCTGAAGGGGCTCGACGACGCGGCTCGCGAGGCTGCGTTGCGTCGCGCCGGCGCGGTATTGCTGTGGAACACCACGGAATTGCGGCCGCACGAGTTGGCGCTGATCGCCGGCGCGCGCCTGCTGCAGACGATGTCCGCGGGCGTTGATTTCATACCGTTCAGCACGCTGCCCCCCGGCCTGCCGGTCGCCGGCAACGGCGGCGCCTACGCCGAGCCGATGGCAGAGCATGCGCTGGCGATGGCGCTGGCGGCGGCGAAGCGGCTGATCGTGGAGCATACGGCGCTGGCCGCCGGCGCGTTCAACCAGTTCGAGATGAATCGCATGCTGGCCGGCGGTGTGTGCGGCATCTTCGGCTTCGGCGGCATCGGCGAGGCGGCCGCGAAGCTGATGCGCGCGATCGGCATGCGGATCCATGCGGTCAACCGGCGCGGCGCCACCGATGCGGAGGTGGACTGGATCGGCGGCGTCGATTTGCTCCACGAGCTGCTGGCGGTCTCCGACGTGCTGCTGATCAGCGCACCGCTGACGCGCACGACGCGCGGCATCATCGATGCGGCGGCACTGGCGCGGATGAAACCGGACGCCATCCTGGTCAACCTGGCGCGCGGCGAGCTGATCGACGAGGCGGCGCTGTTTGCGCATCTGCGCGCGCATCCGCGATTCACCGCCTGCATCGATGCGTGGTGGGTCGAGCCGGGCCGGCACGGGCGGTTCGCGATGGACCAGCCGTTCATGACGCTGCCGAACGTGATCGGCTCGCCGCACAATTCGGCGTCGGTGGTGGCCTCGCGCGGCGTGGGGCTGCGGCGGGCGGCGGAGAACTGCCGCCGCGCCCTGGTGGGCGAGACACCGCGCTTCCTGGTGCGCGAAGACGACAAGCTGCTCTGATCCTGGTGGCCACTACAGCCCAGGAAACTGGGTTTATACTCCGGCGTGCTGCGAAGTCGTGAATGGCGGGCAGCGCGGCACCACGCTGGTGGTTCTGCTCGCTGGTGGCGACAAGCGCACGCAGGCTCGGGACATCCGGATCGCTCTTGACCTCGCGCGGTCCTTGTAGGGGAACCAAATGACCGGTGTGAAGACCATTCCATGGGATACCGCTGACCACCTGGAGACGCCCGAAGATATCGCGGCCTACCTCGAAGCGGTGTTCGAGGATGGAGATCCCGAACTCATCACCCACGCTCTCGGCGCGGTTGCCCGATCCAAAGGCATGACGGAGATTGCTCGCCGGACAGGACTTGGCCGGCAGAGTCTTTATAAGGCGCTTTCGCCTGATGGTCATCCGGAGTTCGCCACAGTCCTGAACGTGGTGCGTGCGCTGGGTTTGAAGCTGACGATTTCCGCTGCCTGACGCGGGGAGGCACTATCCGCCGAACCCCTGGTCCCACGGCTCCGGCACCATCACGTAGCCGTCGCTATGCTTCGCCACATAGGCGAAGCCGGGGAAATGCACGTGCATCCCGGCGATCAACTGCCGGTCCGTCGCCACCCTGTCGAAGATGCGCTTGCGCGTTGCGGCCGCGGCCTGTGGGTCGGTGTCGAACGCCATCGTCACTTCCGGCCGCGGCACCTGCACTTCCGGCACGTGCACGATATCGCCCCAGATCAGCAGCGAGTCCTTGCCCGACGCAATCATGTAGCCCGAATGGCCGGGCGTATGGCCGTGCAGCGGCACCGACGTCACGCCGGGAAACACCTCGACGCTGCCGCTGAAGCGGTGCATCACGTTGTGATACGGCGCCATTTGCTCGCGCGCGCACTGGAAGTACAGCTTCTTCTCCCGCTCGCCGGAACGCGCCATGGCGCCGTCGTCCTGCCAGTGCTGCGGCTCGTTCTCGTGCACCACCAGTTCGGCATTGGGAAAAAGTTTCGTGCCCGTCTTCGGGTCGGTCAGCCCGGCCGAGTGGTCCGGATGCATGTGCGTCAGGATCACCTTCTCGATCGACGACGGATCGACGCCGGCTGCGCGCAAGTTCTGTTGCAGCTTGCCGGCGGTGGGCAGCAGGTAATCGCCCGAGCCGGTCTCGATCAGCGCCAGCCGGCCCGCCGAATGGACCAGGTAGCAGTTGACCGATGTGCGGCGTCCCGGACGGAACGCGTCGCTCAACATCTGAGTCGCGTCGTCCGGCGCGATGTTCTGCATCACCTCCACCGTGCCATCCAGATAGCCGTCGGATAGTGCGGTGACGACGATGTCGCCGATGCGGCGATGATACACGCCGGCGATCTGCTGTGTCGGAACCTGGATCATTTGTCGATTGCTCCCCGGAGTGGTCGTCATTTGCCCGCGGCGACGCGACGCGGACATCTATCCGCCGAATAATACCAACCGCCCGAAAGACTGACACTCGGAGTGGTCACACCAGCCGCCCCAACCGTCATGGCCGGGCTTGACCCGGCCATCTATCGCGGCACCGCGGCTGCATAGATGGCCGGGTCAAGCCCGGCCATGACGAAAGGGACGGCCCGTGCCGGTACGTCAACCTTTAAGGCGCCTGGTATAACCCGCCGCTCACCCGGCGGGAGATTGCTGCGTCACTGCGCTGCTAGCAATGATGGTTCCTGTCGCGCGCGACCATGGCTGTATTGTTCCTGCAACAACCACATCAGCGCTTCGGCAACAATGTGCATGCCAACGCCGCCACCACGCAGGCCAGCGCCGCCGCCGCGAAGGTCGCCGGCACCGACCATGTGAGCAGGATGCCGCCCAGGGCGGAGCCGATCGGCGCGCCGGACAGGTTGAGGCTGATCGATACCGCCATGACCCGGCCGAGCCAGGCAGGCTCGGTACGCCGCTGGCGCAGTGTCAGGACGCCGACATCGACCGGCCCCGCCAGGAATCCGACCAACGCCAGGCCTACGCCCAAGCCGGGCAGCCCAAACCATACGCACACCGGATAGATCGCCAACCCGGTCGCCAGCATGCCGAGCGCCATCGTCGCGCGCTCCCGGTCCTCGCTGCCGTATTGCCCGGCAAGCAGCGATCCGACAGCGCTCGCGACGCCGGAACCGGCCCATAATGCGCCGACCAGCAGATCGCTGCTTGCGCCTGCGCCGGCGATCCGTGTGACCAGGACCGGGACGGCCACGACCAGGATCGCCCAACCCATGTTGTAGAGCGCGTAGGCGACGGCGAGCCTGCGCAAGGTCGTATGCCGCAGGACGTACGCCACGCCGGCGGTGGCATCGGCGAGCAATCCGCCGCGCCATGGGCGCCGGAAGCGCGGCAGGCGCCGGGTCGTAGGCAGCAGCGCCCCACAGGCCGCGGCGTACAGACCGGCAACCGCAAGCATGGCGACCGCCGGTCCGGCGAAGCCGAACAGGGCGCCGGCCAGCGCCGGGCCACACACATCGACCGTGGCATGAATGCTGGTGTCGAGGGCATTCGCCTGGCCGAAGGCGGCCGGCGGCACGAGGTTCGGCAACAGCGTCCGGATGCCCGCCACCGACAGCGGGTTGGTCAACCCATACAGCGCGGCGAG
>DATHNI010000470.1:0-11062 GCA_035486135.1 Acetobacteraceae bacterium
ACGGTGCCCAGGTGTGCGAGGTCGAGGTCGATGCTGAGACAGGCGCCGTAACGATCGTCGGCTACGTCGCGGTGGACGACGTCGGTCGCGCGATCAATCCCCTGATCGTGCATGGGCAGACGCATGGCGGCATTGCTCAGGGCGTCGGCCAGGCGTTGCTCGAGAACAGCCACTATGATCCTGCGACCGGCCAGTTGCTGGCGGCAAGCTTCATGGACTACGCACTGCCGCGCGCCGGCGATTTCCCCGAGTTTATCACTGCGCTCAGCGAGGTTCCGTCGCCCACCAACCGGCTGGGTGTGCGGTCGGGCGGGGAGGGCGGCACGACGCCGGCCCTGGCCGTGCTCATCAACGCAATTGTCGATGCACTGGAGCCGTTCGGGGTGAGCCACATCGAGATGCCGGCGACGCCGGAACGCGTGTGGCGCGCAATCCGCGATGCAGAGACGGCACGGAACCAGCCGGCCTGATGCCCGACCGGGGCGGTTCGTTTGTCGCACCAGCCGCGCCAACCGTCATGGCCGGGCTTGACCCGGCCATCTTTGAAGCCGCGGTGCCACGAACGACGGCTGGGTCAGACCGGGCCATGACGGGGAGGGGGAGCGCCGGCGCTACTCCTTCAGCTTGATCGCGGTGTCCAGTAGCGCGTTCGTCGCCGCTTCCTTGGGATCGAACGACTTGTCGAAGCCGATATTCGCCTGCACCAACTGATAGTCCGACACAACGCGGTCCATATTGAACCAGCCCAGCGCATCCGCTTTGCCTTCCGGCGAGGCCATCAACTCCTTGATGCGCTGCCACTGGTCTTCCTGCACGCGACGGTCCAGCCCACTGGCATTGGCAAACAATGCGTCCAGGCAAGGCGCAGCGTCGGCAACGCAGGCGGCAAATGCTCGCTGCGAAACCTGCACGAACCGCTTCGCCAAATCCTGGTGCGTCTTCAGATAATCGGCACTGGTGATAATCGAATTGCCGTACAGGTTCAGCCCGACCGAGCGCCATGCGAGGAAGCCGAGATCTGCACCGAACTCTCGCACTTTCAGGTCATGCTCGTTGTAGAAATCAGTGATGATATCCACTTGGTGGCTGCGCAGCGCGGCCATTTTCGCGGCGGGCGTGACGTTGACGAAATGCACCGAGTCCGCGGCGATATGCGCGTCCTTGGCGAACGCCGGCCACATCACGCGCGCCGCGTCGCCGGGCGGGTTGCCGATCGAGTGGCCGGGAAAGTCCTGTGGACCCTTGATGCCGCTGCTCTGCAACCAATAGAAGCCCTGCGGCGAGTTGGCATAGACGTTCATGATCGCCACCAGGTCGGCGCCTTTGCCGCGAGCGACGAACATCGTTGGCAGGTCGGCGATGCCGAACTGCGCCGCGCCTGCGCCCACGGTCTGGGCCGCAAAGGCGGAACCCTTGCCGACCTCGATGGTGAGATCGATCCCCGCCTGCTTGTACCAGCCTTGCGCCCTTGCATAGTAGTAGGGCGAGTGGTCAGCGGTCGGGATGTAGTTGAGGATCAGCGTGACGCTCTGTTCTGCCGCGCGCGATGCGCCGGCGTAGAGCGCTCCTGCAACGACCAGAGCGCATGCAAAAGCAGGCATCCACAGCCAGCCTGGTTTCCTTGTCACGGCAGAAGTCTCCCGCTCTCGCCCGGTTCACACTATGGAGAAAAACCCTAGCCAAAGGCGCCGGTCTGGTCAATTATCAACCAACCGGATGGTTGATACCAGGAACAGGCCCACTGTGAGACAGGTGGCAAAGAGTACGGCGGCAGCCAATGCGGCAGCACCCAGAACGGCCGCGCCCAACACGACCGCGACCAACATGGTGGCATCAACTGCGGCGCCCCTCAGTCCGGCGGCGGGGTGCGCCGCGTCAGGACGCGCAGTGGGAGAGCGCACGGCGGCGCGGAGTACCGCGACGCGAAGCATCAAGACGCGGAGCACTAACATAGGCCGCACCGGCAAGCCGGCGGACACCGCCGTGCGCCAGCGGACGGCGCGGGACCCGGTGGCGTCGCGGCAGGCGCTGCTGTCGGCGGGGCGCGCGGTGTTCGCGCGGAAGGGCCTGGCGGGCGCGCGCGTTGCCGAAATCGCCGCGGTGGCGGGACTGAACAAGCAGCTCGTCTATCATTATTTCGGCAGCAAGGAGCAACTCTACCAGGCGGTGCTGGAAAGCGTGTATGGCGACATCCGCGCCCAGGAGCAGGAACTGTCGCTGGGACAATTGGAGCCGGCCGAGGCGCTGGCGAGGCTGGTCGGGTTTTCCTTCGATTACCTCTCGAAGAATCCGGATTTCATCGCGTTGCTGAATGACGAGAACGGGCATGGCGGCCTGCATCTGCGGCGCTCCCAGGCACTCGGGGCGATGCATTCGCCGCTGATCAAGCTGATCGCCCGCACGTTGCGCGCGGGCGTTGCGCAGGGCTGCTTCCGCTCACGGATCGATCCGCTGCAGCTTTATATATCCATGGCCGCACTCGGTTATTTCTATTTTTCCAACACCCGCACGCTGTCGGCGATCTTCGGTCGCGACCTTGCAGCGCGACGGGAGATCGCGCTGCGGCGGCGGCACGTGGTGGATTTCGTCATGGCGGCGGTACGGCCCAGCGCGACGCCGGCGCGCTCGGTTGCCCCACGCGGACGCGCCCGGCCGCGCGCGAGGCTCGCCGCATGAGCACCATGCTTGCCGGGGTCGTCCCTGTCGCGCCGCGCAACATGCGGCGCCATGGCCGCATGATCGTCGTGATCGCAATGCATGTCCTGCTCGTGCTGGTCTGGCAGAGCGCAGTGGACTTCTGGCACATCCGGCCGTTCCTGCTGCCGTCGCCGCTGGAGATGCTGCAAACGCTGGGCAAGACGTCCTATGCCTGGTGGCCGAACACGCTGGTGACGACTGGGGAAATCTTCGGCGGTTTCGTGCTTGCCTTGGTTTGCGGCGTCGGGCTTGCGCTGCTGTTCTCCTGGTCGCGCGTGCTGACGCTGGCGATCTTTCCGCTGTTCGTCACGCTCAACATGATTCCCAAGGTCGCGCTCGGGCCGCTGGTGATCGTTTGGATGGGCTACGGCCTCGCTTCGAACATCCTGATAACCTTCAGCCTCTGCCTGTTCCCGATCTTGCTCAATACCGGGCGCGGTTTGCGGGAGATCGAGCCCGAGCTGGTCGATCTCGTGCGGTCGCTGAAAGGCACGCGCTGGCAGATCTTCATCAAGATCCAACTGCCGGGCGCGCTGCCGTACCTGTTCTCCGGCATGAAAGTGGCGGCGATCCTCGCGGTGGCGGGCGCGGTGGTGGGCGAGTTCATCGCCTCCGACCGAGGGCTCGGCTACCTGATGATCCAGGTGCAGGCATCGCTCGACATTCCGGCCATGTTCATGGCGGTGGTCTTGCTTACGGGGATCGGCGTGGCGCTGTATCTTCTTTGCCTCGGCCTGGAACGACTGTGCCTGCGCGGCGGCTTCGCGCGGGAGCAAACCTGATGAACCCCAAAGGCCCGCCCATGCTGTTGGAACACGCCACGCTGCCCGCGCGCATCGACAGCGTCGCAGCGCTGGACGAGTTGCTTGCCCGGCCGAGCGATCCGCTGGTGCGTGATCTCGGCCGGCTGGATGGCGATCTGATGATCCTCGGTGTCGGCGGCAAGATGGGCCCGACGCTGGCGCGGCTTGCCCGCAACGCCGCGCCGGGCAAGCGCATCATCGCCGTCGCGCGCTTTTCCTCCCCTGGCCTGCGCGAGGACCTGGAAGGCGCCGGCATCGAGACCATTGCCGCCGATCTGCTGGACCGCGAGGCCGTGCGTGCCCTGCCGCAAGCGCCCAACATCGTCTTCATGGCGGGTTATAAATTTGGCGCGGGCGACAATCCCGCGCTCACCTGGGCGATGAACGTGCATATGCCGGCGCTGGTCGCGGAGCAATTCCACCGGTCGCGCATCGTCGCGTTCTCGACCGGCTGCGTCTATCCGTTCGTGCCGGTGTCGCAAGGCGGCGCGACCGAGGCGACGCCGCCCGATCCGCCGGGCGAATACGCCATGACCTGTATCGGCCGCGAGCGCATGTTCCAGCATTTCTCCGCGCTGCATGGCACGCCAGGCCGGCTGTTCCGGCTGAACTATGCAATCGATCTGCGCTATGGCGTGCTGTACGACATCGCCTGCAAAGTGCGCGACGGCGTGGCGCTCGATCTGACAATGGGACATGTCAATGTCATCTGGCAGGGCGACGCCGCGGCTCAGGCGCTTCGCTGTCTGCTGCAGTGCACGTCGCCCACCACGCCGATCAATGTCAGCGGGCCGGAGACGCTGTCCGTACGCTGGCTGGCCGCCGAGTTCGGCCGCCGGTTCGATCGCCCTCCGGTGCTGACCGGAACCGAGGCACCGGAGTGCTGGCTCACCAACACCGCGGAAGCGGCGCGGCTGTTTGGCTATCCGCTGGTGCCACTGGCGACGATGCTGGACTGGGTGGCGGATTGGGTGGCGCAGGATCGCCCGAGCCTCGGCAAGCCGACGAAATTCGAAGTGCGCAGCGGTGTCTATTGAAATGACGCAGCCCGCGGCCGGCCTGATGCGGCGAATCGCGCTGGATGAGGCGCTGCTGCCGCAGGCCCTGGCGCTGTCCGGCGAGGCCGGCTGGAACCAGACCGCAGCGGATTGGCGGATCTTCCAACGCCACGGCGAAATCTTCGGCGTGCGGATCGGCGAACGGCTGGTGGCGACCGCTGCGATTCTGCCCTACGGCGCGGACATCGCCTGGATTTCCATGGTGCTGGTGACAGCGGAATTCCGCCGGCGTGGCCTGGCGACGTGCTTGATGCGGCAATGCATGGCCCGGCTGCACGCGGAGCGGCGCGTGGCATTGCTCGATGCGACGGAAGCCGGCGAACCGGTCTATCGCGCGCTCGGGTTCGTAACGCTGACGCGGATGACGCGCTGGGGTAGGGGTGGTCGGCGCACAGATACGACTCCCCCTCCCCTTGAGGGAGGGGGTTGGGGGGAGGGGTCCGTACAGCCTGGGACAGCGGCTGTACGGACCCCTCCCCCCGTCCCCCTCCCTCAAGGGGAGGGGGAGTCTTTGCAGGAACTCGACTCATCGGCGTTCGGCGCGCACCGCGAATTCCTGCTGGACGACTTTCTGACGCGGCCGGGCGCCGCCGCGTGGACCTACAGCGAGAATGCCGTCGTCCTGCGACCTGGCCGCCATGCCTGGCAGATCGGCCCGGTCATCGGCACCCCACCGCACGCGACACGCTTGCTCCATCAGGCGATCGACGCCGCGCCCGGCCCGGTCGTCATCGATCTCCTCGAGGCCGGCGCGGACCTGGCCTCCGAGCTTGCCAAACGTGGCTTCATCGCGCGCCGCGGATTCTGCCGTATGGCGCTCGGGCGCGACACGCTGCCCGGCACGCCGGCACGATTGCTCGCTGCCGCCGGCCCGGAATTCGGCTAAGGAACGCATCCCATGCATCGTTCGCAACTGCCGCCCGCCATCCTGAACCTGCTGCGCCAGGGCAGCGTGATTCCGGCGCACCCGCTGGCACTGGACGCCGGACGCCGGTTCGATCCACGCCGGCAGCGCGCACTCAGCCGTTATTACCTCGATGCCGGCAGCGGCGGGCTCGCGGTCGGCGTCCATACCACGCAGTTCGCCATCCGCGACGTCGGCCTCTACCAACCCGTGCTGGAAACCGCGGCGCGCACCGCCGCGGATTGGGCGACGCGCCCGACGGTGATGATCGCCGGTGTTTGCGGTACCACCACCCAGGCGGTCGCCGAGGCGCAACTCGCAACCCGGCTTGGCTACCACGCCGGATTGCTCAGCCTCGGCGCGATGCGCGCGGCAGATGCCGACGCGCTGATTGCCCATTGCGAAGCCGTCGCCGCCGAAATCCCGCTCGTCGGATTCTACCTCCAGCCTGCGGTGGGAGGCCGCGATCTCGACGCCGCGTTCTGGACCCGGTTCGCCGCGATCGACAACGTCGTCGCCATCAAGGTCGCGCCGTTCAACCGCTACCGCACGCTCGCCGTGATGCGCGGCGTCGCCGAGGCCGGCGCAGAGGATCGCATCACCCTCTACACCGGCAACGACGACCATATCGTGCTCGACCTGGTCACGCCGTTCACGATGATGCGCGAGGCACGGCCGGTAACCTTGCGCTTCCGCGGCGGCTTGCTCGGCCATTGGTCGGTGTGGACGCGCAACGCCGTCGATCTGCTGGCGCGCTGCCGCGCCGCGGCCGAGGCCGGCGCGGTGTCCGCAGAGCTGCTGGCGCTCGACAGCCGCGTGACCGACTGCAATGCCGCGTTCTTCGATGTCGCGCACGAGTTCGCCGGCTGCATCGCCGGCTGCCACGAGGTGCTGCGCCGGCAGGGCCTGCTGGACGGCATCTGGTGCCTCGATCCGCACGAAACGCTCAGTCCCGGCCAGGCGGCGGAGATCGACCGCGTCTCTGCGCAACACGCCGATCTGGCCGACGACGCCTTCGTCGCCGCCAACCTCGCACGCTGGCTCGACTGATGACGGCCGGGCGCGCAGTGCAAGTCAGCCTGCGCAATGTCAGCAAAACCTATGCGGCGGCGGAGCGAGCGCACGTCGCAGTTTCCGATGTCACGTTCGACGTGCGCCAGGGCGACCTGCTGTCGCTCGTCGGCCCGTCGGGTTGCGGCAAGACGACGGTGCTGAAAATCCTCGCCGGGCTGCACGGTGCTGACGGCGGCGAGGTGCGCACCACGCCCGGTGGCTTGCGGGTCGGCATGGTGTTCCAGCAGCCGCTGCTGCTGAAATGGCGCACCATCCTGGAGAACGTGATGCTGCCGGCGGAAATCCTGCATCTGCCCCGCCCCGCCGCGCGCCGGCGGGCAGCGCAGTTGCTGGAGATGGTCGGGCTCGGCGGCTACGGCGCGCGGTTTCCGCATGAGTTGTCGGGCGGCATGCAGCAGCGCGCCGCCATCGCCCGCGCTCTGGTGCATGACCCGGAATTGCTGCTGATGGACGAGCCGTTCGGCGCGCTCGACGCGCTGACACGGGAGCGCATCAATCTCGAGCTGCTGCGGATCTGGCAGGAGAGCGGCAAGACGATCGTGTTCGTCACCCATAGCGTGCAGGAGGCGGTGTTCCTCGGCACCCATTGCGCCGTGCTGACTGCCGGCCCGGCGCGCATGGCGGATTGCTTCCCGATCGATTTGCCGCATCCGCGCGGCCTTGCCCTGCGCGCCACGCCGGCGTTCGGTGCGTTGGTGCAGCGCGTCTATGGATTGCTCGGCCTGACATAGATGCTAAGCACCTCCCGTCGCACGCGGAGATGACCGGCATGGCCAACACGCCGCGCCACAAGCCGCCACAGCCCCAGGCACAAGACGCGGACGCATTGCGCGACGCGGCGCTGAACTACCTCGCACGCTATGCCGCGACCGAGGTCGGGTTGCTGCGCATGCTGGAGCGCCGCATCGACCGTTGGGAGCGCCTGGCGCAGACCGCGGACGCTGACCGCGATGCCGTCGCGGCGCAGGCGGCCGCGGCACGCCAGGCTGCACGCGAGGTTGTCGCGCGGATGGCCGCCGCTGGGGCGGTCAACGACGCGGCGTTCGCGGAGAGCAGGGTGCGCAGCCTGGTGCGGGCCGGCCGGTCGCGGCGTGCGATCGGCGCCCATCTCGCCGCCAAGGGCGTCGGTGCGGAAACGCAGCGCCAGGTGCTGCCGGAGGATAGCACCGACGCGGACCTGGCTGCCGCGCTGGTGCTGGCACGCCGCCGCCGCATCGGCCCGTTCCGCTCGGGCGAGCCGCCGGACGCGTCGGGGCGGCGGCGCGAACTGGCGGTGTTCGCCCGTGCCGGTTTCCCGCAATCGGTGGCGGCCCGCGCGCTGGATACCGAGCCATCGGAGGCCGAGGCGCTGGTCCATCAACTCCGCCGCTGAGCGGCATCTCTCAGGGGCTTTGCCCTGTTGTTGCGTCGATCACCCGACCGATCCTGCCTTCCTGGGTGGGTTCACCACCGTCTACACCTGGGTGAAGTTGCTGGCGTTGAATGTCCAGGCGGTGGTGCCGTTGGTGGTGACATCGCCGATCAGCGTGCCGGCCGCCGCGAACGACCCGTTGCCGCTATAGTACAGGCCCCCGGTATCCTGCTCGTACACGAAGGCGCCGTGACCCCCATTGCTCAGCGTCGTGGCGAGGCGCGCTGCCGCATTCGTGACGTCCGCCAGGTCAACGCCGACGGTCAGCGCCGCGCCGCCAAGGTTGTAGGTGTTGCCGGCCAGGATCGCGCTGCCGGTGGTATCGAGCGCGATCTTGTCACCCTTCGCCGAACTGAAGTTCATGATCGTCGAGTTGTTGCCGGTGCTGTTCTGGTCGAGCACGAACTGGTCGCCGGCGGTGTTGCCGGTAATGAAATTCAGCCCGCCGCCGCCGGTCACCATGCTGGACATGGAGCCGGTCAGCACGATGGTGTCGGCGCCGCTGCCGCCGTGCACGGTTCCGATGCTCGCCACCGACACGTGATTGGTGCCATTGGCCAGCGTCAGCGCATCAGCGCTGGCTCCGAGACTGATCGAACCATTCGCCACGCTGGTTCCGAGCGTGATGGTGTCCGTGCCGGTGCCGCCGATCAGGGTGGCGACATTGCTCACCGTGCCGGTGTTGCTGCCGGCGGCCAGGGTCAGCTTGTTCGCGCCGCTGCCGAGATCGACACGCATGCTGTCGGTCAGCACCGAACCCAGTGTGATGGTGTCGCTGCCGCCGGTGCCGATGATCGTGCCGGTGCTGGCCACCGTGGCGGTGTTGGTGCCGTTGGCCAGGGTCAGCGTATCGGCGCCGGAGCCCAGGCTGACGCTGCCGCCGGCTATGGCGGTTGCCAGTGTGATTGCATCGGTGCCGGTGCCGCCGACCAGCGTGGCGATATTGCCGACGGTGCCGGTATTTCCGCCATTGGCCAGGGTCAGCTTGTTCGCCCCACTGCCGAGATCGACATGCATATTGGTGGTCAGTGCGCTACCGAGCGTGATGGTGTCACCGCCGCCGGTACCGATGATTGTTTCGGTATTGGCGATCGTGGCGGTATTGGCGCCGCTGGCTAGGGTCAGCTTATCGGCGCCCGAGCCAAGGCTGATGCTGGCATTTTTCGCCACCGTGCCGAGGGTGATCGTGTCTGCCCCGGTGCCCCCCAGTAATGTGCCGACATTCTTCACCGTGCCGGTGTTGGTGGCGTTGTTCAGCGCCAGCGTGTTGGCTCCGCTGCCGAGATCGACCGACATTCCAGTGGTCAGCGCGCTGCTCAGCGTGATGCTGTCGTTGCCGCCGGTGCCGGACAGCGTCATCACGTTGGCGACCGTGGCCGACATGTTGGACTTGCTCAGCGTCAGTGTGTCGGCGCCGGAGCCAAGGCTGATGCTGGCATTGGTGGCGCCGGTGCCGAGGGTGATGCTGTCGTTCCCGGTGCCGCCGGCGATGGTCTGCACGTTCGAAATAGTGGCGGCGTTCGTGCCGTTGGCCAGCGTCAGCGCGTCTGCGCCGGAGCCCAGGTTGACGCTGCCGTTCACCATCGCCGTGGCGAGGGTGATCGCATCCTGACCGGTGCCACCGATCAGCGTGTCCACGTTGTGGACGGTCCCGGTGTTGGCGCCGCTGGCCAGGGTCAGCGTGCTCTTGCCGCCACCGAGATCCACGCTCATGGCATCGGTCAGCGCAGTGCCGAGCGTGATGGTGTCCACGCCGGTCCCGCCGGTGATCGTCTCGGCGTTGGAAATTGTAGCGGTGTTGTTGAAATTGCCAAGGACAACCGAGCTTTTGCCGCCGGTCAGGTTGATGCTGGCATTCACCGCGGCGGTTCCGAGTGTGACCGCATCGCCGCCGCCGCCGCCGGTGATCGACTGAACATTGGCGACGGTCAGCGAACTCCCGCCAGCCGCCAGGGTCAGCTTGTCCGCCCCGGAGCCGAGGTTGACGCTGCCGTTGGTGATCGCGCTGCCCAGCGTGACGACGTCGGCGCCCGTGCCGCCGATCAGCGTGCCGATGTTGCTGACGGTGCCGGTATTGGCGCCGTTGGCCAGGGTCAGCTTGTTGGCGCCGCCGCCAAGGTCCACCCTCATGCTGTCGGTCAGCAGCGACGCCAGCGTGATGTTGTCGGCGCCTGACCCGCCGATGACGGTCCTGACGTTGGCGATGGTGTCCGTGTTGCTGCCGTTACCCAGGGTGAGCGAATCCATGCCCGAACCAAGGCTGAAGCTGCCGTTGGTGACCGCGGTCCCCAGGGTGATCGTGTCCGTCCCGGTGCCGCCGAGCAAGGTATCGATGTTGCTGAGGGTCCCGGTGCTGGCGAGGTTGCTGAGCGTCAGCTTGTTTTCCCCGCCGCCGAGGTCGATCGACATGCCGAGGGTCAGCGCGGTGGCAAGCGTGATGTTGTCGCTGGCCGACCCGCCGGTAATTGTCTCGGTCCCCGCGACGGTTGCGGCGTAGGCAAAAGTGCCGAGGTTCAGGGTATCGTTGCCGGTGCCCAGGTTGATCGAGGCGTTCGACGTGGCGGCGCCCAGCGTGATGCTGTCGTTGCCGGTGGTGCCGATGATGGTCTCGCTGTTGGCGACGGTCGCCGCGTTGTTGCCGCTGTCCAGCGTCAGGCTGTCATTGCCGGCGCCGAGGTCCACCGACCCGTTGGTCAGGTTGTAAGTCAGGGTGATCGTATCGTTGCCGGATGTCCCGGTGATCGTCTGGCTGTTGCCGGCGAATTGACCGATGTCGACTTCCACGATGTTCGCGGCAAGGTTGGCCAGCGGGATCGCGGACGGCTCGTCGAAACCCCACGGATTGAGCAATTGCACCATGGGCGTGTTGTTCACCACGGTGATGCTCTCAAACATGTAGGCGTGGTCGTTGTACAGGCCGTAGGACAGGCTGCCCGACCCGGGGGTATCCATGACGACGAGATCGCCGGCCGCAAGGTAGCTTTGCAGGTCCTGCACGGTGACGGCGGACGGCGACATGTCGGTCGCGGCCTGGCCCGTCAGTTCCTCCATGGCGATCATCGGGTTGCCGCCGTTGGCGATCGAATTGTAGCCGCCGCCGAGCGTGGCCACAGCC
>DATHNI010000471.1:0-6517 GCA_035486135.1 Acetobacteraceae bacterium
GACCTGGTCGGCCTTCGCCTCCTTCTTCAGGAACGACGGCACCGCGGTGATCTGGATCACCCCGCCTACATCGCGCAGCGCATCGAGTTGCGCGTCGTCCATGTTGCGCGGATGGTCGCACAGGGCGCGGATGCAGGAGTGGGTGGACACGATCGGCGTGCGCGACACCTCGGCCGCCTGCAGCATTCCGGCGCGCGACACATGCGCGACATCGACCAGCATCCCCAGCCGGTTCAGTTCCGCGATCGCCGCACGGCCGAGCGCCGACAGCCCGCCATGCTCCTCCGGCGCGTCGTTGAGGTCCTTGCGGGGATTGCAGGAATCCGACAGCGCGTTGTGGCCGTTATGGGTCAGCGTGAGATAGCGCGCGCCAAGCTCGCGGAAGCGCGCCAGGCGCGACAGGTCGGTGCCGGTGGCGAAGCCGTTCTCCACAGCCGGAACGATCGCCAGGACGCCGTCGTGCCTGGCGGCCTCGATGGCGGCGGCGGTGGTGGCAACGCGCGCGGTGAGGCCGTCCTGGCTGCGGCCCATCGCATTGATGGCCTGCAGCATGGCGACGGCGCGCTCGTAGGCCATTTGCTCGCCCGCCGGGGTGCGCGCGGCTTGCGGCACGTAGGCGGCGAAGCAGCCGGCACCGAGGCCGCCGCGCCGCATCTTCGGCAGATCGACGCAGCGCCGGCTGTCCTCGAAGGCGTCGGGGCCGGTCGGCCAGGGGATGTCGATATGGGTGTCCAGCGTGAGCAAGGACAGGTGAAGGGAGAGGTCGTCGGTGGGGGCAGCGTCATTCATGGTGGCCACGGTTGCAGATATCGGCGGAACACGCAAAAACCTCTCCCGCCCTTGGCGGGAGAGGTCGAGGGCGCGTTAGCGCACGAGGATGAGGGTGATCGGGTCGGCACGCTCTACCTGCTTACGTGCCAGCCCGATCACCCTCACCCTCGGCGCTGCGCGCCTTGACCTCTTCCGCGAAGCGGGAGAGGTAAGCATCCATGACCCAGGATCCCATCACATCGATCGCCGCATTGCTCGAGGAAAAGGGCAGCCACCGCTACGGGCTGGCGGCGGTCAGCCAGTTGCAGCACGCGTTGCAAGCGGCGCTGCTGGCCGAGCAAACGGGCGGCGACGCGGCGCTGGTGACCGCGGCGCTGCTGCACGACATTGGCCACATGGTGCACGGCCTGGGCGAGGACCCCGCCGCGGACGGCGTGGACGACCGGCACGAGGAACTCGGCCGCGCGTATCTCGCGGCGTTGTTCCCACCGGCGGTGACCGAGCCGGTGCGCCTGCACGTCGCCGCCAAGCGCTATCTGTGCGCGACGGAACCGGATTATTTCGCGAAACTGTCACCCGACAGTGTGCGCAGCCTGGCGCTGCAAGGCGGGCCGATGTCGGCGGCGGAGGTCGCCGCGTTCGACGCCCTGCCGCATGCCGAAGCCGCGGTGCGGCTGCGCCGGTTCGACGAGGGGGCGAAGGTTGCCGCGCTGCCCACGCCTCCGGTCGCGCATTTCGTGCCGTATCTGCGGGAGTGTCTGCGGGGTTAGAAACCTCTCCCGCGCTGCGCGCGGGAGAGGTTTCGTTGCTTCGTCACTCCATCGCCTCCGCCCGCACCGGCGCCACGCCGGTGACATAGCGCGGACGCCGCATCACCAGCAGCAACAGCAACGCCGGCAGCGTCGTCAGAATCAGCAGCTTGTAGTCATCCACATACGCAATGATCTGGGCCTGCTGGTTGACCAGCCGATCGAGCAACGCGGCCCCATGCGCGCGCGCCGGATCCAAAATCCCCAGCGCACCCAGCGCGCGATTGAACGGATTGACGTCGGCCCCGATCGACTCGTGCAGCACCTGGCCGTTGCGCGCCAGCATGGTGGTGACCACCGACACCCCGACCGCTGCGCCAATATTACGAAACAGGCTGAACAGACTCGCACCCTCGGTGCGCAGCGCCGGATCGAGCGTGGCAAACGCCAGCATCTGCAATGGCGTGAACACCAGCCCCAGCCCGGCCCCTTGCAGGATGATCGCCATGATCAGGTCGTGCTGCGACACGTCCGGCGTCCACCCGGTCATGAGCCAGAACGACCAGCACTCGATCAGCAGCCCGGCCCCCACCATCAACCGGGCATCGATACGCTGCGACAGCCGGCCGCTCAGCACGATCGTGCACAGATTGCCGAAGCCGCGCGGCGCCATCACCAGCCCAGCGGTTTCCACCGGATACCCGCCCAGGTTCTGCAGCCACGGCGCCATCAACGCCAGGCTCGACACCAGCAACGTTCCGACCGCGAACATCAGAACGATCCCGGCGGAAAAATTCACGTCGCGGAACAGCACAGGGCGGATCAGCGGCCGTCGCGACCAGCCGAGATGCACCAGGAACAGGTAACCACCCAGCCCTGCCAGCACCGCCTCGACCACAATCTCCTTCGCGGCGAACCAATCCTGTTCCTGGCCGCGATCCAGCATCATCTGCAACGCGCCGATACTCAGCGACAGCATCGCGAAACCCATCCAGTCGAACCGTAGAGCGCGGCTGCCGGACACGTTGGGCATGAACACCAGCAGCCCCAGCGTGCCCAGCACTCCGACCGGCAGGTTGATGTAGAACACGTAGCGCCAGTCGTACCAGGCAGTGAGATAGCCACCCAGAGTCGGCCCCATGATCGGGCCGATCATCACGCCCATGCCCCACAGCGCCATCGCCCAGCCGCGTTGCTCCGGCGGATAGATGTCGAGCATCGTCGCCTGCGACAGCGGCACCAGCGCCGCCGAGAACATCCCCTGCACCAACCGGAAAATCACGATCTGTTCCAGCGTCTGCGCCGCGCCGCAGGCCATCGATGCGACCGTGAATCCCACGATGCACGCCACGAACAGCGGCTTGCGGCCGAAGCGTGACGCGAGCCAGCCCACCGGCGCGGTCATGATCGCCGCCGCGGTGATGTAGGAGGTCAGCACCCAGGTGATCTCGTCGTAGCTCGCCGAGAAGCTGCCCTGCATGTACGGGAGCGCGACATTCGCAATCGTCTGGTCGAGCGATTGCAGCAGCGTCGCACCGATGATGCACCAGGTGATCATGCCGCGATGCGGGAATTTCTCCCCCGCGGACACGACTGCGCCGGCGCCGGCGACGAAATTGCTCATGGCGGCTGGATCGGGTGGCCAATGGGACTCAGCGTGAGACTCAGTACGAGCCCTGTGGCGGCGCCGCTTGCACCATCTTGCAGCCCCCGGCGTTGATCGGGCGGAATGCCTCTGCCGCCGGAATGGTGCGCTTCAGCGTGTAGTAGTCCCACGGTTCTTTCGATTCCGCGGGCGACTTCACCTCGAACAAATACATCGCGTGGATCACGCGTCCGTCCTGCCGCACCTGGCCCTTGCCAAACAGCGGATCGTCCGTTGGCGTCGCCTTCATGTGGTCGATCACCGCACGGCCGCTCTCCTTGGCTTTTGCCGGGCCGACGGCAACTACGGATTTCAGGTAGTCCGTCACCGCCGAGTATTGCCCCGCGTGCACCGAGCCTGGCATCACGCCGTTGAATTGCGCCGCGAAACGGCGGCCGAAAGCGCGCGTTCCGTCGTTCAGGTTCCAGTAGAACGGCTCCGTCAGCAGAACGCCCTGCGCCGATTGCAGGCCGACGCCATGCACGTCGTGCAGAATGAACAACAGGCCAGCGACTTTCTGGCCGCCCTTCATGATGCCGAACTCGGCCGCCTGCTTGATGCAGTTCACCGTGTCGCCGCCGCCATTCGCCAGGCCGATCACCTTCGCGCCGGACGCCTTCGCCTGCACGATGAACGCGGAGAAATCGGTAGTGCCGGGGAACGGCGCCAACGCTTCCCCCACCACCTTGCCGCCGGCCGCGGTCACGAAGCTTGCGGCGTCATGCTCCAAGGAGTGACCGAACGCATAGTCGGCGGTGATGAAGAACCAGGTGTTGCCGCCTTCCTTCACCGACGCGTCCACCACGCCATGCGGCATCGACCAGGTGTCGTAGACCCAGTGCAGATGGTTCGGCCCGCAATGCGTGCCGGTGATATCGGCCGAGGCGCCACCAGTGAAGATCGCCACCTTGTCCTTCTGCTTCGCCAGGTCGCCGATCGCGAACGCTGCCGAGGACAGCGGCACGTCGGTCAGCAGATCGACGCCCTTGTTGTCGAACCAGTCCTGCGCGATGCCGAGCGCGACGTCGGGCTTCAATTGCAGGTCGGCCGATACCAGCTCGACCTTCAGGTCGGGGTGCAGCTTGGCGAAATCCTCGATCGCCAGGCGCGCGCCAAGCACCGAGCCGGGGCCGGTATTGGCCGCATAGACGCCGTTCATGTCGGTCAGCACGCCGATGCGGATCGGCTGAACCTGTGCGCTGGCACGGCGCGGCAGGGTGGTGGCCGCGGCGGTCGCAAGTCCGGCCCGCAGCATACTGCGGCGGCCAATCGGCGCTGGCATCTGGTTTCCTCCTGCTTGTCTTTGTACGCAGGGTGACACAATCCGTCGCGCAACCCAACCCTCGCCGGTCGCGGGGCAGTTTTGGACCGCACCCGCCGACCCAAAGCGGCGATGGCGGAGTCGCTCGCCCGGAGCGCCGGAATCGACCCAAAGCCGTCCCTCGGTTCTGCCCAGGTCTGCCGAAGGAGACCGAAATGCGGTCTTCAAAAGTTGCTTGGCAAGCACGCGTTGCGAGATCATGCTTCCCCCGTCCTGACGGCGCCGCGCGTGGTCGGGATCGAAAAGCCGCCGATCTGGACAACAGACGTTAGGCATACAAACAGGGAGCCTCCAAATGATCCATGTGACACGCCGCACAATCCTCGCCGCCGCACCGAGCGCGCTTGCTGCTGCCGCGCTGCCCGCCCGCGCCGCCGGGCAATATGGACCGGGTGTAACCGATACTGAGATCAAGATCGGCAACACCAGCCCCTATAGCGGGCCGCTCTCGAACGCCAGTCCAATCCCGCTGTCGATGGAAGCCTATTTCGCGATGATCAACGCCCAGGGTGGGGTGAACGGGCGCAAGCTCACCTGGATTTCCTACGATGACGGCTACTCGCCGCCGAAGACTGTCGAGATGACACGCAGACTGGTGGAAGATGACAACGTGCTGTTTATCTCCGGTTCGATAGGGACCCCGACCAACAGTGCGGTTTGGCACTACATGAACGAAAAGAAGGTGCCGCAACTTTTCCCCAGCACGGGCGCCACCAAGTGGGACGACCCCAAGGGGCATCCGTGGACCATGGCCTTTTTCGTCAGCTACCAGACCGAGGGACACATCTACGCGGCGTACATCCTGAAGCACAAGCCCGATGCGAAAATCGGCGTGCTCTATCAGAACGACGATTTCGGCAAGGACTATATGAAGGGGGTGGTCGACGGGCTCGGCGACAAGGCCGCGTCGATGATCACGGCCAAGGTTTCCTACGAGACCACGGACCCGACGGTCGACTCGCAGATTGTCGAGTTGCAAGCGGCGGGCTGTGATGTCCTCATCACCATCGCGATTCCCAAATTTGGTGCGCAGGCGATCAGGAAGGTGGGTCAACTAGGTTGGAAGCCGCTGCACATCCTGAACGGAATTGCCTCGTCCGTCGGCGTGACCCTGCAGCCCGCGGGCTTCGAATACGCGAAGGGGATCATCAGCGACAATTCCTTCAAGGACCCCACCGATCCCCAATGGCTCAATGATGCGGGCTACAAACAGTGGGCCTCGTTCATGGACAGGTATTACCCGAACGGCGACAAGACCGATCAACAGACCGTCTACGGTTATTCGATCGCCGAGACGACCGTGCAGATGCTGAAGCAGTGCGGCGATAACCTGACCCGTGAAAACGTGATGCAGCAGGCGGCCAGCCTGCACGATCTCGCATTGCCGATGCTGCTGCCTGGTATCAAAGTTAACACCAGCGCCACCAATTTCGCGCCGATCAGGCAAGCGCAGATGAGGCGTTTCGACGGTGCGCGATACGTTCCATTCGGCCCGGTCCTGAGTGGCGAGATCGCCTGACCCGGGCCGACCGGCTATCGCAGGACGGGGACGCCTTGCTACCAAGCCGCCTCTATGAGGCGGCTTGCGTCCTGCTGACCTGGGCGTAACGTTGGTCGCCTCTTATACCAGCCAGCTGAAGAGTTGACACTCCGACGGTCCAACGCCGTCATGCCGACGAAGGTCGGCATTCACGACTTTTCGCAGACGCACGCTGCAAAGTCGTGGATGGCGCGCCTTCGCCCGCCATGACGCGAACGCCAGCGCCGTGAGTCAGGCCTTAGGCGGGCTGGTATCAGAGCCCGGGGCGCGCACCTGAGCAAACGGGTCGGCGCGAAGCAGGCGAATGTCACGCTCGCGTGTACGACCGTTGGTGCCTCCCGGTGCTGAAGATCCGGTTCATGGATCGCCTGATCGGGTGAGGTACGGCCGAACCGGGCGCTAACGAGCCGTCGAGCGTGCGAGCATCCTTTGTCCGCTCCACACCCAAAGGGGCGATAGCCGTATCCGCTGGAATGAACCGCCGCATCCGA
>DATHNI010000472.1:0-19420 GCA_035486135.1 Acetobacteraceae bacterium
CGAACGGTTCAACCTCGTCGTTGTGATATCCCAGACCACCGCACTCGATGATCGGCAGCTTGAGACTGTTGCGCGGCTTTCAGAGGATCCCAGGTTTCGTTACATGCTCTTCAAACAGGGGAGCTTCAACTACTCCTTGGCGAATAATGCGGCTGTCACCGCGACGGAAGCGCCCCTCGTTTGCTTGCTCAACGATGACGTGGAGCCCAAAGACCCCGATTGGCTGGCGCGAATGGTCGGTCATCTTTGCGATCCACGCGTCGGCGCGGTCGGCGCGAAGCTCGACTATCCGAATGGCCTGGTTCAGCACGGCGGCGTCATCCTCGGATCACCTGGCTTCTGCCAGCACGCGAACAGGCACCTGCCCGGGAACCAGCCGGGATATGCCTGGCGCGCGGTACTTGATCAGGAACTATCGGCGGTAACGGGCGCCTGCCTGCTGGTCCGGCGCTCACTGTATGATCGCGTCCGTGGAATGGACGAGACGTACGCCAGCTCATACAACGATATAGATTTCTGCCTCAAGATCCGCGAAGCCGGCTACGCTGTCGTGTTCTGCGCAACGACCGAGCTTATCCACTTTGAATCACTTTCCTATGGCTCGCATTACTGTGGCGATACCGCTGCCGATCGGCATGCCAAGGACGTCAAGCGCATGCAGAATCGATGGTCGTCGATCGGTGCCGCGGATCCGTTCCACAACCCAAACCTCAGTCTGCTGCCCGGCAGGGAATGGGCACTCGCGTTTCCCCCGCGCGTCAGCAAGCCCCCGCGCGATCCGAGCCCGCGCCACCCCGCGGCCAGGTCATCGGTGGTTCACGATGTCCAGGCAGTGGCCCTACAGGGCTGAGCTTCCCGGTCAGCCGATCTCCTGCACGATCTCCGCGTTGCTGCCCCCGATAGGTGCGGCGACTGTCGCTGGCACGGGCGCCAGCGGATCCCCCAATCCTGCCAGCAACGCATCGACGGTCGCCGACCACGGCACCGGCCTGAACTCGCGCCTGATGCGGGCTTCCCACGCTGCCAGTCCCGCCCGATCCTCGATCGCGTTGCGAATGACCGCATAAGCGTCATGCAGATTGTCGGGGTCGAAACTCCGCACCAGATCGCCGCCGGCTTCCGGCAAGGACGTCCTGTTGGCTATCAGACACGGCTTGCCGAAACCAAGGCTCTCGGTCACGGGCAGGCCCCAACCTTCGAAAAAGGACGGAAACAAGGTGAACAGACAGCCATCGTACAGCGCGGCAAGCTCGGCATCCGATGGGCTCTCGATGAGGATCAACTTGCCGCCCAGGTTGTCGGTATTGGCGATCTGTTGCATCAGATCGGCCACCAGCCAGCCGACGCGGCCGGCGAACACCAGCGGCGGCACGTGTTCCCGCGGCATTTCATCCAGCAGGCGGCGCCAGACACGGAACAGCAGCAGATGATTCTTGCGGGCCTCGATGGTCGATACGCTCAACGCGTAACTGCCCGGAGGAGGCAGGCGAGGGCTGCGTGTTCCAGGCGACTGCCGCAATTCGCTGCCCAACGGCAGGGTTACGACAGGGCCCGGCAACGCAATCCCTTGCTCCCGCGCATAGGCTTCGACGTCGGCCGCGGTCGCGCGCGAGATGGCGAACACCGTGTCGCATACCGGCAGCGCGCTTTCGATCCATCTCCGGAATGCGCGCACCACCACGCGGTCGCTCCATTCGGGACGGCGCACCGGGATCAGGTCGTAGATCAACAGTGCGAACCGCAGACCGTTCGCCTTGCATTGCCTGCGGATCAACCCGCCATAGTCGGGATGCGACCACGTGGCGCCGAGCATCAGCATGACATCGCCCGGCGCGGCAAGCTCGGCGAAACTGACCCGCGCAGTCGCGGCGACGGATGGGTCGCTTGCCGAGGGTTTGCGCAAATGCTGCGCGAGCCGGCGCGGCACCCGCGCCACTTCCCCCACCAGGCCGGAAGCCACCCTGCCCCAGGAGCGCAACGCTCTGCCCTGGGTCATCAACGCTTCGGCAATATTGGTGCGCAGTGACGGTGATAACCGGTAGGCGAGCCGGCGAACGATCTGGCGCGCGGGCAAATGCACAAAGGCAGGTTCGGCTGTAACGCGCCGAGCCGGAGGCGGCGCATCGGAGACCAGGCCGGTGAACAGCGCGGCGATCTCCTGCCACGTCACCACCTGGAAGCCGTTGCCGGTCACCGAATGCTGGACGAAGTAAACCTGACCCGTGTTGCCATAGCGCGCCTGAAGTTCCCGATAGACCTCGAATGCGAGGCGCTGGATGCCTGTCGGCCGCCGATAATTGGTGCGGACATATTCAAACAGGTCCTCGACATCGACCCACAATCGCGGCGACACGATCAGGCCTCTCCAGCTTCACCAATAATGCGGACGCGCCAATCGTCGAACACGTCCCGCAAGGTTACAGTCCACGGTATCGCCGGCGACCAGCCCAGCACATCGCGCGCCCGCGTCGCGTCGCCGGCAGCCACGCGGAGGTCGGTCGCGCGCACCCGGGACCGGTCGATTTGCACATCCAACGCCACACCGGCCATGTCCCGCAGTTCCGTCAGCACGTCGCCGACGCGCCGCGGCTGCCCCGACGCGAGATTGAGGATCGTGCCCGGCAGCAATATGTCTCTTCGCTCAATGCAGGCGATATAGCCGTTGCAAACGTCACGCACGTCCAGAAAGTCACGCCAGGTGTCCAGGTTGCCGACCTGCATCACGGCCGGCTGCTGCCCCGCGGCGATCCGCGCGATCTGGCGGGCGAACGCGGGAACCACGAACTCCGCGGATTGGCCGGGTCCGGTATGGTTGAACGCTCGCAGCCGGACCACGCGCAAGCCCTGCAAAGCCATGCTGCCGAGGGCCAGATCGGCGGCCGCCTTGGTGGCACCGTAGCTATTCATCGGCGCCAATGCCGTGTCCTCGGTCACTCGCGACCCGGCGCGGAACGAGCTGCCATAGGCATCGGAACTCGACACGAACAGCATGAAACAATCCGGCGCGTGGCGCAGGATGGCTCGCGCGAGGTGTAGCGTGCCGTGCAGGTTGACTTGCCAGGCGTTGTCCTCGTCGTGTGCCGCAGCGGCGACCGTCGATACCGCGGCCAGGTGGATGCACACCTGTGGTGACACGTCCTGGATCGTGGCCGCGACCGCGCTCGCATTCCGGATGTCGAACTCCGGCGTGATCAGAGTGGTGCCGGGATAGGCCGCCGGCAGCAACGCCGTCAGGTGGCGGCCGACGAACCCCGACGCTCCGGTGAGCAGGATGCGCGCGGGTGGGACGGTCATGTCAGGTTTTCTGCCGTGCGCCATGGCGGGCGAGATCGGCCTCGACCATCTCGGCGATCATGTCCTCCAGCGACACGGCCGGCTCCCAACCAAGTGTGCGCCGTGCCTTGCTGGCGTCGCCGAGCAATACATCGACTTCCGCCGGACGGATCAGTTCCTGGCTGGTGACCACGTGGTCTTCATAGTCCAGGCCCACATAGGCGAAAGCGATCCGGCAGAAGTCACGGACCGATATGGTTTGGCCGCTGGCGATGACGTAATCGTCCGGGGTTTCCTGCTGCAGCATCAGCCACATGGCGCGGACGTAGTCGCGCGCGTGCCCCCAGTCGCGCCGCGCCCCCAGGTTGCCGAGCGACAACTCGCGTGCCAGTCCCAGCTTGATGCGTGCCACGCCGTCGGTGATCTTGCGAGTGACGAACTCGATGCCGCGCAGCGGGCTTTCGTGATTGAACAGGATGCCGCACGAAGCATGCATGCCGAAGCTCTCGCGGTGATTGACGGTCATCCAGTGTGCGTAGAGCTTGGCGATTGCGTACGGCGAGCGAGGGTGGAACCGCGTCTTCTCGGTCTGCTGTGGTTCCTGGATGCGGCCGTACATCTCCGACGACGAGGCCTGGTAAAAGCGTGTCTGTGGCAGGACGATCCGCGCCGCCTCGAGCATATTGGCGGCGCCCAGGCCGGTCACCTGGCCGGTCAGCAGCGGCTGGTTCCAGGATGCGGCGACGAAGCTCTGCGCGGCGAGGTTGTACACCTCGTCCGGCTGGTATTTCTGCAATACGCGGATCAGGCTCGAGAGATCGACGAGATTGCCATCGACGAGTTCCACCTGGTCGAGAATACCCAGCCAACGCAAACGCTCCCCAACGGTATCGGAGGACGCCGAGCGGCGCAGCAGACCGATGACCCGGTAGCCTTTGTCCAGCATGAATTGGGACAGGTACGCACCATCCTGACCGGTCACCCCTGTGATCAAACAGGTTGGCATCGAAATTTCTCCTGACGGCGTCACGCTACCATGACGGGTTGATCGTACCCCACGGCCCGCAGAGTGGCTTATGACGCGGTTGTCACCTGGGTGCGAGCCACCAATTTGTGGGCGTGACAGTGTCCCGTCATACACCCCTGTCCGCCGCACACCACTCTGCCAGCCTTGGACCACAAAGGATCAGGCCCCATGCCCCGACCCCGCCAACTCCGCCTCGGCGCGTTCATGCGTCCGGTCAGCATCCACACCGCCGCCTGGCGCTATCCCGGCGCCTTCCCGGACGCCAACTTCAACCTGCCCCACCTGAAACGCTTCGTCCAGACGCTGGAGCGCGGCCGGTTCGATGCATTCTTCATGGCGGATCACCTGGCCGTACTCAACATGCCGATGGCTGCCCTCAAGCGCAGCCACACCGTGACCTCGTTCGAGCCCTTCACCCTGCTCTCGGCGCTGGCCATGGTCACCGACCACATCGGCCTGATCGCCACCGGCTCCACCACGTTCGACGCGCCCTACCACGTGGCTCGGCGCTTCGCCTCGCTGGACCATCTCAGCGGCGGACGTGCGGGCTGGAATATCGTCACCACGTCCAACCCCGATGCGGCGCTGAACTTCGGGCTGGAAGAACAGATGGAGCACGCCGAACGTTACCGTCGTGCCCGTGAATTCTACGACGTGGTGACCGGCCTGTGGGACAGTTGGGCGGAGGACGCGTTCGTCCGCAACACGGAAACCGGCGAGTTTTTCGACCCCGCCCGGATGCACGTCCTGGATCACAAGGGCCCCTACTACTCGGTGCGCGGTCCGCTGAATATCGCCCGCCCGGTGCAGGGCTGGCCGGTCATCGTGCAGGCCGGCGCGTCCGATGACGGCCGCCAGCTTGCCGCGGAAACCGCCGAGGTGATCTTCGCCGGCGCCGGCAACCTCGCCGGCGCGCGCGCCCTGTATGCCGATGTGAAGGGCCGCATGGCGCGGCTCGGCCGCGACCCGGACCACCTGAAGATCCTGCCCGGCGCCTTCGTCGTCGTCGGAGACTCGCTCGCGGAGGCGCAGGAGAAGCGGTTCCGGCTCGACAGCCTGGTGCACTACGATAGCGCCATCGCTTCGCTGTCCATCGCGCTCGGCACCGACGCGTCGCAATTCGAGCCGGACGCGCCGCTGCCCGACATTCCCGAGACCAATGCGAGCAAGAGCGGGCGCGAGCGCGCCATCACCCTGGCGCAGCAGGAGAACCTGACCGTGCGCCAACTCGCGTTGCGGCTTGGTGGCTATGGCGGGCCGGCGTTGCTCGGCACGCCGGCGATGATTGCCGATCAGATGGAGGAATGGCTGCTGTCGGACGCCTGCGACGGCTTCAACGTCATGTTTCCCTACCTCCCGGGCGGGCTGGATGATTTCGTCGATCGTGTGGTGCCGGAACTGCAACGGCGCGGCCTGTTCCGGCGTGACTACGAGGGTGCCACGCTACGCGAAAACCTCGGCCTGCCGCGTCCCGAGAACCGCTTTTTTCCGAGCCGGGCAATGTAGTCCACGCGCCCTCGGGCGTGGCCGGTGCGCTCTCAGCTCGAGCTTCCGCAATTCACTCGGTCGGGTAACACCCGCATAGGTTCTCTTTCCGGGCGCGAGCAGCAAAGTCGTGGATTGCGGGGCCACGCCCGCCACGATTTAGGTGCCAGGCCCTGCGGACAAGGAGATGGTCGGCGTTCTGGCCCAGCATGGACGCCCTGAACCTGACGCCGCCGGTTGAGTTCCCCAGACCGGACCCACCCCTCGAGCAGACGTGCTCGCGGCGGCATGGGGACCGGTCCGGACCGCCAGCGGGAGCATCACGGGCGGCCACGCCGCAGCCCCAATAGTGATCGCATGGCCTGCTTCCTGCATCTTGTTAGGTCACCATTGCCGGAATGCGGACGATCGCTGCATTGCGGGAGCCACCACCGCCCAGATTATGCCTGCCCTCTAAGCCTACTGCCCACGAAATGTACATCAACCGCGATCCTGCCGACCCGATTTTGCTCCCGGCCTGTGCGCACCCCGATGCGGCTGCATGGCCGGTCCGGGAAACCCGGCCAGCCTGCGCCGGCGCCATCCCCGTCGGGCGGCACCCACGACGCTCGACGGATCCAGCCGCATGAAACCGCGCCGCAGCTTTCGCCGCAAAGGAGAACACCGCGTGATCCGCAGCCGACGCAGCTTCCTCGCCGCCGCCCTCGCCGCCCCCTCGATTATGGCCGGGGTCGTGCTGCGCGCGCGTCCAGCCGACGCCGACACCATCACTATCCGCATTGGCGCGCTCAAGCTGATCCACTCGATCACGCCATGGTTCTACGAGCGCTTCGTGCCGGCGGGCTACCGCATCGAGATCATCCCGTTCGAAAGTCCCACCGACGGCAAATCGGCTGTCGTCACCAGGTCGGTTGACTTCGGCACGTTCGGCATCGCCGCGGCGATCCTCGGCGCCGCCGCGCATGAGCCGGTGGTGGTGTTCGGCTCGTCCTGCAACAAGGGCATGGCGGTGGTGGCGCGCAAGGATTCGCCGATCAGCACCCTGAAGGACCTCAAGGGCAAGCGCGTCGCCATCTGGCCCGGCTCGACGCAGGAAGTGTTCATCCTCGAACGCCTGCACATGGAAGGCATGACCATCCACGACATCGAATCCGTGCGCGTATCGTTCAGCGAGATGCCGGCGGCACTCCAGCGCGGGGACGTGGATGCCTATGTGGGCGCCGAACCGGGGCCGGGCCTGTCGCTCGCCACCGGCATCGGCAAGATCGTCGAGTATCCGTATTCGACGCCGATGGGCAGCCTGAACATGATCCTCGCCGCCCATCGCGAAACGCTCGCGAACAAGCCGGACCTCGCGCGCATCGTGCTGACCTTGCAGAAGCAGGCCAGCACCTACGCCATGGCACACCCCGATGAGATGGCGGCGATGACCGTCGCGAAGCTCGGCATGAAGCCGGATGCGGTGGCGTTGTCGGTGAAAAATGTCGAACTGAACTGGCGGATGTCGCCGGAGATGGTCGCCGAGGGCAAGACCTATGCGGACCACATGCTGGAGCTGAAGCAGATCCGCACGCTGCCGGATTTCACCACGTTCTTCGACACGCGCTTCTCCGACACGCTGGCGCAGGGGGCATAATGAGCGGCGAGGCAGACTCCCTCTCCCGCGAAGCGGGAGAGGGTAGGGTGAGGGTGATCGGGCCGGCACGCAGCGTGGAGGTAGAGCGGGGCGACCCGATCGCCCTCACGCTCGCCGCTTCGCGCCTCGACCCCGGATCAAGTCCGGGGCAGGCTCTCTCCCGCGTAGCGGGAGAGGTTTTGCGCAACCGCCGCGTCCGCGCTTGCCTCGTGCCGTTGCTTCTCCTCTTCCTCTGGTGGCTTGGCACGCGCAGCAGCCCCGACGGTCTGATCCCGCCTCCCGCGGCGGTTGGCGTCGCCCTGTGGGACCTCGCTTTCGGCGGCATCAACGACGACGCATTCAGCCAGATGCTGTTGACCGACCTAATCGCCTCCGCCAGCCGCGTTTACGGCGCCTTTTTGCTCGCCGCCGCTGTCGCCCTGCCGCTCGGCATGCTGATCGGCCGGCTGCGCGTCGTGCGCGAATTGCTCGAACCCACCTTCCAGCTTCTCCGCCCGGTCCCGGTCACCGCCTGGCTGCCGCTATCCATGATCATCTTCGGCCTCGGCCCGCGCTCGGCTTTCTTCCTGGTGGCGCTCGGCGCGTTCTATCCGATCCTGGTCAACACCGTATTCGCGGTGCGCAGCGTCGAGCCCCGCCTGTTCGAGGCGGCACAGATGCTCGGCGTCTCCCCGGCGCGCCTGTTCCCCAAGGTGGTCCTGCCCGCTTCCTTGCCCGGCATGTTCACCGGCCTCCGCGTCGGCCTCGGCTTCGCCTGGGTGGTCATCGTGGTCGGCGAGATGACCGGCGTACAGACCGGCCTCGGTGCGATGATCATGGACGCGCGGCAGCTTTCCCGCACCGAGATCGTGATCTCCGGCATGGCGGTCATCGGGCTCGCCGGCTTCCTGTCCGACCTGGCGATCCAGATGGTCGGGCGCCGCCTGCTGGCCTGGAGCCCCCTGCATGGTTGAACCGCTGCTGCGCGTCAGCAACGCGTCGAAAATCTACCCCGGCGGCATTGAGGCGTTGCGCGGCGCCAATCTGATCATCGAGCGTGGCGAGTTCGTCTGCCTGATCGGCGCCTCCGGCTGCGGCAAGTCCACCTTGCTGCGCATGATCGCCGGCTTCGAGCGAGCGACCGAGGGCGAGGTGGTGATGCGCGGCGCGCCGGTGGCCGGCCCGGGTCCGGACCGCGGCATGGTGTTCCAGGACTACGGGTTGTTCCCCTGGCTGACGGTGCGCGGCAACATTGCGTTCGGCCCGGCGGAGAGAGGCAAGAAGAAGGCAGAGGTCGCGTGCATCGCCGAGCGCTTCATCGCCATGATGGGGCTGGAACGCTTCGCCGGCGCCTATCCGCATCAACTCTCCGGCGGCATGAAGCAGCGCGTCGCCATCGCCCGCGTGTTGGCGAACGACGCGCATCTGGCGCTGATGGACGAACCGTTCGGGGCGCTCGACGCGATGACGCGCGAGCGCCTGCAAGACGAGTTGCTGGCGATCTGGCGCGCCACGGAATTGTCGGTCGTGTTCGTGACCCACTCGCTGGAGGAAGCGATCTTCCTGGCCGGCCGGGTCGTGGTAATGTCGCCCGGTCCCGGCCGCATCGTCGCCGAAGAGCCGATCGAACTGGAGCGCCCGCGCGACGTGTCCTCACCGGAATTCAATGCGATCCGCCGCCGGCTAGCCGCGCTGCTGCACGCCGATCACGTCAAGGAGGCGGCGTGAAGGAAGCCCGACGCGTTGGAGCAATGACTCCCCCTCCCCTTGAGGGCTTGGGCCGCGAAGCGGAGGGGGAGTCGTTCCGAAAATCGACCTGACGCGATGACCCCGGTCGAAGCGGCCGAGGCGGCGCTCGCCGCCGACCGCGCACATGCCGACCCGGCGATCTGGATCACCCGCGTGCCGGACGACGTCGTGCTGGCACAGGCACGCAAGCTGCAGGCCGCCGGGCCGCGCGGCCGGCTGCTATGGGGCGTGCCGTTCGCGGTAAAGGACAACATCGACGTCACAGGGCTGCCGACCACCGCCGCCTGTCCCGGGTTCGCCTATATGGCCGAATCGTCCGCACCGGCCGTGCAGCGTTTGCTCGACGCAGGCGCAGTGCTGATTGGCAAGACGAACCTCGACCAGTTCGCGACAGGCCTGGTCGGCACGCGCACGCCCTACGGCACGCCACGCAACGTGTTCGACCCTTCGCGCATTCCGGGCGGATCGTCGTCCGGCTCGGCCTGTGCGGTGGCGGCCGGCATCGTGCCGTTCGCCGTGGGCACGGATACCGCCGGTTCCGGTCGCGTGCCCGCTGCCTTCGGCAACATCGTCGGATTGAAGCCGACGGTCGGCAGCGTGCCCACACGCGGCGTCGTGCCGGCCTGCCGGTCCGTCGACACCGTGTCGGTGTTCGCCCGCAGCGTGGACGAGGCATTGGCCGTCCAGCGCATCATGGCCGGCTTCGACCCCAGCGATGCCTATTCGCGGCGCCCCCCGTTCGATCATTTGCGCCGTGGCGCGCCGCCCGCGCAGGCGCGCGTCGCGATGGCCGACGTGGTGGAGCTGTGCGACGAGGCAACCACCACGCTGTACCAGGCCGCCGCGCAGTATCTCGGCGCAGAAATCATCGACGTCGCGCCCTTCCTGGCAATCGCCCGATTGCTTTACGACGGCCCGTGGGTCGCCGAGCGCACCGCGGCACTTCGGCTGGTAGTCGAGGAACAGCCGGAGATCCTGCATCCGGTGACGCGGGAGATCCTGCAAAGCGGCTTCGCCCGCCTTAGCGTGGACGCGTTCGATGCCTTCCATCGCCTGGCCGAAACCAGGCGTGCCGCGGAACGACTGTTCTCGACCTACGACGCCTTGCTGCTGCCGACGGCGCCGCTCTGTCCGACGCTGGCGGCGGTGCAGCGGGATCCGATCGGCCTGAACAAGCACCTCGGCACGTTCACCAACTTCGTCAACATCTGCGACTTGGCCGGTTTCGCGGTGCCGGCAGGATTCGGCGCCGACGGATTGCCGGCCGGTGTGACATTGCTCGGGCCGGCCTGGTCGGAAGGCCGCCTCGCTGGCCTGGCGGATGCCGTGCACCGCGCGTTTGCCACGACGGTCGGTGCCACCGGCCAGATGCTGCCGCAAGCCGCCGGACCCGATCCGCTCGCACCCGGCGAGACGGCGCTGTTCTGCATCGGCGCGCATATGAGCGGCCTCAGGCTCAACCATCAGATCGCCGCGCTGGGTGGCCGTTTTCTCCGCGTTGCGTCCACGGCACCGGCGTATCGCCTCTACGCCCTGGGCAATCGCCCGGGCATGCTGCGCGCCGCGGACGGCGCTGCGATCAGCGGCGAGGTCTGGGCGCTGCCGACTGCCGCCATCGGGGCGCTTCTGGCACAGGTCCCGCCACCGCTCGGCTTCGGTGCGGTGGAGTTGCAGGACGGTCCCTGTCTCGGCTTCATTGCGGAAGCGGCCGGCGTGGCCGGCGCGCCCGACATCACGCGATTTGGCGGCTGGCGTGCGTGGTTGCAGGCCGGCGAGGAGACCACCGCATGAACGGCCCGATGGACCTCGACGCTTATATCGCCGCCGGCACAAGGTTGCTTGGCATTCCCGTGCGGCCGGAATGGCAGGACGGGATCCGGCAACACCTCGAGGTATCGTTCGCCCTCGCCGGCGTCGTGCTCGACTTCCCGTTGCCGGACGAGGCTGATCCGGCACCGGTGTTCTCCGCGTGAGACGTCACGCGGCATGGCCGGACGTGTCATGGCGGGATGTGTCGTGGCGGGATGTGTCGTGGCGGAACGTGTCATGGCGGAACGTGTCATGGCCGGCGAAGGCCGGCCATCCACGACTTTCCTTCGTTGCACGCAGCAAAGTCGTGGATGGCCGGCCTTCGCCGGCCATGACACGGGGGGAGTCACCGGCCATGACGCATAGGGAGGGCCGATGACCGCCGCGCGCATCGCCACTGACGTTGCGGCCGGGCGGCGGCGCGCGACCGATGTCGTGACGCAGGCACTGCAGCGCATTGCCGCACGCAACCCGGCGCTGAACGCCTTCACCACCGTCACTGCGGAACGCGCGCTTGCCACCGCCGCTTCGATCGATGCCGCATTATCCGCAGGGCAGCCGGCCGGTCCACTCGCCGGCGTGCCGTTCGCGGTGAAGAACCTGATCGACGTCGCCGGCCTGCCGACGCTCGCCGGCTCCCGCATCAACCGCGATCGCCCACCCGCCGCGGCGGATGCAACGCTGGTCACACGGCTGGAGGCCGCCGGCGCCGTCCTGGTCGGTGCGCTGAACATGGGCGAGTACGCCTACGACTTTACCGGCGAGAACGCGCATGACGGGCCATCGCGCAATCCGCACAACACTGCGCACATGAGCGGTGGTTCGTCTGGCGGCTCGGGGGCCGCGGTCGGCGGTGCGCTGGTGCCGATCGCGCTGGGGTCCGACACCAACGGCTCGATCCGCGTGCCGGCGTCGTTCTGCGGCGTGTTCGGACTGAAGCCGACCTTCGGCCGGCTGTCCCGCGCCGGCAGCTTTCCGTTCGTCGCCAGCCTGGACCATCTCGGCCCCCTGGCACGTTGCACCGCGGACCTGGCGCTGGCCTACGACGCCATGCAGGGGCCCGACCCGCATGACCCCGCCTGCACGGACCGAGCACCGGAACCAGTGACGCCGACGCTGCATGACGGCGTCGCCGGCCTGCGCATCGCGCGTGCCGGCGGGCATTTCCGCGCCGGTGCGTCCGCGGAGGCGTTGGCGGCGCTCGACACCGTTGCCACGGCGCTGGGCGCGACGCAGGAGATCGCTGTGCCCGAGGCGGCGCGCGCGCGGGCGGCGGCCTATGTGATCACCGCCAGCGAGGGCGCGGCGCTGCACCTGGCACGGCTGCGCACGCGGGCGGCAGACTTCGATCCCGACGTGCGCGACCGGCTGATCGCCGGCGCGCTCATCCCGGCCGCGATCGTGACCCAGGCGCAGAAATTCCGCCGCTGGTATCGCGATGCCGTGCTGCGGCTGTTCGACGAGGTCGATGTGATCCTGGCCCCGGCCACGCCCTGCGTTGCGCCGCTGATCGGGCAGAAGACCTTCGTGCTGAATGGCCTGGAAATGCCGGTACGGCCGAATATCGGTATCTACACGCAGCCGATCTCGTTCATCGGGCTGCCGGTCGTCGCGGTGCCGGTGCCGCTTCCCGGAGGCCTGCCGATCGCAGTGCAGCTCATCGCCGCGCCATGGCGCGAGGCGGCGGCACTGCGCGTCGCCCAGGCACTGGAAGCGCGCGGAGTCGTGCGCGCACCGGACGCCTTCGCGGAAACGTGAGACTGCCCTGCCCTCGCCCCGTACCGGGGTCATGGTGGTATGCCGTTTCGCTGCGCAATCGGGTGACGGAAAGATCATCGATCCGTCACCGGGCCGACAGTCTGAGGTGCCCTTCATTGGGGTCATGTCTGCTGACACGATGGCGGCCGGGCACGATGTGCCGCGGCGGGATTTTCTTAAGCTGGTGACCGTGGCCACCGCGGCGATCGGCGGCGCGGCATTCGCGTGGTCTTTGATCGATACGATGAACCCAGCGGCGGACGTCATCGCCGCGGGTGCGCCGATGGATATCGATCTCAGCAAGATCGCGGCAGGCCAGCAGGTGATCGTGCGCTGGCGCGGCACGCCCATCCTGATCGTCCATCGCACGCCGGCCGCGCTGAAGACGCTGCAGGACCCGGCGCTGGTCGGCAAGCTGAGCGATCCGGAATCCTCGGTGCACCAGCAGCCGCCTTATGCGGAGAACTGGCACCGCTCCATCGAACCGGAATTCGCCGTGCTGGTGGGCATCTGCACACATCTCGGCTGCCTGCCGTCGTACATGCCGCAGCCGGATCCCTCGACGCCGGCGCCGAATTGGCTGGGTGGTTATTTCTGTCCGTGCCATGGCTCGAAATACGACCTGGCGGGGCGGGTCTATTCGGGCGTGCCCGCGCCGTACAACCTGCCGGTCCCGCCGTACCACTTTCCGACCAAGACGACCGTCCGGATCGGTGAGAACCCGACAGGCCAGGTGGCGTTCGAGTTGGATTCCGTGGTGCAAATGTAGGATGAGCGATCTCGCCGCGAGCAGAAACACCGGCTCGATCCGTCGCTGCCGGGAGCGTAGCCGGCGTCGGACCTGACCCGGCGAAGCGATCACCCGACTGAAGCGGGCACGTCAGGCGAGGATTTTGCTTCTTCGGGTCAAGCCGGGGGACCGCTGCGCTTTTCGCGATGACGGGTCGGGCCTGACGATCTCAGCCGCCTCCTGACACACTTCTCAGCCGCGTCCTGAGACACTTCAACATGTCGCCCTGCTTGCTGACCCCTGTGCAGGTTTTGACGATTGTCATGCGGCATGTTGTTAAAGTTACCGATAGCGTTTTGCTAATCGCCTGACCGCGCTTGCGCCGCGGCGAGAGCCCGGCAATGAATAGCGGGCATCGCATCGGAACGCGCCGATGAACGATCGACTCGATCTGGAAGCGCCGGCTCCGTCTCCCGCTTTGTCGCCATCCCGTCAGTTCGCGGCGGCGGACGAGGCGCGGCGGATGCCGCTGGTGTTCCTGTCCGGTCTCGCGCTGGGTGTCGGCGTGGTGACCGGCTTCGGCGCCGTGGTGTTCCGTGCACTGATCGGTTTCGTGCACAACCTGCTGTTCCTGGGTCAGGTATCATTCAACTACGACACGAGCGTGTTCACGCCGATGTCACCCTGGGGAGCCTTGGTCATCCTGGTGCCGGTGGTCGGCGCAGTCGGGGTGACCTTCATCGTCCAGACGTTCGCGCCGGAAGCGAGGGGCCACGGTGTCCCGGAAGTCATGGACGCCATCTATTACCAGCGCGGCGTGATCCGGCCGATCGTGGCGGTTGCCAAATCGCTGGCTTCGGCCCTGGCGATCGGCAGCGGCGCGGCGGTCGGACGCGAGGGCCCGATTATCCAGATCGGCTCGGCACTTGGCTCGACGCTTGGCCAGGTGATTCGCATGACCGTGGGGCAGCGCATCATCCTGGTTGCCGCGGGGGCCGGGGCCGGCATCGCGGCCACCTTCAACACGCCGATCGGCGGCGTTCTGTTCGCCGTCGAGCTGATGCTGCCGGAGATCAGCGTCAGTTCCTTCCTGCCCGTGGCACTGGCGACCGGCACCGCAACCTTCATCGGCCGGCTGTTCTTCGGTGCCAAGCCGGCATTCTATGTCCCCGCCAATCTCGCCACCCTGCCGGCCGAGTGGAAAAGTGCGGCGATCCTGCTGCTTTACGCGGTGCTCGGCGCGGTGATCGGCGCGGCCGCGGCCGGTTTTGTTCGCGGCCTGCACTGGCTGGAAGACCTGTTCGAGAAGGTGCCAGGCGATTACCTGCGGCATGCCCTGGGCATGCTGATGGTCGGCGTGCTGATCTACGTGCTGATGCGCTGGGCCGGCCACTATTATGTGGAGGGTGTCGGCTACGCGGCCATCCAGGCCACGCTGACGAGCCAGTTGAACGTCGCCTGGTTCCTGCTGTTGCTCTACGCATGCAAGATGTTCGCAACCTCGGTGAGCCTGGGATCCGGCTCATCGGGCGGCATTTTCTCGCCCTCGCTGTTCATGGGAGCAACGCTGGGCGGCGCCTTCGCCGGCTTGGCTTCCGTCATGTTTCCATTTCTGCCGATCAGCATGCCCGCGTTCGCCATGGTCGGCATGGGCGCGATGGTCGGCAGTTCCACCGGCGCGGCGATGACCGCGGTGGCAATGATTTTCGAAATGACGCGCGACTACGACATCGTCCTGCCGATGATATTGGCGGTCGCGGTCGGCTATGGCGTGCGGCGGGTGCTGTCGCCCGAGAGCATCTATACCGCGAAGCTGGCGCGGCGCGGCCACGCAATCCCGCAGGCGCTGCACGCCAACATGTTCCTGGTGCGGCGTGCCAGCGATGTCATGGACAAGGATTTCCTGTCGGTCGATGAGGGCTCGAGCTTCGCCGACTTCCTCTGCCGGACGGAGGGCACGGGTGGCCTGTGCCACGCCGTGATCACCCGCGGTCGGCTGATCGTCGGCGTGCTGCGGGTCAACACGGCACTGCGGCGAACCGTGAGCGCGTCGGCCGGTGATGTGGCAATGGGCGCGCTGGCACAGCGGAATTTCACCATCGTGCGGAGCAATACGATGATGTTCGACGTCATCGCCAGGCTGCGGCGCCGCAACGCCGTCATGGCGGTCGTGGTGCGTAGCCGGGCGGTGCCACGCGCCGACGACGTTGTTGGGGTAATCACCAAGGAGCATGTCGCCGACGAGGTCACGAACAGCATTGGGGTTTATCCCCGATAGCCAGGAACGAGGGAGGGCGCGATGACTGTCGCTTGCCCGGCGCCGCAATGGCCGGAGGGATTGCTGGAGGAAGGGCCGCCCGAGGATCCGACGATCCTGCTGCGTGGCGAGGCCAGGATTGGCGGAGCACGCTTCACGGTGACCGCGGTGCGCGTGGACCCTATCCGGTTCGGGCCCGACTTCCGCTTCGACCGGACCATCAGCGTGTATGCTGCTTATGGCCTGTCGGAGCTGTTGGACAGCCTGTCGGAACTGATCGACGTCGCCGAGGCATCCACCTTGCGATTGAGTACCGGCAGCTACCGGCTTTGGATGCTGCCGCACGGCGACGAGACGTGATGGGTCGGCCGGGATGACATCGACGCTCAGGGCATCGGGCCAACAGGTCGGTACGGCCACGTGGTGAGTTGATCGGCTAGTCCCAAGAACCACAGGGAGGGCCGATGCCGGCGTCGCATCGGCATCCCCCCGACGGAACGTGTCTCACCCCACGCGGGTGAGACGCCCGGTATGCGGGTCCATGGTGAAGCGCGCGATCACCGAACCCTCCTGCGTCGCCAACGCGAACCCGATCGCACCGTCGGACGCCGGCGCCACATCGATCACCTTCCAGGTATGATTGCCGCGCCACAGCAGGAAGCCCTCGACGACCTTCTGCACGTCAGCCGGGCTGAGGTTGCGGTCCTTCTGGCGAAACACCAGGGCGAAGGTGCCCGGCGCGATCGGACGGCGGTGCTCATGCCAGCGCCGCATCCAACCCATCGGCCCCATCGGCCCGGGATGCGGCCCCTCTCGGCCGTCCATGGCCGGGCCAGCGCCCGTGCCTGGCGGCGGAGCAGGCTGGGCATAGCTGATCAGGCTGCCGACGGTGGCACCGCCAATCACGAAAGCCACGGCGGCCGCGAGCAGGGAATTCCGCATTTGTTGGTTCTCCAGAAGCGGGCGTAGGGTCGAAGATAGTCGTCTGACGTTTAACGCATTGCGCCGGATGCGCGACGAAGTGCAACGGATTGCAACGTGCCCTGCCGCAACGGGCAAATTCTGCTTATTGTAACCGTATGGACCAAGCACCGCACATCATGGTGGTGGACGATGACCGGGAAATCCGCGACTTGCTCGCGCGGTTCCTGGAGAAGCACCGCCTCCGCGTCACCGCCGTGCGTGATTCGCGGGACGCACGCCGGGCCTGGGCGAACGGCCACTACCAGCTCGTCGTGCTGGACCTGATGCTGCCGGGTGAGCCGGGCCTCGATTTCGCCCGCTGGCTGCGCAGCCAGTCCGACGTGCCGATCGTCATGCTTACCGCCATGGGCGAGGAGACCGACCGCATCATCGGCCTGGAACTGGGCGCCGACGACTACGTGCCCAAGCCGTTCAACCCGCGGGAGTTGCTCGCCCGCATCCGGGCCGTACTGCGCCGCGCCGGGGACGCTCCCGGCCCACGCCACGACAGCGGCAGCCGCCCGTTGCGATTCGCCGGCTGGACCCTGGAACCGGCCCGCCGCCGTTTGCTTAACCCCGACGGTGTCGAAGTCGCCCTCACCGGCGGCGAATACGACCTGCTGCTCGCCCTGGTCGAGCGCGCCAACCGTGTGCTAACCCGGGACATGCTGCTCGATTTGCTCAGGGGCCGCCAGGCTGGGCCGTTCGACCGCGCGATCGACGTCGCCATCTCCCGGCTGCGCCGCAAGCTGGAGGATGACGGCCGCAACGCGCAGCTCATCAAGACGGTGCGGGGCGGCGGCTACGTGCTGGCGGCGACGGTAGAGCACGCGTGATCCGCCGCTTCTGGCCGCGTAGCCTCGCCGCCCGGACCGCGTTCGTTCTTCTGGTGGGGCTGATCCTGGTCCAGGGTGCCGGGCTGGCCATCCACGCGATGGATCGCATCGACGTGCAGCGGCTGGCGCAGGCGCGCAACCTCGCCGTGCGGGTGGTTGGGCTGTATCGCACCATCGTGCTGACGACGCCGGAACAGCGCCAGGAGGTGCTGGCGGAGCTGCATCGCGGCCCGGCGCTGAACGCCGAACTCAGCGCGGACCCGCCGGTGACCGATCTGCCGCCGATGCCATTTCCGATGCAGCGGCTGTTCCGCGTCAGCATGAATTTTGTCGGCGTGCCGGGGCCGCAGCGCTGGCGCGAGCTTCAGTTCCTCGGCGGTCCGGACTGGCACAGCGTCGTCGTCGGGTTGCGCCTGCCGGACGGCCAATGGCTGAACGTCACCGCGGAACTGGAGCCGGTGCGGCCGTGGCACTCGCCGACCTTCCTGGCGGCCTTTGTCATGATGACGATGGTGGCAGCCGGGCTGACGCTGTGGTCGGTGCGCCGGCTGACCGCCCCGGTGCGCACGCTGGCCGAGGCGGCCGAGGCGCTAGGCCGCGACGTGAACGCGCCGCCGCTGCCGGAGGACGGCCCGACCGAGGTCGCCGTGGCCGCCGCCGCGTTCAACACCATGGCGGCACGCATCCGCCGCTTCGTGCAGGACCGCACCGACCTGCTGACCGCGATCGGCCACGACCTGCGCACGCCGATCACGCGCCTGAAGCTGCGCGCCGAGTTCATCGAGGACGACGAACAGCGTGGCAAGGTGCTGGCGGACCTGGAGGAGCTGGAGGCGATGGTCTCCGCCACACTGGCGTTCGGGCGCGATGCGCGCACCGGCGAGGCGGTGTCGGCGCTGGACATGGCGGAGCTGCTGCGGACCTTGCTCGACGAGGCCGGCGATGCGCGGCCCGAGTCGGCGTCGCGCCTGGAGTATGAGGGGCCGCCGCATTGGACGGTGCGCGCCCGGCCGCTGTCGCTGAAACGGGCGCTGACCAACCTGATCTCGAACGCCGTGACGTACGGCGGCAGCGCGCGGGTGCGGCTGTTGCCGCCAGCGTCGGTCGGTGCGGCCGGGGCGATGCTGGCGATCGAGATCGAGGATGATGGCCCGGGGATCCCGCCAGGCGAACTGGAGCGCGTGTTCGAGCCGTTCCATCGCGGCGAGCCTAGCCGCAACCGTGAGACGGGCGGGGTGGGGCTTGGGTTGCCCATCGCACGCAACATCATGCGGGCGCATGGCGGGGACGTCGTGCTGGCGAACCGGCCCGCGGGCGGCGCGAAGGCCACGGTGACCCTGCCGGCGTAGGCGGGTTTGCCGCGTTGGAATAAGGCCGTAGCGCGAAGGATACTCCCCCTCCCCTTGAGGGAGGGGGTCGGGGGAGGGGTTCGTGCCGCACGGCCCCCTCCCCCCAACCCCCTCCCTCAAGGGGAGGGGGAGTATCCTTCGCGAGGCAACTTCGCTGTTTCATTCAGCGAGACTCGGCCGCCGCCAGCCGGTAGCCAACTCGCGACGACAGGGAGTGCGAGCAATTCCACGCAACAATGAAGCAGTCTTGCGGGGCTACGCGCCTCTCACAAGGTTCAACGCTCCGCCGGCCCGGAACCATTCGATCTGCGACGCACTGAAGCTGTGCCGCAGTGTGAGCGTTTCCTCCGTTCCATCCGCATGGGCGATACGGCAAGCAACCGGCCGGCCTTCCGCCAGGTCCGCCAGGCCAATCAGGCTGATCCGATCGTCCTCGCGGATGCGGTCGTAATCGGCATCGTCCTGGAACGTCAGCGCGAGCAATCCCTGCTTCTTCAAATTCGACTCATGGATGCGCGCGAAGCTGCAGGCGATGATGGCGGCGCCCCCCAGCAGTCGCGGCGACAGCG
>DATHNI010000473.1:0-3203 GCA_035486135.1 Acetobacteraceae bacterium
CGGCAACCGCCGCACGCCTTCGGTATGGGCGGCGCGATAGATCCACGTCGCGGTGGCGAAGTTGCCGGTCGCTACGTAGAACATCAGGTTGGTCAGCAGCGTGTCGAGGCTGTGCACGGCGCGCAAATCCCTGCCGTCGCGCAGATCGGACCATGCGTGGAACTTATCGACGATCCACGCCGCCTGGGCCACCGGATTGTCCGCCATGGCGTAGGCCAGGGTCTGCGGCCTGGTGCGGTGGGTCTCGGCGTAGGCAAACCCGTCGCGCAGGAACGGTAGGCAGCGTTGCTCGAACGCGCGTTCCTCGTCGTTCTCCGGGCCGGCGTCGCCGCGCGTTCCCAGCATGTTGAGGTGGATCGCGACGCAGCCGCCGCCCTGCGCTGGCCCGTGGTGCAGTCCGGCCATTGCGGAGACCATCGATCCCCAATCACCGCCCTGCGCGATGTAGCGTGGGTAGCCGAGCGTCTCGCGCAGCAATCGGTCCCATAGCGCGGCGACGCCGCGCGGGCCGATCGGTGCGATGGGGCGGGAGGAAAAACCGAAACCGGGCAGGGCAGGGACCACGACGTCGATACCGTCCTTGGCGGCGCCGCCGAACCGTTCCGGATGGGCGAAGCGGTCGATGACACGGAGGAACTCGACAACCGAGCCGGGCCAGCCATGCGTCAGCACCAGCGCGATGTCATGCGAGCCTGAACCTCGCTCGTGCAAGACATGGATGCCCTGGCCATCGACGGTAGCGATGACCTGCGGGAAGCGGTTGATCGCGGCTTCCTGCGCGCGCCAGTCGAAGCGGTTCAGCCAGTAGTCGCAGAGGTCGCGCATGAATGGGATGCTGGCGCCGGCGGACCATGGGTCGCCTTGCTCTTCCAGCACCGGCATGGCGTCCCAGGCGAAGTCGCGGAGGCGAGCGTGGATGGCGGCGATCGTCGTATCCGGGATGGCGATGCCGAAAGGTGAGGGTCCGGGCATGGGTTGCTCCCTGGTGTTGGGCTCGGCGGCGGTTTGCGCTTCCGCAAGCAAGCAGATTCACCACAAAGGCACGAAGGCACAAAGTCCTTGTCGCACAACGAGACATGCAGCACGTACCCGGCCACCGAAGACCGATCGAATTATTATAAGAACTTCATGCCTTCGTGCCTTTGTGGTGAATCTACTGTGCTTGCGGAATAACGAACAACCGCGGCCCGCGCGCAACAACCGCCCTTACCTGTTCGTCGCCCGCATCACCGCTTCCCACGCATCCACCACCGGCAGGACCGTGTCGGCCTTTTCCGACTCCAGATTGAACACCACGCGCTTCACACCGAGGTCCTCGTAGCGCTTCATCAGATCGGCATCGGGCTTGGGGCCCCACACGGTCGTCTCGATCGACGCCGGATCGCGTCCCGCCTCGGTCGCCATCTTGCGAAACTCCGGGAGCATGTCGGCGATCTCGGCATAGCTGCCGCGTGACGCATGCGGAATCCAGCCGTCCCCATAGCGGATGGCGCGGCGCGCCGAATATGGGAACGCGCCGCCGACAATCACCGGCGGATGCGGCTTCTGCACCGGCTTCGGCCACGTCATCATCGGATCGAAATTGACGAACTCGCCGTGATACTCCGGCTTGGTCTGGGTCCAGATCGCCTTCATCGCCTCGACCCGCTCGCGCGCCAGCTTGTGGCGCGACGCGAACACGGTGCCGTGATCCTCCATCTCGTCCTGGTTCCAGCCGTTGCCGATGCCGAATAGGAAACGGCCGCCGGAGACCTGATCGATCGAAGCGACAAGTTTGGCGGTCTGGATCGGATCTCGCTGTGCCACCAGGCACACGCCGGTGGCGACCTTCAGCGTCTTGGTTGCGATCGCCGCGACAGTCAGAGTCACGAACGGGTCCATCGTGTCGTAGTACTTTTTTGCAAGCTCGCCGCCCCCGGCCGGCGCCGTCTTGCGGCTGAGCGGAATGTGCGAGTGCTCCGGCGCCCACACCGACTCAAACCCCCGCTGCTCCAGCGCGACGCCGAGGTCCGCCGGCGTCATGGAATAGTCGGTAAAGAACATCGCAGCGCCAAATGCCAGCATGGGTTCCTCCTCTGTCGCGTGGTTGCGCAGGATAGAACGCTATCGGTCCCCGAGGAAATGCAGTAGCGCGTCGTCGAACAGTACCGGGTCCTGGAGGAAAGCGAAATGACTGACGTTCGGCAGGATCAGCAGCCCGGCGCCCGGGATCGTTGCGGCTATGTACTCGGTGTGTGCGCGTTTGATCGCCTCGTCGTGGTCGCCATCCACCACCAGCACCGGTGTCTTGATCGACTGGAGCTGCGCGTCGGTCCAGTTCGGCTCGGTGTTCCACATCTTGCTGATCTGCGCGACGAATTCGTCGTACTGCGTCGGCGTGGCGGACAGCCGGGCGTATTCGTGGCCGGCGCGCTCGATGTAGCGGGCGAAGGTTGGGTTCTTCTCCACGCCTTCCTGCACGCCCGATGTCACGGTGTTGGCGGCGAAGGCGAAGATCTTGCCGACGCGGTCTGGATGGCGGATCGCCAGGTCCAATCCGAGGATCGCTCCGTCGCTCCAGCCCACGACGTCGGCGCGACGGATATGCAGCGTGTCCAGCAAGCCGGCCACGTCGTCGGCCATCAGGTCGTAGCCGTAGGGACGCGAGTCGCGCGTGCTGCGGCCGTGCCCGCGGCTGTCCATCAGGATGACGGTATGGCGCGGCAGCAGCACCCTGACCTGGTTCCCCCAATAATCCGAGTTGGCCAGACCGCCATGCAGCAGCACCACCGGCGGTCCCCGGCCGATCGTGGCATAGTACAGGCTGATGCCGTTGACCTTGGCGTGGCCGGTGTGCTCGCCCGGCACAGGGGGAGGGGTGGGCGGTAGCGTCTGCCACAACGCATCGGCCCACGCAGCGCGCAGCGTGAACAACAGCAGCGGCAGGAACAGTACGCGGCGGATCGCGGATTGCATGCCGGGAAGTTTAGGGCAGTTTCGTGCTGATTGGAATCGTAAGCCCCCTGTCATTGCGAGGAGCGCAGCGGTCCGCGGGTCAAGCCCGGGGACCGCTGCGCTCCTCGCAATGACAGGGGGCTCGTGCATTTCCAGTCAGGGCGAAAATGCTCTGGAACGAGGGCCAGCGAGCGGCAATGGCGGTTCCGGCACGCCGGGGTCATGGAGGTTCCGTGAGGTTCCCGAAAATGTCGCGGGACGCTGCGAGG
>DATHNI010000474.1:0-2715 GCA_035486135.1 Acetobacteraceae bacterium
GTTGGGATAGTTTTTCTCACCGAGCCGGGGCCAAGCTTCGTTTGGAACGGTGCAGAGGTCGGGCATGACCAGGTCGGGGTTTTCGGCCCCGGCGTGTCCTGCTTTCCGATTGCAAGGCCCTACGAAGTGGGCCTCCGTCTCTATCCGTAACATGGATGCGCACCTCGGAAATCGCCTGGACCGGATGATGACAAGTGGAATGGTCTTTCCGCCCTTGCCCGCAGCGTTGCTTCGGCTGCGTGCGCTGCAGGTTTATGCGCGACATCTCGCGGATGTCGATGGCTGGCCGGACCCGCCTTTATCCGGCGCGAGACGCCTCGGCCAGCAGTGACGTCGGCCTCCCGAGATTCGATGCGTCCGGAGATGTTTCTAAGATTGATGGCGTGATGGCGTCGCGTTGGTTGCCACACGTGCGCCGATGAACACCGCTGCGGGCTGACCCGTCGTCGGCTTGTCAGTATCAAGAGGCAAGCACGGCGCCGATCTGAACTTGGCGGTTAGGCTCGACGCCGTGCCCCACACCGTGCCGGGCACGTATGCAGGGCCAATATCCTGGCAATCGTGGCGTTCGTCCACCAGGCGTGTTGGCGTTCCATGCCGAGGCCGCGTCAGGGCGGCTGTTCCTCTGCGCGGGCTGCCGGCTACAGGTCATGATCTGCAGCTGCTGCGACCGTGGCCAGATTTATTGTGCCGCGGACTGCGCTCAGCGCGCCCGGCGCCGCACGGTCCAGTGCGCCGGCCAGCGCTATCAGCGTGGTCATGCGGGGCGACGCCGCCATGCCGCGCGACAAGGCCGCTACCGGGCACGCGGCAAAAAAGTGACGCATCAGGGTTCACCCCCACCGCCACCCGATGATCTGCTGGCACCTGGCTCGCCGGTGAGTGCGAGCGACGCAGCTGTCCCGGAGAACCGGCCCCGGCGAACGATCACGCACTGTCACTGGTGTGGTCGTCGGTGCCCGCCACTCGTCCGCCAGGGGTTTCTGCGTCGCCGTGGTCACCGCCGAGACCGGCTGTAGCGCGACCCGACCGGATGGGACCCAACCATGGTGACGCCGCCTGACATCGAGGCACAGATCCTGCGCTTCTACCACGCCGAGAAGTGGACGATTGGCACCATCGCGCGTCAGCTGCACATCCATCACAGCGTGGTGCGGCGAGTGCTGGCGCAGGCCGGCCTGCCGCGGGTCGGGCCGCCGCCGCGCCCGTCAAAGATCGACGCGTATCTGCCGTTCATCCACCAGGCGCTGGAGAGCTTCCCGACGCTGACCGCCAGCCGGCTGTATGTCATGGCTTACGAACGCGGCTATCGCGGCAGCCCCGATCACTTCCGCCATCTGATCGCCTGTCACCGGCCGCGCCCGAAAGCCGAGGCGTATCTACGTCTGCGCACGCTTCCCGGGGAAGAGGGACAAGTTGACTGGGGACACTTCGGCCATCTCGAAATCGGCCGGGCACGGCGTCCGCTGATGGCGTTCGTCATGGTGCTGAGCTACTCGCGGCAGATCTTCCTGCGTTTCTTCCTTGATGCTCGCATGGAGAACTTCCTGCGCGGCCACGTCGCCGCCTTCGAGACATGGCAGGGTGTACCTCGTGTTCTACTGTACGATAATCTGAAAAGTGCGGTCTTGGAACGACGCGGCACTGCCATCCGCTTTCATCCGACACTGCTCGGCTTTGCCGGACACTACCGTTATGAACCCCGCCCGGTGGCGGTTGCACGCGGCAACGAAAAAGGCCGCGTGGAGAGAGCCATACGTTACGTACGTGATGCGTTCTTCGCCGCTCGCACGTTCACCCATCTCGATGATCTCAATGCCCAGGCCGAGGCCTGGTGCAACGGGCTGGCCGCCGACCGGCGCTGTCCCGAAGACCTCAAACGCAGCGTCCGCGCGGTATTTGCCGAGGAAGCGCCGCGCCTGCTGCCGCTGCCCGACAACCCGGCACCGCTGCTCGAGCACGTCGCGGTCTCGGTCGGCAAGACGCCCTATGTCCGCTTCGATCTGAACAACTATTCGGTGCCGCACACGCACGTTCGCCGCGTGCTGACGGTGCTTGCCGACCCGCATGAGGTTCGCGTCGTCGACGGCGGCGCGGTGCTCGCCTGCCATCCGCGCAGCTACGACCGTGGCGCGCAGATCGAACAAGCTGACCATGTCGCGGCGTTGATGCGGCAGAAGCGCGCCGCCCGTCAGCACCGAGCCACCGACCGCCTGGTCCACGCGGTTCCGGCCAGCCAGACCCTGTTGATCCGCGCCGCCGAGCGCGGCGCCAATCTCGGCACCATCACCGCCGCCCTGATGCGCCTGCTGGCGCAGACCAGCGCCGCCGAGATGCAGGCCGCCATCCTCGAGGCGCTGCAGCGGGATGTGCCGCATCCGACCGCCGTGCGTCTGGCTCTCGCTCGGCGGCGCGAGCAGCGCGGTGAGCCACCGACGATCGGCGTCGCGCTGCCGGCGCATCTGCAGGCGCGCGACACGACGGTGCAACCACATGCACTCGAAACCTACGACCAGCTGAAGGAGCGTAACGATGCCTCTTCCGACGCCTCACCTGCCGAAGACTGAAAACGACACCCTGCGCGCCCGCGCCGAGGCGCTGCACCTGCATGGTTTGCTGACGCATTGGTCCGAGGTCGTGACCCAGCCCTGGCTGGCGCCGATGCTCGACTGGGAGGAGCAGCAACGCGCCCGCCGCAGCCTGGAGCGTCGGCTC
>DATHNI010000475.1:0-5427 GCA_035486135.1 Acetobacteraceae bacterium
GGCAACCCGGTGACGCAGAACTCGCCGGCGGAGCGTGAGCTGGCAGCGGAGGCGGCTGCCGCGGCGGGTTTGCCGCTACGGCGCGACATGCCGCCGGCCATGACCGGCGAGGATTTCGCCTGGTATCTCCAGGAACGGCCGGGGGCGTTCGTGTGGATCGGCAACGGCTCGTCGGAAGGCGGCTGCGAGCTGCACAATTCAAATTACGATTTCAACGATGCGATCCTGCCGGCCGCGGCGGAGTATCTGGCGAACGTGGCGAAGCGCGCGCTGGAAAGCTGACTTAGAGTCCCTCTCCCGCTTCGCGGGGGAGGTTAGATGAGGGTGATGCGTGCCGCACGCATCACCCTCACCCAACCTCTCCCACTTCGCGGGAGAGAGGTTAGATGATCCCCTCCTGCCTTAGCGCCGCGATCTCGCCTTCGCTGTATCCCACCTCCGCCAGCACCTCGTCGGTGTGCGCGCCCAGTTCCGGCGGCGCGGAATCCAGCCGGCCGCCGCCATGCGCGAGCTGAAATCCGGACCCCATCAGACGCACCGGCCCGTACGGCGTTTCCGCGCTCTGCATCGCTTCGCGCGCGACGATCTGCGGATGGTCGATCACCTCTTCGATGCGCCAGATGCTGGCGCAGGGCGCGCCGGCGTCGTTCAGCCGCTTCTCCCACGTCTTCGCATCGGCGCTGGCCAACGCGTCCTCGATGATGGCGCGCAGCGCCGCCTCGTGTTCCTTGCGCTGGAACCAGTCGGCAAAGCGCGGATCGTCCAGCACGCCGGCGCAGCCCAGCGTGCGCATCAGCGCCTCGTATTGCTTGTCGTTGTTCACCGCCAGCAACAGGTAGCTGTCCTTGGCGCGAAACAAATTCGCCGTCACCTTCCGGCTTATCGCCTGATTCCCAAACTGCTCTTGCCGATGCCCGGCAACCGTGAAATCCGCAATCTGCGTCGAGAGAAAAGCCAGGCTGGCCTCTAACATGGAGACATCGACGAACTGCCCCTTGCCGGTATGCGTGCGTTGGAACAGTGCGGACGACACGGCGAAGGCGGCGGTCATGCCGGACAGCACGTCGCACACCGCGAATCCGGCGCGGGTTGGGCCCATCTCGGCGTGACCGGTGAGCGACATGATGCCCGACAGCGCCTGGATCTTGCCGTCATAACCGGCCTCGTTGCTGTACGGACCGGTCTGGCCGAAGCCCGACACCGCGCAATAGATCAGCCGAGGGTTGATCTCCGACAGCGCGGCGTAACCGATGCCGAGCCGGTCCATCACGCCGGCGCGGAAATTCTCCATCACCACGTCGGCACGTGCGACCAGGCGCTTGATGATCTCCACCGCTGCCGGCTTTTGCAGATCGAGCGTCAGGCTGCGCTTGTTGCCGTTGATTGCCAGCCAGGACGGCGCCATGCCGCGATCCGCCCATTCGCGCGACAGCGGCGTGCGGCGCATGTCCTCGCCCTCACGGCGCTCCACCTTGATCACGTCGGCACCCAGAAGCGCGAGCTGGAAGCTGCCGAAGGGACCAGCCAGGACCTGGGTGAAATCGAGGACGCGAGTGCCGGTGAAGGGTCGGGTCATGTGGCTTGCTCTTTCGGAACGCAGGACAGCCGATCGCCTTGCAGCACCAGCTTGTGGGTTTGCAGGTTCTCAAGTTGGAACCGGCGCAGGATGGTGGCGACGAGTTGCGTGGGGTCGATCGTCAATTGGTCGGTGACGGCGGGCTGCGCCGGTCCGAACGCGACAGCCAGCCGCGCCGGAGCGTAGCCGCGGGCCAGCAGGTCCGCCCATGCCACGGGATTGGAGGTCTGGCTATCCTTGACGCTGTAGTGCACGGCCATGCCGACCAGGTCCTCATCGCGCAACGTGCCGGCACCGATCCGATAGAGGATGTCGTACCAGTGCCAGCATTGCAGCGGCTGCGGCGGCGCCTGCATCATGACGGCAAAGACGCCGGCAAGGACTTTGCTTTTGATCTGGGTGTAGGACCTGATTGGCAGGTGGACGATCTGCCCGACGGGAACCGAGGGGACGACGGTGGCCGGTTCGTAATACAGCGCGTGGTTGCCCAGCCCCAGGCGCGCTTCGTAGGCGTGCTGTAGCCAGTACCGCCTCGGGATGGCCGCCTTGCCGAGGCGCCCGGCCGTGGCCGGCAGCCAGATCTCGTCCCCCTTACAGATCGTCCGCGTATGGAGCAACGCCGGCACCGCGTTCAGCCACCCCAGGGATCCGACGCTGTCCGGGTCGGTCAACCGGCTGAACGCCTCGACGAGGCTGGCGCGGTCCGGCACGTTGATGAACTCGTCGGCGTCGAGCAACATGACGACATCGGCGTCGGTGTTTTGCATCAGATGGGCCACCGCCATGCTGCTGAACGCGCTCTGGTGGTAGCCCACGGCATCGATATGCCACATCGTCCAACCGGCACGGCGCGCGCAGGCGGCGGCGATCGCGCGGTCGGTGCCGTCGATCGAGTTGTGGTCCATCAGCAGCGCGTAATCGAACAGCGCATCGAGGTGCTGAAGGAACGCGCCGATGATATCGATCTCGTTGCGGACCAGCGCGGCGACCGCCAGCTTCACGGCGTCATGCCGCTTGCTCGACGCGGTTCAGGCGAGCGCGTGCCTTTTGCTCGTCGAACTCGCGGCGGCGGCGGGCGAGTTCGTCGGGCGGCATGCGCTCCAGGTCGAGATAGTCGAGTTTCCACGACGCATCGGCGGACCACCGCAGCGGCGACTGCATCGTGGTGCGCGGGCCAGGTGCTGCTTCCAGCACGCGCAACGCAAGTTCCAGCGTCTGGTCCTGCGAGGCGATGTCGTGCGGCTTGCCGGCGCTGTTGCCGAGGGGGAAATCGCTGAACAGGAAGCGTGGGACGGCGGCGTGCTCGACGATGTCCTTGGCGGCGCCCATCAGCACGGTGGGGATGCCGTTGGCCTCCAGGTGGCGCGCGACCAGGCTGCAGGTCTGGTGGCAGACGGGACAGTTGGGCACCACGATGGCGGCGTCCACACCGTCGTCGCGCACGCGTTGCAGGATATCCGGAGCGTCGGTTTCGATCGTCACGCGATGGCTGCGGTTGGTCGGCGCGCCGTGGAAGCGGGGGGCGACGGCGCCGATGCGGCCCGCGGCGATGGCGCGGCGCAGGGCAGGGAGGGGGAACCAGGTGCCGCTGTCCTCGGCGCTGGTGTGGACGCGGTCGTAGCCGATATGGGAGATGCGCAGGTCGTGGTCGTGCGCCGTGTCGCCTGAATACACCTGGTAGAACTTCGCGCCGCCATTGTACGCCGCGCCGGGACCCTGGTCGCCCTTGCCCGGCTGGTAGGGCGCTGCGGTGGTGATGATGGCGATGCGCGCCTTGGCAAGCGGCGTGCGCAGCGGCGTGAAGGGCGCGTCGATGTGGTGTGCCCAGCGATACGGCGTGGTGTAGCCGATCGCCTTATAGTAGTCGCGCGTGCGCTGCATGTAGGGGATCGCCGCGTCGAAATCTGGCGCGAAGCCGAGGCGGGCGTCGAGCTCGTCCTGTTCCATGGCGGGGTCCTCCTGGTGCCTCGGCGGAGGGTATGGGACGCGGGGTGTGTTGGGCAAATCCGGTTTACCGGCGCGTTCGGGGTTCGGGCACGCAACGAGCGGCATCGACCTGGCGGCAGAGCGTTACCGTGAGCTGGTGAAGGAGATGATCCGATGAGCGGAAAGCGCTTTGCCAGTGTGTGGGACGCGATCGAGGACACGCCTGTAAAGGCAGAAAACATGAAACTGTGGTCGGCACTGATGATGGCGCTCAAGGACCACATCGTTCGCGAGGGCGTGAGCCAAAGCGAGGCCGCCAAGCTGTTTGGCGTTACGCAACTCCGAGTGTCCGATCTGATGCGTGGCAAGATCGAGCTGTTTGGCCTCGATACCTTGGTGTATATGTTCGCTGCGGCGGGGCTGCATGTGGAAGTCCGCGTGGCCAGGGCAGCATGAGTTTCAATTTCTGCAATTTCGTCGGACGGGCCCGAACTGATTGAAGCAAGCAAGGCTTTAACACGGAGACCACGGAGAAGATAAAGCCACAGAGTTGCACGGAGAGAATTATCACATGACGTTGGTTCGCCCGACCCGTTATTCGATGACGGGTTTTATCCTTTCTCGGCACAGCTCTGCGGTTTTAGCTTCTCGGCGATCTCTGTGTTAAAATCTTGCTGACCTGACTTTACTTGCTTAGGGCCTGCCGAGGAATAACTACGTCAGGTCCAACGTGGATGCTGCCCTCGGTGCCATTGTCCGCCTAGGCGGACCATCCACGACCTCCCTTGGTGCGGGCAGAGAAGTCGTGGATGGCGCGCCTTCGCGCACCATGACGCGGGGGAGGTCGGTGCGTCGTCTCGGCTGATTCGGTTATTTCCCCGCGAGCGCTTGACTTTGCGACCCTATCCCCCGGCTCGACGCCATCCGGTGCCCGGCGTCGCGATTTTGCTCAAATGCGATTGCCCTGATACGTCCCCCGCATCTTGCGGACTCGCCGCGAAAGGCTGACGATCCCTGGACCACCCGACGAAGGGAAAACGTGGCCATGCGTCCAAACCGTTTCCGCGCGCTGCTGAACGCCGATCAACCCACCCTCGGCACGCATCTGCTGTCGACCTGGCCGACACTGGTGGAGCTGGTCGGCCAGACCGGCCACTATGACTATGTCGAGTTCACCGCCGAATACTCCCCCTTCGACATGCACGACCTCGACAACCTCGGCCGCGCCCTTGAACTCAAGGACCTCGCCGGCATGATCAAGGTGGAGCAAACGCAGTGGACCCACCAGGCCATGCGCGCCATAGGCTCCGGCTTCCAGAGCATATTGTTCGCTGACCTGCGCACCGTCGCCGACGCCCATGCCTGCGTCGCCGCCGTCCGCGCCGAGACCCCCGGCACGGGTGGCCGCCTCGGCGTCGGCATGCGGCGCGACGTCGGCACCGTGCGCGACGGCGGCTCCCCCGCCTATGTCGACGCCCTCAATGAGGTCGTCATCGCCGTCATGGTCGAGAAGCGCGAGTGCGTCGAGGACCTCGACGCCATTCTGTCGGTCAAGGGCATCGACATGGTCCAGTTCGGCGGCTCCGACTATTCCATGAGCATCGGCCTCACCGGCCAGCGCAACCACCCAGACGTCAAGGCAGCCGAACGCAAGACGATCGAGACTGCGCTGAAAAAGGGCCTGCATCCGCGAGTCGAACTCGGCAACATCAAGGATGCCGCCCCCTACCTGGAGATGGGCGTGAAGCATTTCTGCATCGGCTGGGACGTCCGTATTCTGCACGACTGGTGGCACACCAACGGGCAGGGCATGCGCCGCATGCTGGAAGGTGCGCCGGAAACCGGATCGGTGGCAGCGAAGGAGATTGCGGCGACCTATTGAGCCGCTTGATTAAGAATGGCAGCGAACAGCGGATTTCTACCGG
>DATHNI010000476.1:0-6651 GCA_035486135.1 Acetobacteraceae bacterium
GGCGATGAAGCCTTCCGCGGCTTCGTCCGCGTCGGTGACGAGGTCGAGCGGACCGGTCTTGTGCCGCACCGCGCCGGCCGCCAGGTGCCGGAAGCGCGGCAGGATTTCTGCCCGTGCGGCGTCACGCAGGATGGCGACGAGTGCGGCGAGGTCGCTGCGGGTCATGGGTGTGAATTAACCGCTCCCGCGACAGCGGGAGAGGTCCAGGCGGGCAGCGCCGCGGGTGAGGGTGACCGGGTCGGCACGCCGCACTTGGCCGCGCCGCACTCCAGCGCGCGGTACTGCAGCGCGCGGCAAGCAACTGGTTCGGGGCGACCCGATCACCCTCACCTGGCGTGCAAGCGCACGCCGTCCTCTCCCACTTCGTGGGCGAGGATATTTTCGAAGCGGGCCCGGTCGGCGGGGAGCAGACGAACCTTCACGTGCACGGCTGTTTCGTCGTCGGCGCGATCGACGATCTCGCCATGCTGGTACAACCAGGCCAGCCGAGCCCCGTCCTGCGGCGCGATCGCGTAGTCCGCCACCTCCATCCCCGCGGAGATGCGCACATCGATCGCGGCGCGCAGCGCATCCAGGCCCTCGCCGGTGATCGCCGATACCGGCACGCCGCCGGGGCGAGCCGGCACGTGCTCTACGCCGCCCAGCAGATCCGCCTTGTTCAGCACTTCGATCGTATGCTCTGACCAGGCGGCGTCCAGCGTGCCGTCCGCCACCATCTCCTCCAGCACCTTCAGCACGTCGGCGCGCTGCGCGGCGGTTTCCGGATGCGCCGCGTCGCGTACGTGCAGGATCACGTCGGCCTCGGCGACCTCCTCCAGCGTGGCGCGGAACGCCTCCACCAGCTCGTGCGGCAGGTCGCTGATGAAGCCGACGGTGTCCGACAGGATGATCCGCCGCCCGGACGGCAGGCGCAGCCCGCGCATGGTGGGATCGAGCGTGGCGAACAACTGGTCCCGCGCGGCCACCTCGGCGCCGGTCAGCGCATTGAACAGGGTGGATTTGCCGGCGTTGGTGTAGCCTACCAGCGCCACCACCGGGAACGGCACCCGCCGCCGTGCGGAGCGGTGCAATCCGCGCGTCCGCCGCACCTGTTCCAGCTCTTTCTTCAGCCTGACGATGCGTTCGCCGATCAACCGCCGGTCGGCTTCGATCTGCGTCTCGCCCGGGCCGCCGAGGAAGCCGAAACCGCCGCGCTGGCGTTCCAGGTGGGTCCAGGACCGGACCAGGCGGGATCGCTGGTATTCCAGATGGGCCAGCTCCACCTGGAGCGAGCCCTCCTTCGTCGCGGCCCGCTCGCCGAAGATGTCCAGGATCAGCCCGGTGCGGTCGATGACCTTACAGGACCAGGCGCGCTCCAGGTTGCGCTGCTGCACCGGCGACAGGGCCGCATCGACGATTGTGACGGTGACCTTCTGTTCCGCCAGGGCGTGGCCGAGCGTGGCAACCTGCCCCTCGCCCAGCAGCGTGGCCGGGCGGCGGATGCGCAGGGGGAGGATAGCGGTATGCACGACGATGAGACCGATCGAGGCGGCGAGGCCCACCGCTTCGGCCAGCCGCGCCTCGGCGGCGCGCCCATCGTCCCGGCCGCGGATAGCGTCCGGTCCGCGAGCGTCGCCGTTCGCGCGATCACGTTCGGACGCACGACCGGCGCCGCGGTCCCAGGGCAGGACGATGGCGGCGCGGATCGGGCTGCTACCCGAGACGCGGTTGCTGCCGGACGTGCCTTCAGTCGCCGTGATCGGCAGGACTCATCTCCCTCTCTCGCACCGCGCCGGTCGGCATGTCCGACTTGGCGGCGTCGAAGAGCTGGATCGGGGCGCCCGGCATCACGGTGCTGATGGCGTGCTTGTAGACGAGCTGGGTGTGCCCGTCCCGGCGCAGCAGAACGGAAAAATTGTCAAACCAGGTAATGATCCCCTGCAGCTTGACACCGTTCACCAGGAACACCGTCACCGGTGTCTTGTTCTTTCGCACATGGTTCAGGAACACGTCCTGAACGTTTTGCGATTTCTCGTTGGCCACGGCGACCATCCTTCTTCTTCTCGTTACCGTTACTCATGATTTAGGCGTCGTTCCCGGCAGGTCGTGGCACGCTTGCCGGGCAGGCGTTTCAGTCTAGCAGCGCTCCCCCTTCACGCAAGCGCGCGCAGGTGGGTCGCGAGATCGTGGGCCGAGGGGAAATGGATATCGGGTGCCGCATGCGCAATCCCCAGATCGTGTCCGGCGTCGCCAATCAGCACTGCGGTGACTCCGGCGGCCCGGGCGGTCTGCATGTCGAGCGCGGTATCCCCCAGGTACCAGACGGAAGCATCGGCGTGGTAGCCGAGCTGTTGCAGCGCGAGGTGGATTGGCGCCGGGTCCGGTTTGTCGGCAGTGGCGTCGCCGGCGCCGATCACGGCGCGGAAATGGTCCGTCCAGCCGAGATGTGCGACTTCGGCGCGCAGGAAGTTGCCGACCTTGTTGGACACCACGCCCTGCGGCCATGGGGCCCCGGCTGCCAGGGCGTCGGCTGCGCCCTGCATTGGCCGCAGGTGGTCCAGGTGCTGGTCCCGGAAGCTGGCATAGAATAGGTCGCGCGCGTGTTCCCAGCGGTCGCCGAACATGGGGGGGAAGCTTTCGCGCAGGGACAGGCGGGCGCGGGCCCTGGTGTCCTCGGAGGTCCAGGATGGCATGTTGAAGTCCGCGAACACGGCGTTCAGGGCGGCAGCGACGGCGGCCCAGCCGTCCACCAGGGTGTTGTCCCAGTCATACAGGAGGACGGTGGGATGCGCTCCGTACGGACGCGCCGGCGTGGTCATCGCGAAGCTCTCCCGCGGCGTTGGATCTGCTGCGCGGTTGGGTGGCGCGAGCGCAGGAGCCGGGACGGTATGGCATCGCTGCGTGGGAGGACAAGCCCGGGGGTTGACGATAGTCATCCGGAGGCGGCCGGCCCTCGCCTTGGCTGCCTTACCTGCTCATGGCTGAGTCAAAGGCGATCGCGCGACTGCCCCGGACCGAACACCCGCAGCACCCGCACGTCGCCGGCGGTTTCGTCGCGGCCGATGTCGGGGGCCACCCGATATAGCGCTCGGTAGCCGCCGGCGCAGGGCAACTCACGCCCCCCTGGATGCTGGCCGACTGGGCAGCGGCAGGGGTGCTGCTTGAGCCGCCGAATATCGGCGCGGATCGCGGCCAACCGCCGCCGTGCCCCCGATCTCATAGCCGCGCATTACGGCAAAGCGCGTTTTCTCGTCGGCCATGTAGTCATCGAAAGGCATGCCCTCGACCAACCCGATTATCGAGCGGCATGAACTTACGAGGTCCTGGAGAAAGTCCCGGTAATCGCGTTCCCGGGTCACAGTGGGACTGCTTCCGCGAGTATCCGTTGACCGATGTAATGCTTCAGTGCTGCGCGCGAAACCAGATCGACGCGGCGGCCTGATAGCCGGGCGAGTTCGTCCTCCAACTCCAGAAATGCGAACAGGTCGATTGTCCGGTCAAACTCGACCAGCACGTCCAGATCGCTGTCGACCCGCGCTTCGTCTCGCACCACCGAGCCGAACAGCGCGAGCGAACGGATCGGCCAACGCTGCCGAAGGTTGGGCAGCGCGGCGCGGAGGCGGGCAGCGATCGCGTCCTGTTCGATCATCGGGCACGAGCCTGCCACACCAGAACCACTTCGTCACGTTCGCCACGGCTTCGTTCTGGCAGTGGAGGCGACTGGCACGAGCGTTGGCCGGTCCAATGCGCTTGCCGACCCATTTGAGCAACGTGATCGGAGCGCCGGCGTTGGGCGCTGCGGGCTGACGTCCGGGTCTGGGACTTGGGTTGGCTAAGGCGTGTCCCAGGCGCATCCGTAAAGTTTCGCTACCCGCCGCCGATCTTCGGAATCAGCACCACCTCGCTGTCCGGCCCGAACTGCGCGGAATAGGCGTCCTGGAAGATCTCGCCGTCGATTGCCACCGCCATGCCTTCCTCGACCTGCTTGCCCAGGCCGGGGAAGCGTTCTTCCAGTTCGAGGACCAGGCGGCGGAAGTTGGTCGCCGAAACCTCGAGTTCCGACCTGCCGTTGGTGAAACGCTGGCAGGCGGAACCCGAGATAAGAACTTTTGGCACGCGGCACCCTCACCCTCGACCCCCGAGTCAAGCCCGGGGGCAGGCTCACTCTACCCGCTACGCGGGAGAGGTTTTTGACGCGTCCAGTGCTGCGCGGACCTTCGGCGGCGACATCGGCAGGTCCGGCATGCGCAACCCGATGGCACCGCGGATCGCGTTCGCTACCGCGGCCATCGGCGGCACGATCGGCACCTCACCCACGCCGCGGGCACCGAACGGATGGCGGGGGTTCGGCACCTCCACCATCACCGCCTCGATCATCGGCATGTCGGACGCTACGGGGCAGCGGTAGTCGAGGAAGCCGGCGTTATCCATCTTCCCCTTGCCGTCGTAGATGTACTCCTCGTTCAGTGCCCAGCCGATGCCCTGCGCCGCACCGCCCTGGATCTGGCCTTCCACGTAGCTGGGGTGGATCGCCTTGCCGACATCCTGCACCGCCGTATAGCGCAGCACGTTCACCCGGCCGGTCTCCTTGTCCACCTCGACGTCGCAGATATGCACGCCGAAGCCGGGGCCGGCGCCCTGCGCGTTCAGCGACACCTCGTTGCCGATCGGCCCGCCGGTGCGGCCCGCCTTCAACGCCAGCGACGCAAGATCCAGCGGCTCGAACGCGCCGGCGTTGGAGCCCGCCGGATACGCCTTGCCGTCCTTCCACTCCACCGCATCGACCGGAATTTCCCAGATCTGCGCGGCGCGCTTCTTCAGGTCCTCCACGGTCCGCTCGGCCGCCTGGGTCGCTGCCATGCCGGTGGCGAAGGTCACCCGCGAGCCGCCGGTCAGGAAGCTGAAGTTGATCGCCGACGTGTCGGGGATGATGGTCCGCACCTTCTCTGCCGGCACCCCCAGCACTTCCGCGACCATCATGCCGATCGATGCGCGCGACCCACCGATATCCGGATTGCCCGACGTCGCCACGACCGAGCCGTCCTCGGCGATGTGGCAGCCGGCGGTGGATTCGCCACCGATGTTGAACCAGAAGCCGCAGGCGATGCCGCGTCCCTGGCCTTCCTTCAGCGGGGCCTTCCAGTGCGGATGGTTCTTCGCCGCTTCCAGCGTAGCGAGGAAGCCGATGTTCTGATGCGTCGGCCCGTAATGCGTCTTGGTCCCGTTGCGCGCCCCGTTGTTCTCTCGCAGCGTGATGGGATCCATGTTCAGCTTGCGCGCCAGGTCGTCCATCGCGCTTTCCACCGCGAAGGACGAGATCGGCGCACCCGGAGCGCGATACGCCGCGACCTTTGGCCGGTTGCTGACCACGTCGTAGCCGATGACGTCGACATTCGGGATGTCGTACATCGCCAGGCCGCACATGCAGCCGGGTCCGATCGGCGATCCCGGGAACGCGCCGGCCTGGTATTTCAGCACCTGCTGCGCCGCGACGATGGTGCCATCCTTCTTCGCGCCGAGCTTCACCTCGATCGTCGCGCCGGAGGTCGGACCTGACGCGCGGAACACCTCATCCCGCGTCATCTGCATCTTCACCGGTCGGCCGGACTTCTTTGACAGCGCGATCGCCACCGGCTCCAGATAGACCAGCGTCTTGCCGCCGAAGCCGCCGCCGATTTCCAGCGGCACCGCGCGGATGTTGGAGATGTCGATGCCCAGCAGCTTGGCGCAATACGCGCGGACCATGAAATGGCCCTGGCTGGAGCTGTAGACCGTCACCTGGCCGTCGGCGTTGTAGCTGCACAGGCAGGCATGCGGCTCGAGATAGGCCTGGTGCACCGGCTGGGTGGTGTAGTAGCCCTCGACGACGACATCGGCGTCCTTGAAGCCTGCCTCGATGTCGCCCTTCTTGAAGGTCAACATCTTGGCGACGTTCGACGGCCTGGTTGGCTTCGGCTCGACGCCCGAGGTGAACAGATCGTCGTGTAGTACTGGGGCGCCGTCCTTCATCGCGTCCTCGACGTCGATGACGTAGGGCAGCACTTCGTATTTCACTTCGATCAGTTCAATCGCCGCGTCGGCGATCGCCTGTGTCGTGGCGGCGACCGCAGCGACTGCGTGGCCTTCGTACAGGGCCTTTTCCCAGGCCATGCAGTTGCGCGCCAGGTCGCGGAAGTTCATCGGGCCTTCACCGACGAACGCCTCTTCCGACGGGATATGGGGAAAATCCTTGCGGGTCACCACGGCGCGCACGCCGGGCAGCTTCTCCGCCTTGCTAGTGTCGATCGACACGATGTTAGCGTGCGCGTGCGGCGAGCGCAGCACCTTGCCCCACAGCATGCCCGCCAGCTTCATGTCGGCGCCGAACTGGGCGCGGCCGGTGACTTTCTCCACGCCGTCGGGACGGATTGGCCGGGTGCCGACGACTTTCAAATCGGTTGATACGTAGTTCATGCCACCTTCTCCCCTCGCATTACCTCGGCGGCGTCCATGACGGCACGGATCACCTTGTCGTATCCGGTGCACCGGCAGAGGTTGCCGGCGAGCCAGTAACGCGCTTCCTCCTCGGTCGGATTGGGGTTCTCATCGAGCAGCGCCTTGGAGGCGACGATGAGACCGGGAGTGCAGAAGCCGCATTGCAGCGCCGCGTGTTCCAGGAACTTCTGCTGGACC